>CAMJIA010000134.1 GCA_946405695.1 uncultured Prevotellaceae bacterium | reverse complement strand
AGGGTCCGAAGCTCTTCAACTTCGACTGGTGGGAGATGCGTGGACTGGAGCAGGTGAACATGCCGTTGTTCCAGACCAAGTACACTGCCGACCCCTCACCACTGGTGATTGGCGACACCTTATTCTTATATACGTCACACGATGCCTCTCCTGAGGATATCCCCGATCCAAACGAGCGTAACAACGCAGGATTCTATATGTACGACTGGCTGCTGTGGTCAACGACAGATATGGTCAACTGGACAGAACACGGTGCTGTAGCTTCGCTGAAGGAGTTCTCCTGGCGCAGTCGTGAGAATGGTGCCTGGGCAATCCAGACAGTTGAGCGCAATGGTAAGTACTACCTCTATGCGCCCCTACATGGTCATGGCATCGGTGTCTTGGTGAGCGATTCTCCTTACGGACCCTTCAAGGATCCCCTTGGTGAGCCGTTGGTATGGCAGAAAGAGCATTGGGACGATATCGACCCTACCGTCTTTACGGATGACGATGGTCAGGCCTATATGTACTGGGGTAATCCCCATGTCTACTACACCAAGTTAAATAAAGACATGATTTCTACGCAGGGCGACATCTTCGTGCTGAATCCAAAGGACGGCATCATGCGTCCTGTCAAGCAGGAAGGCGCTAAGGCAAACCTCCGCACACCCTGGAGTGAGAAGGCTACATGGACTGTGAAGAACTATCAGGAAGGTCCGTGGCTCTACAAGCGTAATGGCAAGTACTATCTCAGCTATGCCACGACCTGCTGTCCAGAGGCTTTGGGCTATGCCATGAGCGACAGTCCCACAGGTCCTTGGGAGTGGAAGAACTATATCATGAAGCCCACTCAGCGTGATCGTGGTAACCATCCTGGTATCTGCGATTTCCAGGGTCATTCGTATGTCTTTGGTCAGAACTACGACCTGATGCATCTCGATACCTATGAGCACCATGAGCGTCGTACCGTCTCTGCTACGGAGATTACCTACAATGCCGATGGCACTATCCAAGAGGTTCCCTATTGGATGGACCAGAAGCCCTTGAAGCAGCTCCACTGGCTGAACCCTTATCGTCGTGTGGAGGCTGAGACCATGAACTGGGGCTATGGACTGAAGTCTGCCAAGATGGGTATTCCCAATACGGGTGTCGTGAAGGACATGCCGGAGTCTACCGGTAAGCGTAACATGTACATATTTGATATCAACGACGGCGAGTATATCCGTCTGCGTGGTGTTGACTTCGGTAAGGGTGCCAAGCAGTTCAGCATCATCGCTGCCGCTGCTGCCCAGGCAGGCTGCACCGTTACCCTGCGCCTCGACAACGTGAAGGGCGATGTCATTGGTACCGCTACTATCAAGAGCACAGGCTCTGCTGAGAAATACAAGACATTTAATACGAAGGTCAATGGTGCTACGGGTGTTCACGACCTCTACCTCTGCTTCGACAAGGCACAGGGTGACGTCCGCCTCGACTATTGGCAGTTTAAATAAAACTAACTATGAAGAAAACATTATTATCAACATTCGTGATGTGCATGGCTGCTGTGGCAGCAGTAGCACAGCCCGCTGGAGGCTTTGGTGGCTTCCAACAGCAAACAAAACTGGAGACTTCTCAGGAGTGGAAGGACGTGAACTATGCGGGAGATGACAAGGCTTATCATACCTGCGACATCTACCTGCCTAAGAAAGAGGCTAAGAGCTATCCTGTCGTCATCCATATCTATGGTAGTGCATGGTTTAGCAATAGCAGCAAAGGTATGGCTGACCTCGGTACTATCGGCAAGACCCTGCTCGACAACGGCTATGCTGTCGTTTGTCCTAACCATCGTAGCAGCATGGATGCCAAGTGGCCTGCCCAGATCCACGACATCCGTGCCGTCATCCGTTTTGTACGTGCCAATGCGAAGAAGTATAAGTTCGATACTTCATTCATTGCTACCAGCGGCTTCTCTTCTGGTGGTCATCTGGCATCTATTGCCGCTACCACCAGCGGTGTGAAGCAGACCAAGGTGGGTACTGTGGATATTGACCTTGAAGGTACCGTTGGCAACTGTCTCAAAGAGAAAAGTACTGTCAATGCTGCCTGTGACTGGTCTGGTCCCGTTGACCTTACCGCTATGGATTGTGGCGAGGGTATGAAGATGGGCCCCGACTCTCCTGAGGACGTGCTGCTTGCTTCTAAGCTCGACAAAGAACCAGACAAGTATCGCAGTCTGAGTGCTACCTACTATGTCAACAAGAAGAATCCTCCCATCATCATCTTCCATGGCGAGAAGGACAATGTCGTTCCTGGCTGCCAGGGTAAGATGTTCTTTGAGCTGCTGAAAGCTGCTGGTGTCAAGACTGAAGGAACATTCCCTGCAGAGGGCAGCCATGGTGGTCCACAGATGTATACGGAGGAGAATCTGCAGAAGATGGTGCGTTTCCTCAATGAGGTGAGAAACAAGAAATAATCGCAATTACAGAAATATAATGAAACGACTATTCCTACAACTCTTTGTGCTGACCGCTGCTTTGATGGTT
>CAMJIA010000133.1 GCA_946405695.1 uncultured Prevotellaceae bacterium | reverse complement strand
GGAAGCCCACACTCATTGGCTCAACCAGTGCCGTTACCTTCGGCGTAAGACTGCCGGCAGGAATCACCTTCTCCCAAGGTAGCACGATATACTCCTTCATGGCACCATTGCGCTGTACGCCCAATGTCTCGTTGTGCTGACAGGCGTTGACCCGCTGGTTACGGCACGATGCACACTTGCCACAGTTGGTATAAGGGTTACAGGTCACCACCATACCGGGCTTCAGTTCATTGGGCACATCCTCACCTACTGCCTCGATGACGGCACCCACCTCATGACCGGGGATTACCGGATTCAAAGCCATCGTGTTACGGCCCATAAACGTATTGATGTCACTGCCGCAGAAACCCACATAGTGCAGTTTCAGCAGTATCTCACCGCGGCCAGGAGCCTGCGGTTTCTCCATTTCAATGATGTTCAGTTCTTGTGAATGTGTAATTTGTATTGCTTTCATTCTGACATATTTTTAATATACGGTAATTCTGGAAGATTCTTAAAACCATAGAAGCGCTGGGCATTCTCGCCAAGGAACAGGCGTTTGTTGTCATCCGTCAGTTCAGCAGACTTCTCTACAAAGTCGTATGACATGCGGTAGGTGATGGCAGTAATGGTACGTGGATAATCTGAACCCCACATCAGTCGCTCCCACCCTACCAGGTCGGCAGCCTCACGAATACGACGCACTGCTGTGGGGAAAGGATAGAACTCAGGATTATACAGCCACGTGATACCACCCGACTCCACCATGACATTGTCGCCCTCACGAGCCAGCAATACCTGACTACGGAATGATGCCGTGGTAGGCATGCCGAAATGACCGATGGCCACCTTCAGCTGCGGACACTCTTGTATCACCTCAGCCATCTGTGCCACCTGTGCCTCGTCATCTGCCAAGCACATCGACAACACCATACCCTTCTGTTCCATCAGTTTGAAGACAGGCATCAGCATCTGCAACGGTTCGTGCATGCGATGACCAGGGAAAGCGATACCTCTCAGACCAGCATCAATGACACGCTGTGCCTCGTCAACGTTCCATGCCATACCCATGCAAAAGAAACGGTCGGGATATGTCTGCTGTACTTGAGTGAGGTAGTCGTTCTGGTTGCCATCAATGACTTCCTGCACTACCACAGCAGCACCCACCTGGGCATAGTTCATATTCGAGAGAAACACCTCAGCCGTGTTCTGTCCGTCAATCATAAACGGTGGCAACATCTGTACCTCCTCGTCCATGAAGATACTTCTGCCGTTCTTCAGCGACAAGATACGTTTGCCGTCGACGGTAGTATCCTGCTTCAGCCACAGGTGACTGTGTGCATCGATTATGAGTTTGCCCATGTTACACGCTGTTGGTCGCCAATGATTTCCTTCACCTCACGCACCAGATCCCAGTCGGGTTCGCTATTTGCCCACTTGATGTTACGACGCACATTGTCGGGATTGGCCGACGAGAACAGTGTCGAAGCAATGCGAGGACAACTGACGCTATACTGCACAGCCAACTTCTCAATAGGATAGCCCTTGGACGCACAGTATTCGGCAGCCTTCTGACAAGCTTGTACCAGTGGCTTCGGAGCAGGATGCCAGGCAGGTACACCACGCTGGGACAGGAGTCCCATGCTGAGTGGTGAGGCGTTGACAACACCAATGCCCTCGTGTTCAAAGAATCCGAGATAGTCTTCCAAGGCATCGTCGTTCAGCGTATAGTGACAAAAGTTCAGGATGCTCTCCACGGTACCCTTCTCACAATGCTCAATGACCCATTTCAGATTCTGCAGTTGCAGATCGGTAATACCCACATGACCCACGACACCCTTTGCCTTCAGTTCGCAGAGTGCCGGCAGTGTCTCGTCGACCACTAACTGCAGTCCACCAGGCAGTGCAGCCTGGAACTCAATATCGTGCACATTGATTAAGTCAATGTACTCTATGCCCAGACGCTCCATGCTCTCATACACACTATCGGTAACACGCTTCGCGGAGTAGTCCCACGTGTTTACGCCGTCCTTACCATAGCGACCCACCTTGGTACTCAAGAAATATTTGTCTCTTGGAATGTTACGCAGAGCCTTACCCAAAACCGTCTCGGCCTTGTAGTGGCCATAGTACGGACTGACATCGATGAAGTTGATGCCACCCTCAATAGCAGCCTCAACAGCAGCAAAGCTGTCACGTTCGTTAGTCTCACGGAAAACACTGCCCAGCGACGAGGCGCCAAAGCTCAAGTGGGATATCTTCATCCCTGTACGTCCTAATTCTCTGTAATGCATATAGTCGAAGGTTTAATGCCCTTTTTCTGTTTGTTGGCTGCAAAGTTACAAATTATTTTTCACACCACACGCTTTTTCCTTAAAAAGTCTTTCCTTTCTTTGTTTTCTTGAATCTTTTGCCTATATTTGCAAGATGAAACAGATAAAAAACAAAGAGGTAGGTGGTGAGCGCCCACTATTCGGACTTCACGACACCCGTCTGGAGAACATCACCATCACCGATGGAGAGTCGGGCATCAAACAGTGTCAGCGCATGGAGGCATCTAACTGCCGTTTCTATGGCAAATACCCTTGGTGGCACGTCGATGGCGCCTTGAT
>CAMJIA010000132.1 GCA_946405695.1 uncultured Prevotellaceae bacterium | reverse complement strand
TCAGCGTGAGTACACTTGACAGAATGCTGAACGACTGTGCAACGACGTTCCATACTTTTGGAATGGCCTGTTTGACATTGTCGATGAATCCCTCTTGGGTGACGATGGCTTTGATATCCTCGGTAGTGAAATGATCGTGGATGAAATCCTCTAACAGGTTAGGGATATTGCTCATGAACTCGTCGTGCGACACATAGGCGATGAGCAGGTCTTTCACACGCGCACCTTCCTCTATCATCGGTGGAATCATCAGTAATACCAGTCCCGTCAGTGCTGCACCTACCACCAGGAAAGTGCACAGAATGCCTATGACGCGGTATTTCAGGTGACAGCGATACTGGAAGAACTTCACCAGTGGGAACAAGATATAGGCAATGAGCCACGCTAGGAAGAAAGGCAACAATACGCCGCTGAGGTAGTTCAGCAACATGATAATACCCACAGTTACCGCCACCCACATGATGGTGCGTATGAAACTGTCAAAGGTGATTTTTTTCTGTTCCATGGGTGCAAAGATAATAAATAATTCATAATTTATCACGCATAATGCATAATTATTTGGTTATTCACGGTGTAAATTCATATTTATTTATTATTTTTGCAGAATGAATATTGAACCGATAGCTTTTTTCCGTTCTCCGCTGACCAGCAAGTTCGGCGTGCCAAGACAGAGTGGCATCGTCAGTGAAATGCGTGGACGGATAGAATTTGTTGCTAAATACCGACAGGCGGAAGCCCTGCGTGGACTGGAGGAGTATGACTATCTCTGGATTATCTGGGGATTCTCGGAGAATGTCTCTGCGCAGAAGCATCCCACCGTGCGTCCGCCATTGTTGGGTGGCAACCAACGGGTAGGGGTGTGGGCTTCGCGTTCACCGTTCCGTCCCAACAACTTAGGCCTTTCGTCTGTCCGCATCGGTGCTATTGATATGGAACACATGACGATAGAGGTGTTAGGCGCTGACTTGATGGATGGCACGCCTATCTACGACATCAAGCCCTATCTGGCTTATGTCGACAGTCATGCGGAGGCCCGTGGCGGCTTTACCGACAACCACCAATGGCAGCAGTTAGAGGTCGTTGTGCCAGAGGAACTGTGTCGGCAGCTTCCGGTTGCCGATTTGGAAGTGCTCCGCCAGACGCTGGCACTTGATCCGCGTCCGCACTACCAACAGGATGCTACACGTCAGTACGGCATGCCTTTTATGGGATACGACATCCGTTTTCATGTTGTTGACCGCACACTATTTGTCGATGATTGGGAAAAAAGTCATTTTTAAGACATTTCCTTGCATATTTCGTTGTTTTTTATTACTTTTGCAACATCATCATATATGTTCATCATGAAACAGACATTATCAATGCTCCTGTTGGCCGGTATGGTTGTCGTGCTGGCAGCTTGTGGAGGAAAGAAAAAGAGTAAGGATATCATTGCACCACGCATCGTCAAGGTGCAGCCTAAAGAGCCTATTCGTATGCAGCCTTATCTTGACGAGAGGAAGGTGGAATGGATTGGTAAGACGTATTTCGTTACCATCGGTCGTCAACCTAGTGATTCACTGCCAATGGTGAAGGACGAGACGGGTCAGAAATTCGTGGACAATGTGTTCCGTTTGACGGTATCGCGTAAGGATGGTTCCGTATTCTTCACACGAACGTTCACCAAGAAAGCGCTGACGCAGTATTTGGATGATGACTTCAACAAAACAGGCGTCTTTGAGGGATTGGTCTTCGACAAGGCCGAAGGCGACTATCTGTTCTTTGGCGCTAGTGTGGGACATCCACAGAGCGATGAGTATATCCCGTTGGTTTTCCGTTTGTCGCGCATGGGTGATCTCACTATCAAACGTGATACGCAGATGGATTCTGTCCCAGAGGACCAAGTGAACGCCAACCAGCAGGCTACTGACGAAGACGAAGGCGTGTGAAGTCTTCGCTGAGTGCCGTCATCGTCGGATAAATCAGGTCTGCACCTTCACGAAGGAGCATGCCGTCGGGTAGGGGACCTGTATTCACAGCAATGGTAAAGCAGTGGGCGGCATGTGCTGCCCTTACGCCTAAGGGGGCATTCTCTACAACAACGGCCTCCCAGGGCTGAACCTCACACTTGCGCATACCTATTATATATGGTTCTGGGTCGGGTTTTCCGTGTGTTACGTCAAAGGCAGTCACCATCAGTTCTTCGCTGAGCAGATCAGGAAAGTCTCCTAAGAGCTTGTCTAACAGCGTGTGCTGGCCGCTACCGGTTACCACGCAGATTTTCATCCCGCAGTCCTTTATTTGTTGCATCAGTTCCTTGATGCCAGGCATGATTTGTGCAGGCGTCTGCAGACAATGTTCGGCAAACAGGCGCGACTTGTGCTGGTACATATCCTTCGCTTCTTCATCGCTGACGGCCTTGCCCCATTGTTGCAGGGTCAGCACCTTGATAGTTTCTACGCCACGCATGCCCTCATATTCGTAGGCACCACTCAGCGGCATATCCAGTCCGTAGCTGTCCATGGCCTCGTGCCAAGCTACAGCATGATTCTTCATGGAGTCGTAGATGACACCATCCATATCGAAAAGCACGGCTTTCGGGCTGAACTGCCCGAAGCCGTGTCTTTCTAAATATTGCT
>CAMJIA010000131.1 GCA_946405695.1 uncultured Prevotellaceae bacterium | reverse complement strand
AATACCAGAACTGCAGTTCCTTCTTGCCCTTGAACGTAGACTTCTGGGTGCTCTGCAGCGTTGCATCTTTAGGCCACTCTGAGAAGGTGGCTGTGCCGTAGAGATCGCGGAAATAGCAGAAGGCGGCATAGGGCACCAGCCAATCCTTGTTCTGCTCGAAGAATTTCTTGAAGCTCTCACGACGTTGCACAGCTGCCCACTCCTGTGCAAAGATCTCGCGCAGATAGTCGAGCTTGGCAGTAAACATCCGTTCGTAGTCGATCTGTGGCAGAGCGTTCAGTTCCTGACGCAGGGTTTCGAAAGCCTTACGTTTGGCCTCATCCTTGAGAGCAGGCAACTGACGGAAGTCGGTGTACTGCGGATGGAGGGCATAAATGCTGATGCTGTTATAAGGATAGCTGTCCTGCCAGGTATGTGTCATATTGGTATCGGTGATAGGCAACACCTGCAGGATGCGCTGTTTGGTCTTCGCACACCAATCGACCATCATTTTCAGATCGCCGAAGTCGCCCACGCCAAAACTACCCTCACTGCGGAGTGAAAAAATAGGAATCACCGTACCTGCAGCTTTCCACGGGTAGACGGGGAAATAAGCCTGTGTCAGCTCATATACAACGACCTCGCCCAGTTCGATCTCGGGCAAAGTAATGGTGCGGTTGATACCGTTCTCCCAGAGAGGTGTCACGTCCACAACCTCATCGAGTGCCACGAACTTGAACTCGAAGGTCTGAGGCAGTTTATCAGCATTGAGACTGATAACCCACTCGTTGCTCTCGTGTTCTGTCATAGCCAAAGCACGTTTAGCTTCCCAGTTACCTAAGGCCTCACCACCACCGATGAGGGCCAATCGCTCGTTGCCACGCAGTTGTGGCGCACGAACTTTCAAACGGATGGTCCTGCCATATTCCTCCTGTTCACTCATGGTTCGCTTACGGGCAGCCACACACTCTGTAATGGCCGATGAATACATATAACTATCCTCGGGAATGTCGATCCAGTGGTCGTAGATGGTATAACGGATACCCCTGATGGCAGCAAACTCCAGACGATGGGGCTCTGTCAGCCACTCATGACGCGTCTCCTGATCACCACGATACACACTATAATAGTAATCGATACAGACACTCGCCTTCATGGTCTTGCTCAACTCACAGTTCCAGTGAAGACCATCGAGCGTAGACATTTTGTGCTGCTCTACCTTCTTCTCCGAAAGGATGTTCAGTACCAGTTCTTCTCCAAACGTGGTCTGATACTCAAGGTTAAATTGTAACTTCATAGACAAATCGTTTTATTCTTGTAGTGCAACCGTTTGCACTTATTTATTCTTAAAATAATCGTTGTAGACCTTAATGCCGAAAACGATGGCACTGCATGTTGTGGTAATGAGATTGGTGATGAACAGCGCCCAAAGGGGACTTGGCTCATGCAGTATACCCTGGAGCATAAAGCAGGCACTACCGATACCCATCATCAGGAATGTAGGAAGAGCGATGCCTTCGGTATCACGGGTGCGGATCGTATAAATGGCCTGAGGCAGATAACCCAGAATCATTGTGATACTGGCCACCCAACCACAAATTTCAAAAAACATGCTTTGTTCCATCGTTAGTCATTTTCTACTTTTTCACCTTAATCACAAATACACAGGCAGAAGCGATGAGGAAACTGACGCCTGCTACCAGCATCATCGACGACTGATGGTGGCCGATAAGCGAGAGGATGGCACCACCACAAATAGCAGCAACGATCTGCGGGATACAGATGGTACCGTTGAACAATCCCAGGTAGGCTCCCATGTGACCATAGCCCTGGAGAGCGTTTGTCACAAAGGTGAACGGCATCGCCAGCATCGCAGCCCAGGCACAACCGATCATCAGGAAGGGTACGAATTGCAGATACTGATCGTGGATATAAGGTACCATCATAAAGCCAATAGCACCAATCACCAGACTCAGCGAATAAGCCAACTTCGTGTTCTTGAACTGTGGGAGCAATGCAGCCCAGATAACAGAACCTACAGCCTGCACAGCAAAGAGGATACCCACCCAGTTGCCAGCCTCCTGGAAGGCCTCGCTGGCGGGATCAGTGGTATTCCACACCACTTCGGCAATGGCGCCCGTGGTATAGTTCCACATATAAAGCATCGCTGCCCAGCTGAAGAACTGCACCAAGCCAACCTTCCAGAAAGTAGAGGGAGCATTTTTAAGGAGAGTAATCCAATTGCCGCTAGATTCACTAGCCTCACTAGATTGGCTGGCACCATTATACTCCTCATACTCCTGCGGATTCCACTCCTTTACCTTCGATGTGGTATAGATGACACACAGAATGAGGATGGCCGCACCTATATAGAATGACCAGATGACCGAATCGGGCACCACACCCTTCTCTGCCACATTGCTAATGCCGATAAACGTAAACACAAACGGGAACACATAACCCATCACGCTACCTGCATTGCAGAGGAACGACTGGATGCTGTAGGCCTTGGCCTTCTGCTTCTCGTTGACCATATCGCCCACCAGCATCTTAAACGGCTGCATGGCCATGTTGATACTCGTATCGAGGAACATCAGAGCAATAAGTCCGAACATCATAGCTGCTCCGACAGTGAGACCCAAGGAACCGGAATTCGGCAACAGACACATTACCAATACGGCCACTGCTGCTCCCACGAACAGATAAGGGATACGACGACCGAAGCGGGTCCAGGTCTTAT
>CAMJIA010000130.1 GCA_946405695.1 uncultured Prevotellaceae bacterium | reverse complement strand
TCTGGTCGTAGATCTCCTGCTGGCGCACGGAGTTGTCGAGCTCAGAACCCTTCTCGCCCTTCAGGAAGAAGAGGTGTACCTGAATATAGTAATCAGCCAGACGCTGTTGACCAGCCAGACCGGCAATACCTGATATCAGACCAAGGACATAGACGATGGCGGTGGCTATCAATGTGTTCTCCTCTGTGTTCTCAATACCCAGCCAGCCAAACTCGAGGTCGTGATGCAGGTAGAAACGGTACACCAGTACGTGGTAGATGGGGATAAACCATGCAAAGCCGGCTACACCATCAAGGATGCGACCGATACGACTCTTCTTGCCAGAAAGACGGGCCAACTGCCCATCGGTACAGTCGAGGATGTCGGCAATCATCAGCAGCACGATGGCGATGATATTCATCACCAGACCCCATGTGCCACTATAATAGAAGCTGCCACAACCGAAGAAGATGGCGCTGGCGGCACCGATAATCATCGACCAAATGGTGACCGTGTTGGGGTGGATGTCAAACTTGTTGAAGAAGACAGCCAAATAATAACAGAAAGGACGGATGACATGGAGGTCAAGCCAGTCTTCCGTCTCTGATGATTTTAGTGTTGCTTTAAATTTCTCGTCCATTACTTAATAGCTTCGTAACACTTCTTAATGGTATCGCAGACCACCTGTGTCTGCTCCTTACGACCCAGCGTGATACGCAGGCAGTCCTCCAGTCCCTTGTCACCCATGAACTTAATCTTGTAATCCTGCACCTTCAGGGCTTCCATCAGGGCTTCCTTGATGGCAACAGGATACTTGATGAGGATGAAGTTGGCAACAGACTTGTATACCTTGAAACCGGGCAGGTTGCCAAGCTCCTTCTTGTAGAGCTGGCGTCCCCATTCCATATCATCTGCAACATGGCGGTAGTGTTCGTCGCTCTCCAGAGCTGCCAAAGCAACAGCCTCTGAGAAACGGTTGTATCCCAGGTATTTGTTTACATAGCTCAGGAACTGATCGTGGCCCTTACCGATGAAGCCGAAGCCACAGCGCAGGCCGGGCAGACCATAGAACTTCGACAGGGTGCGCGAGATAATTAGGTTGTTGTATTTGTTCACCAGCGGAGCGATATAGGCCGTGTCCGTTGAGATGAAGCTGGCGTATGCCTCGTCGATGAGTACCATTGTGTCGGCAGGGATGTTCTCCATAATACGACCTACCTCGTCGGGTGTCAGACCATTACCTGTTGGGTTGTTGGGCGAGGCCAGCAATAGCATACGGGGATGCAGGCGGTTGGTGTATTCAATGACCTCGTCGACATCGTAGGCGAAGGTATCCTCCTGCTCGTGCAGGGGGTACATCTCGAATACGCCGTCGCACTCAGAGGCTACACGGTTGTAGTACCACCACGAGAATTCGGGAATGAGAATCTTCTTATTGTCTCCCTTGCTCAGAAAATAGTGGATGGAATTCTTCAGCATGTCCTCGCCGCCATAGGTCAGCAGAACCTGCTCCTCAGGAACACCATAAATCTCGCTGACGCGAACAGAGATGACACTCTTCTTTCCCTGGTCATAAATACGGGTGTAGAAGCATAAATCCTTGGGGTCAAAGCTCTTTACGGCGTCAATAACTTTCTGACTTGGCTCGAAATTAAATTCGTTTCTATCAAGATAATTCATGTTCGTTTTGTTTATTTTCAGCCTGCAAAGGTACGACTTTTAAATGAAACGACCAAAGATTTTGAATAGAAACAGACCACCCAAGGTATTAAATCATATCTTGAGTGGCCTTTAATAGGTCGGGATGAGGCGACTCGAACGCCCGACCCCTACGTCCCGAACGTAGTGCGCTACCAACTGCGCTACATCCCGATGGCTTTCGAAAAACCGGCTGCAAAGGTACTGCAAATTTTTGAATTACGTGCATTTTTAATGGAAAATTTTGGTATTTTATCCGTTTTGCATTATCTTTGCAGGCGAAAACTAACCGAAATGAAACAAGTCACACTGATAATAGCATGTGTATGGATGACGTTGGCCACCTATGCCCAGCGTACTATTATCGTGGAAAAAGGGAGTGCTCAGAGTCTGCTAGCGGCCATCAGTGAAGCCAACCACCGGAATGCAGACAGTACTGCCGAGCGGTTGTTTATCATGATTCCCGACGGGGTGTACGACCTTGGCGAGACGACGTTGACGCGCATCAGTGGACATAACATCGCATTGGTAGGCGAGAGCACACTGGGTACAGTGATTCAGAATAAACCGGACGTGAAGACGGAAAGCATCAGTAAGACGGCGGTGCTGCAGAACCGTGGCACGGGGAATTATTTTCAGGACCTGACGCTGAAGAATGCACTGGACTACTATGCTGCCGGTGCTGCCGGTCGTGCGGTGACGCTGCAGGACAAGGGTACCAGAACCATCTGTAACCGCGTGCGCATGTTGTCGTATCAGGACACATATTACTCAGATTACGAGCAGTGCCGGAGCTACATGCGGGACACGGAGATTCACGGCACCATCGACTTCATCTGTGGGGCAGGCGACGTGTGGTTTGAGCGTTGCAGGATAGTGACCGAGAAGCGTACGCCGGACGGCAGTGGGGTGGACATCATCACGGCAACGCGTACGTCGGAGACGGAGTGGGGCTATGTGTTCAACCATTGTACAATAGAGAACGACGTGTCTGCATTTAACTACGGTCGTTCGTGGCATACCAATCCGCGTTGTGTGTGGCTCTATACCACGCTGTTGACACCGGAGAAGCTGGAGGCGACGCGGTTTG
>CAMJIA010000129.1 GCA_946405695.1 uncultured Prevotellaceae bacterium | reverse complement strand
TGGCGAGAACATGTTTGAGGTGGCCAACGGACTGGGGTATAGTGGTGACGTAGGTACGCTGATGGGACGCGAGATGGATGGCAACATCGGTTTCGGTAATACGGGCTGGGGCGCCAGCTATGTGGCTACCAACGGCTACTACTTCTATTCGTTCACACCCACCGACCAGCGCCGCGACTATGCCTGCTGGTGGCCTAAATTCACGAAGGAGAGCAACCAGCTGGGCGAGCAGATGCGTGGCGACATGCTGAACGTACACTTAGGCAAGTGGTGTTATTTCTGGACCAACGATGCTTATAAGGCACTGGCCAAGGCTGCCAGCGGACGCCCCAACACAGGTATCAACTGGATTCTGATGCGCTACAGCGATGTGCTGCTGATGTTTGCCGAGGCACGTTTTGCTTTGGAGGGAGCCGACACGCAGAGCACGGTGGCAGGCATCTCGGCTCGCGAAGCCTTAGAGAAAGTACGCGAACGTGCCTTCGGTGCTGGCTCACCTGAAATCAAAAACTACGACAGCGACTTCTTCAATGCTATTGTCAACGAACGGGCATGGGAGTTTGGCGGTGAGGGTATCCGTAAACTCGACCTGGTACGCTGGGGACTGCTCGATCAGAAGATAGAGGAAATGAAGGAGGCACTGGTGAAGATCTACGACGGCCAGCAGACGGTCAAGATTTTCGACAAGACCTACGAGCCCAACCAGTTCCCCGACAAAGTCTATTATAAGATGCATACCGGCGAGAGCGGTTATCCCGAGGTGGACATTGCGTCAGTTAACTTCTACCGCCAACTGAATGCCAATCCCGATCCCGACCAGTACAAGGAACTGACCTGGGTACGCAAGGAGAACAACGAGAACGATGTAGTCACCCGATCGGTACGCATCCTGCTCTGTGCCACGGGCTTGCGCGCCAGCTACGACTATAGCGCTTTACTGGGACAACTGCAGTATGGTCAGCAGATTCAGGAGAAGCTGGCAACGTATATCATGGGCAACAAGGTATGCAACTACCGCCACTTCTTCTCCATCTACTACGACGACATCTACAAGTCGAATGGCTACCTGAAGAACTCGTATGGCTATGACCACAGCGTGGAGTGATGCGGACGAAGCCCTGAATAATAAATAAAAAAGAAAAAAGAAGAGTTATGAAAACCGAGATAAGAAAAGAATATAGAAGCCCGAAAGGTTTTATATCTTATATTTTATATTTTATATTTAGTATGATGCTCGCATCATGCACCGAGGATGCCAACGATTGGGCAGTCGACAAAAGCTACGACCGGCTGTATCGTACCACCCATTTCGAAATGGAGAAGGCTATGGCGACATCTGTCGTACTGAAGTTCAACGGTGTGGCCGAGGCTACGAAATACGTCTTCGAGTTTAGTCTTGACAGCATGCAGTTTGCTGACATCATACGTACTGAGGAGGTGAAGGCCGATACGCTGACACCCTATAGTGCAGGTAAGACTGCCGTGCAGACCGAATATCTGAAGCTGTTCGAAGACCTCTATGGCACCACACGCTATTCGACCCGCATCAAAGCCATCAACGAGCGAACGGGAAGTGAATCGGGCTGGTACGGACTGAGTTTCATGACACCTGCCGAGCAAATCTTTACTTCCGTCACACCAGGTATCAACGATGTCAATCTGCGCTGGGAGGCCGACAAAGCCGTATCAGACATCAAGATAGGACAATTGTCGGGCAAAGACACCACATGGATACAGTCCATTAGCGTGACTGCTGCCATGCAGCAGGCTGGCGAGACGTCCGTTGGCGAACTGACGCCCGGCACGAACTATATAGCACAGATTCTGAACAACGGTTTCCTGCGTGGCACGTGGAAGTTCCGAACCCTCGGCTCAGCCGTCGGACAGACCATCGAAGTCAATCCTGGCGACGACCTGCTGACGCTGCTCACTGAGGCTACCGACGAGACTGTGACGCTTATCTTCACTGGCGGTCAGGAGTACGACATCGAGAACCAGCTGCGCATTCCTGAGAATGCCGTCAACGTCTATTTTGCAGGCAAGACGGTCAACGGCCAGAAGCCTGTGCTGAACATGACCAAGGGACTGCGTCTCTCTGGCAACAAGGGTAACATCTGCTTCCAGTCCGTCATCATTGACGACAAGATGGGCGAGGCCTACTGGTTCAATCCCGACAAGAACAACGTCGACACCTATAGCTTCCAGGGCTGCGAAATCCGCAACATTCCACGCACACTGGTCTATGTCAACAACGACGATGTGACGTTCCGCCAGATTCTCATCGACGACTGCATCGTCTATAACGTTGGAACCAGTGGCTACGGCATGATTAATATTGGTAAGAATACTACTACGATGGAGACAATCAGCATCACCAACTCCACACTGTGCGAGATTGGAGACCAGACCATGGACCTGCGCTGTCTGATAGATCTCTTCAAGTTCGACCGCTGCATCTTCTGCAACTACACCACCAAACTGCAGAAATGGATTCGTGCCGACAACAAACGTGCACCAAAGGAGGCTCAGGTCACCAACTCCATCTTCTGTGGACCCAACGGTGGTCAGAAGATGAATGCAGGCTACAACGACTACTCCGGTTGGCTCGAGTTCTCTGGCTGCTACCTGACCAGCGACTTCCCTGAAGATGCACGTCCCTTCACCAATGCCATGCACCTCAACATCACTACCGACGAACTGTTTGCAGACCCACAAAACCTCGACTTCCATCTCAAGGATGGTGTCACCTTCAAGGGCAAGGGCCAGGCTGGCGACCCCCGCTGGTGGTAAGAAATAACATATTTGATTTGTTTTTT
>CAMJIA010000128.1 GCA_946405695.1 uncultured Prevotellaceae bacterium | reverse complement strand
CACAGCTTAGAAGGCTGTTGCTCTATCCAGCTGAGCTACCAGACCAGAGATTTCTCTTGAAACCGGCTGCAAAGGTACAAATATCTTGGCAAAGTACAAAATAAAAAACGCAATTTCTTACTATTTAAATGAATATCATCGAGATTTCGTCACTTCGGCAAGAAGGCTTAGAGGTGTTTAGCACACTGACCGAAGCACAGTTGCGCATGGAACTGGAACCTGAGAAGGGACTGTTCATTGCCGAGAGTCCGAAGGTGATTCGTGTGGCGCTGGATGCCGGTTGGGAGCCCACGGCCTTGCTCTGCGAACATAAGCACATTACTGGCGACGCAGCCGACATCGTGGAGCGGGTGGGGGACATACCCATCTATACCGGCTTGCGCGAAATGTTGGCACAACTGACGGGCTATACCTTGACACGTGGCGTGCTCTGTGCCATGCGCCGCAAACCGTTTCCTGCCATTGCCCACGTGCTGAAAGACGCCCGTCGTGTGGTGGTCATCGAGGCCGTGACGGACACCACGAATATCGGTGCCATCTTCCGTTCGGCAGCGGCCTTGGGCATAGACGCCGTGCTGCTGACGCGCGACACCTGCGACCCCTTGAACCGTCGTGCCGTGCGTGTGTCTATGGGCAGCGTGTTCCTCGTTCCATGGACGTGGATAGACAGCGCTGCGACGCTCCACGACTATGGTTTCAAGACGGCGGCGATGGCACTCAGTGACGACAGCATCTCGCTGGACAATCCACAGCTGAAAGCCGAGGAGCGCCTGGCCGTCATCATGGGAACGGAGGGTGACGGACTTCCACAGCAGACCATCACGGAAGCTGACTATACCGTCAAGATTCCGATGGCCCACGGCGTTGACTCGCTGAACGTTGCGGCGGCAGCGGCTGTTACTTTCTGGGAATTGCGAAGGTAAGAAAAATCAGATGTTGATGCCGTAGCTCTGCTTCACCTCACTCATGACGAAGGTGCTCTCAATGGATGCCAGGCTCTCTATCTCGCCCAGTTTGTTGAGCACAAACTCCTGATACTGCTTCATGTCTCGTGCGCGTACCTTTAGCAGATAGTCGTAGGCACCCGACGTGTTATAGCACTCCGTCACCTCGGGGATGCGTTGGATACGACGAACAAAGGCATCGGCTATCTCGTGGTTGATTTGCTTCAACTTCACCTTACAGTACACCTGAAGGCCCAAGTCCAGCTTTTCTGGGTCAAGGATAGCCACATATTTCTTGATGAAACCCTTTTTCTCCAACCGTTTTTGACGTTCAAAGACAGGGGTGGGCGTCAGGTGGACGGCATCTGCCAACTCCTTCGTGGTCAGCTTGGCATTCTTCTGCAGCGTTTTCAGTATCTGCAGGTCTACATCGTCTAATTTCATCATTGTTGTTGGGAGTTTGATGGTTTATACTTGACGTTGACGGCATTTCCCTTGAAGACATCGGCAAAGGTCTGCGGAGTGATGGTGACAGGGCCTTTCATGAATTCAGGAATGTTATAGCTGCGCAGGAACTCGCGATGATAGTTGGGGTCCTCGCAAGGCAGTTCGAAGGGCTTCGTGGCATGGCCGTCCTTGTCGACATGGGCAATGAAAGGACGCGTAAAGGTGCCATCGTTTCGACGACTGCTGATGATGATCCAGCGTCCGTTGCTCGACCACGAGTGGTAGCTCTCCGTATCGGGACTGTTGACCTCCGTGAAGGGGCGCACAGTACCGTTCGTCAAATCCATCAGCCACAGGTCTGCATCGTGGTGCCAGATGTGGAAGTAGCCATAGTGTCCCATGGTGAACAAGAGGTAGCGACCGTCGGGCGAGATGCGAGGCCACGTAGCACTGCTGTCGATGGCGGCAGCATCGAACACCATCTCGCGAGGACCAAACTGACGCGTCTCAGGGTCGAAGGACTTGCGATAGATGCTGTACTTCACCTCTTTATAACGCTTATATACTTCGCTACTCTTTCTGCCCGTGGTGTCCTGACGCTCAAAGTGGGCGCTGCAGTAATAGAGCATCTTGCCATCGGGAGCCCACGCCGGGAATACCTCAAACTCCGTGTCGCTGTTCTCCAGGTTCATCACCTCGTCAGTCTCCACGTCATAGGCAATGATGTCGCTCTCCTCGTCGCACACCTCTACCTTGTTGGCATCGACGGTATGGAAGTTCTGACTGGTCTTGTCGGTAGCATAGACGATGAAATTCAGCCAAGGGTGCCAGGCAGGGTAGACACCAGCAGAGAGGATGGAGTCGTTGCGCATGTTCACCTTCTTCAGTTTGCCGTCATAGGCGACAACCGTGCCACCCAGATTCTGACGGGCATGGAACTGCATGCGGTTGGGATTGTAGTTTTGATAATGGTGACAGTTGATGCACTGACCATCCTTCTCGAAACCGCAGAGGATATTGTCGTAGATGACACTCTCGTCATAGTTCTCCAGACAACGTTGGTTGATGGTCAGCGCCTCGTAGGAGATGAATGAAGGGGCTATCAGACGATAGCTGATATAGGGGTCGATGGAGTCGGGCGACACGAAGATGTCGAAGGGCTTGAAGCGGGTCCATTGGTCACCGTTGCGTGTATAGACATCAACGGTAATGGACTTGCCTTTGGCTTTCGCTGCCAGTGCGTGCCACTTGTCGATATCGGGCTGTCCGTTGCAGACAATGTCATCGTCGCCAACAGCGTAGCGGGCCACCATCTCGTCAACCTCACCGTCGTATTCAAAACTCAAGGGCGCCATGTTCACAGGTATGGTCACCTGCGCATAGTCAGGATAGATAGCGGGCAACTTGTTCGACTGCGTGTAATCCGTAGGAACTGACGGACCGCAAGCCACCAGCAGGATGGCTGATGTAAGATGGATGATATGTGATGTAATTTTTTTCATATCGTTTAGTATTCTGGAAGGTTTGCCATGATGTAATAATTATAATAGAAGGTATTGCTGTATG
>CAMJIA010000127.1 GCA_946405695.1 uncultured Prevotellaceae bacterium | reverse complement strand
TTTGTTTCATGATAATCTTCTTCAGGGCCTTGATGGCAGCATCCACAGGACCATTACCAGAGGCAGCAGCCTCAAACTTCTGACCACTGATATCCAGTCCGATAGAGGCTACACTCTTCACACCCTTACCTGTCGTAACCTGCAGGAAGTCAAGGCGAACAGCATGGGTGTCTGCTGTATCTGCACCTGCCAACATCAAAGCATCGGCATCGGATACTTCCTTCTTCTGGTCGGCCAACACAAGGAACTTCTCGTAGATCTTGTCGAGCTTCTCTTCTGACAGGTCAACACCATTCACGTGCAAACGATGCTTCAAGGCTGCACGTCCACTACGGGCAGTCAGTACGATGCTGTTATCGTCGATACCCACATCCTTGGGATCTATAATCTCGTAGGTATGTACATTCTTCAAGACCCCATCCTGATGGATGCCTGAGGAATGCGCAAAGGCATTACGACCCACAATGGCCTTGTTGGGCTGGATGGGCATATTCATCAGACTGGACACCATGCGACTGGTAGGATAGATCTTGGTGGTATTGATGTTCGTCTCAATGCCCAGACTCCTGTGACATTTCAGAATCATCGCTATCTCTTCGAGTGACGTATTACCAGCACGTTCACCAATACCATTAATCGTCACCTCCACCTGTCGGGCACCAGCCATCACACCGTTGAAGGTGTTGGCGGTAGCCATGCCCAAGTCATTATGACAGTGGGTAGAGATGATGGCACAATCGATATTGTCGACATGCTCCTTCAGATATTTGATCTTATCGAAATACTCCTGCGGCAGACAATAACCCGTAGTATCAGGGATGTTGACAACTGTAGCGCCAGCCTTGATGACTGCCTCAACGACACGTGCCAGATACTCATTATCTGTGCGACCAGCATCCTCGCAATAGAACTCCACATCGTCCACAAAGCGCTTGGCATACTTCGTAGCAGCAACAGCACGCTCCAGAATCTCCTCACGCGTGGAGTTGAACTTAAACTTGATGTGTTCGTCCGAGGTACCAATACCCGTATGGATACGCTTGTGCTTCGCATACTTCAAAGCATCGAAAGCCACCTCGATGTCACGCTCCACAGCACGTGTCAGCGCACAGATGGTGGGCCACGTCACGGCCTTTGAAATCTCAATCACGGAATTGAAGTCACCTGGGGAACTGATAGGAAATCCCGCTTCAATCACATCGACGCCCAACTGTTCGAGCGCCTTGGCTACCTGAATCTTCTCCACAGTATTCAACTGACAGCCGGGAACCTGCTCGCCATCACGAAGTGTTGTGTCGAAAATAAACAATCTGTCACTCATACCTTTAAACTTTTCACTGTTCACTATTCTCTTTTCTCTGTTCACTAGGGCAAAGCCCGCTATTCACTGTTCACTACGAAAAAAGCCTTTCTACACCCGGAAGTGAGAAAGGCTCTGTATCGTTCTATCGTAACTCTGACTATATGCAAACCCATCACTTCCGGCTACTTTTACGCAGTCGAATAATAATAATGTTGCTAATCAGATTTAGACTTTTCATCGTTTACTTTTCAATTTCGCTTGCAAAAGTACACATTTCCTGTGAAACCACCAAACAATTTGTCACTTTTTTACTCAACAAAGCAGCAAACGTGGTAAGGCTATGAACCCTACCACCTATTTTATAATAAGGAGGTTATTTACTCATGCGGTCAATATAGTCCATAATCACCTCCACAGCATCGTCTTCGCTCAGCTCGTCCATCGTGATGACCAGCTGGTAGTTGCGGGTGTCGTAGCGCGAGGTATCCTCGTACTTCCGGATATACGTCTCGCGGTCAGCATCTAGCTTGGCAATGATGTTGCGAGCCTGCTCGTCGCTGATATTCTGCTTTCGCATGAGGCGCTGGATGCGATATTCCATCGAGGCCTGAATGAAAATGCTCAGATGGTTAGGCCACTTACGAAACACCATGAAACCCGTGCGACCAGCCACCACACAGGATGTCTGAGCAGCCAGTTCCTGAAGAATATGCTTCTCAGTCTCGTACAGCGATGCATTGGTCAGTTTCACCTCGCTCTCCATAGGCAGAGTAGCGCTGTTCACCATCGTCTGATAGTAGGTATTGATTTCTTTCCACCACGACTTCTTTTGAGCCTTTATCTCCTCAATGCGCTCGATGGAGAGGCCGAACTTTTTGGTAAGTCCCTCAACAATAGCCTTGTCGCAGTACTTCACACCTAACTTCTCGGCCAACTTGCGGCCAACAGTACGTCCACCTGAACCGACCTCGCGGTTAATGGTAATCACAAATTTTTCGTTCTTATTCATTATCGTCCTATATTGTTATCTGCAAAGAAAAGTTTACAATCCGCGTGCACGGAGGATGGCAGAGGCATCAGGCTGCTGCATACCCGTGAAGTCAGCGAACATCTGCATGAGGTCACCCGTGTTGCCACGACTCAGAATCTTGTCGCGCATAGCCTGACCGGTTTCGGGTTTCAGGGCCCCCAGCTTGGCAAAGGTGTCTGCCACATTGACTGCCAAGACTTCCGTCCACAGATAGCTGTAATAACCAGCAGCATAGCCCCCACCCCATACGTGGTTGAAGTAGCTGGTCATATAGCGAGGCGGAATCTGTGCATCAAGGATGCCGTATTGCGTCAGGGCCTTGGTCTCGAACTCAGCGCACTTGTCGGGTGTGGGTACGTCCTTCGAAGCCAGCATGTGCCAAGCCATATCGAGCGACGATGCTGCAAGGTTCTCACCCAGCGCATAGGCCGACTGGAAATTGATGCTCTTCAGCATGCGCTCTTTCAGTTCAGCAGGCATGGGCTCGTTGGTCTCATAGTGACGTGCATAGTGGTCGAAGACCTCAGGAATAGAGGCAAACGACTCGTTGAACTGCGAGGGCATCTCCACAAAGTCGCGATAGACGTTGGTACCTGCCAGCGTCTTGTATTCACAGTTAGAGAGCATGCCATGCAGGGCGTGACCAAACTCATGGAACATTGTTGTCACCTCATCCCATGTAATCAGCGAAGGCTTACCCTCAGGAGCCTT
>CAMJIA010000126.1 GCA_946405695.1 uncultured Prevotellaceae bacterium | reverse complement strand
CGCAACTTTAGCAGATCCATGCATCGTCAAACTGGCAAATTATTCAAAATTGTTAAGTTATGAACAAATTCAGTTTGAAGATGATGGCCTGTATGGCTGCAATGATGATGAGCCAGACAGCTCAGTCCAAGACTCAGGACGTTGGTGGAAGGGTGATAGACCAGAATGGTGAACCGCTCGGATTTGTAAGCGTGGCGCTGCTCACAGCAGACTCTACTTATATCCAGGGTGCTACGAGCGACGAGAATGGTGCGTTTATGATTCAGACAACAGATGCGTGCTGCATCTTGCGACTTTCGTTTATCGGCTATCGTACGCAATACGTGGATGTAAAAGGTACGAATGTGGGTACCATCCAAATGGAGGAAGACCTGCCATTATTGAACGAAATTATCGTAAAAGGACAGATGCCGAAGACGAAACTGACGGGCAACTCGATGGTAACCACCATCCAGGGGACTATTCTTGGAACCTCGGGAACAGCCAAGGAGATGTTGGCCAAGGTGCCTGGTATGACTCTGAAGGGCGACGAACTGGAAGTGCTGGGCAAGGGTACACCTATATTTTATATTAATGGCCGCAAGATGCACGACAAAGAAGAACTGAAACGGCTGCGTTCAGAGGAGATTGCGAGTGTGGAAGTGATTACCAATCCAGGTGCGCAATACGATGCTACGATATCATCTGTCGTGAGGATCAAGACCATCCGCAGGGAGGGCGACGGCTTTGGCTTCGACTTGAATACTGGTCTGAATCAGGATCTGAGGTTTGGCGAGAGCGACCCCAGTGCCCAGCTGAATCTGCGCTACCGTCATAACAACCTCGACCTCTTTGGTATGGTGAACTACTGGAAATGGGACCAGACGACACTTTTCACTGACGAGCAGTCAAACTATCTGCCGACCAACCGTGGAATCAAAAGCATTATCCAGGAATCTCATTCGAGAAATCATTTCAAGAACAATGGGATTGACTATAACTTGGGGTTCAACTGGCAGATAGCCGAAAACCACTCTGTAGGTGCCAGAATCCAACGCAACGACCGCTTCAACGCCACCACAGATCTGATGGTGGAGACAGATGTAGAGCATCGCTATCTTGATACCCAGGAGCGGCAGAAGGAGCATAACTCATCCACTCAGGACGAACATCGTCACACCTACTACAACTGGGAGGGCAACGCCTATTATAACGGTCAGGTAGATAAACTAGGCATTGACTTGAATGTAGATTTCTTGACGGACAAAACTGCTGTGAATAATCATATCAACGAACTCATCAACCATACTGACCGCCATACTATGGAACAGGACAACAGCACATTTACTCGTCTGTGGGCTTCGAAACTCGTGCTGACCTACCCCGTCTGGAAAGGACAGTTGGAGGCAGGAACAGAGCTCTCGTTTGTGACTCGCAACAACAGCTCTTCTATCACCAACTATCCATTGCCTGCTTCTGATTCGAAGGTGAAGGAAAATAATATCGCAGCCTTCGCAGCCTACAACTTCAACCTGGAGAAGGTTGGTACCTTCAGTGCAGGTTTACGTTATGAGCATGTGGGATTCGACTATACTGACAATCTCAATGCTGATAATAATATGACGCGCTATCAGGATGAGTTCTTTCCCAGTCTGTCGTGGGCCAGACAGTTCGGACCCGTGCAGACTTCGGTAGCCTACAGTTTCAAGACCATCCGTCCCGACTATAACAGCTTGAGCGACCGCATTACCTATATCAACTCCTATACGCTGTTACAGGGCGATCCTACGCTGAAGAATGCCACGATGCAGGAGGTGAGCCTCAATGCCCGCTACAAGTGGCTGAACCTCTTTGCAGCCTACGAGCGTCGTGACAACACGCTGTCGCAACTGCCATACGCATACGGCGATGAGGGCATGGTGATGATTAAGCGCGTAAACCTGAAAGACCCTGTACGCAACCTCGCCATCTTCCTCTCTGCCAATCCCACTTTCGGTATCTGGAGCCCCAACTGGACTATTGGTGGACAGAAGTTCTGGAACACGATGGAGTTTGACGATCCACGCTCAGAAACAGGTAAGGTAAAGGAGACCTACACGAAGCCCATCTTCTTCATCGACCTGAACAATGCTTTCCGTCTGCCACACCGCTGGCAACTGGAGGCTAACATGAACATCATGACTAAAGGTGATGTCATCAACTTCCACATGGAGTCGGCATCATATCTTCTTGGGGTTGTAGTTCAAAAGTGTTGGTTGAAGAATGATGCTCTTTGTCTTCGTGTCAGCCTCAACGACGTGCTGCAGCGTAGTGTTCAGGACATGCGCATGAGCTGTGGTGGTTATCAGGTTAAGGAGAGCGCTGTGCGCAGCAACCACAACTTGAACATCACGCTGCGCTACACATTCAACGCCTCGAAGAGCAAGTATAAGGGCACTGGTGCCGGACAGGCAGAGCGTCAGAGAATGAGTAGCAATTAGCCATTCGTCACATTTTTACACCGTATATCCCAGAAATTAGGAGAATCAAATAGTATGTCATATCTTTGCGGTCGAAAACCGCGAAACTCGGTGTTTCTTGGGCGGCGGGGATATAAAGAATAAAAAATAAGAAAAATATAAATTTGAAAAGATGAAAAGAATTAACGTAAGACTGGCAGTTCTGATGACTGCTATGATGATGACAATGATGAGTTTCGCTGAGACACAAGACTTTGGCGGACGAGTATTGGATGAGAAGGGCGAGCCGATGCCCTATGTGAACGTGGTGCTGCTGTCGCTGCCCGATTCTGCTTTCGTACAGGGTGCGATGACTGACGATATGGGCGTGTTTAAGATTGTGACAGACGTGAACGATGGTCTCTTCAAGGTGACCAGCGTGGGCTACCAGACCTTATATATCAATGCTGGCAACGACCTGACCATCCAGATGAAAGAGGACACCCAACTGCTGAAGGAAGTCGTAGTAAAAGGCCAGTTGCCCAAGACGCATGCCAAAGGTGATGCCATGCGTACCACTGTGGCAGGAACCATTCTGGAGAAAGCCGGAACCGTAAGCGATGCCTTAGGAAAGATACCATCGATTGAGAC
>CAMJIA010000125.1 GCA_946405695.1 uncultured Prevotellaceae bacterium | reverse complement strand
AGGATTATGGTACTAACGTGACAGCTCCTGCCGACCCGACGAAGGAAGGTTACACTTTTGCAGGGTGGGATAAGGCCGTTCCTGAGACGATGCCAGCTGAGAATGTGACTCTGAAGGCCACCTGGACTCCTATCACCTATACCATTAGCTATGACCTTGATGGCGGTTCTCTAGAGCAAGGTGATACGAACCCAGAGGAGTATACCATTGAGAGTGAGGCTATCACGTTGAAGAACCCGACGAAGGAAGGCTTTGAGTTCACTGGTTGGACGGGTACTGACCTGACACAGGCTACGATGACAGTGACCATTGCTAAGGGAAGTATTGGTAATCGTACGTACACCGCTACGTGGACACCTGCTTCTGGCATTAAGGCCCTCTTCCGTGACAGTAAGACGGTGAATGTCTATCGTGTAAATGGAACCTTGGTGGGCCGTGACATGACAGTTGACGAGGTCATCCAGCTGAAGCATGGCATCTATGTCGTCAATGGCAAGAAGATAGCCATCAAGTAAGACAAACGATAACAAACAGAATAACTGCTCGGAGGCAAACCCTTCGAGCAGTTTTATTTGATACGTGCGAGAATGATGGAGACGTTGTCGATGCCACCTGCTTCGCAGGCCATGCGGTAGAGGTCGTCAGCAGTGGCACCGTTGGTGATGGCTTCTTCTATCTGGTCGTCGCTCAGCATGTCGGTGAGACCGTCGGAGCAGATGAGGATGATGTCGTCGGTGACCAGTTTACCGTCCATGTTGATAATAGTGAGACGCCCCTCCATACCACCACCGATGCAGTTCAACAGGTATTTCTCGGCATCGGGGTTTCCTGTGATGCCACGTTCCGTCTCGTCAATGGTCTGTTGCTGCAGCGAACCATCACGGTAGCGGTAGGTACGACTGTCGCCGGCATTCACAAGCCATACATGTCCATAGAACCAGATGAGGCCCGTCAGTGTGCAGCCCATGGGCAGACGCTGTCCGCGTTCGGCAGCTGCGCAGTTTAATGAGAACGAGATGTTGCGGGTGGCATAGTTGAGGTCTTCCTCGAAGGTGTCGGCACTCATCAGTCGTTGGCTGAACAGCTTCTTGATGGTCTTGAGGGTGTATTCGCTGGCCTCCTCGCCATTCTCGTGTCCGCCCATTCCGTCAGCCACCAGCAGATAGAAGAACCCTTTCTTCTGGAGCTCGACGGTAACGGTAGTAGCATCATCTCGCAGGATTTTGCCACCTACCGCCAACGCATCTTCGTTATTTTCGCGTACAAGACCTTTCTGGCTTAGCGCATCAATATCTATTCTCATTTCAGGGTGCAAATATAGTAAAAAAATGTCATACGAAAACAAAAAAAGAAAAAAATGTAGAAATAATATTCCACAGTCGTATGTTTTTCTTTCTCTCGCAGAAAGCGCAGATTTTTCTTATGTCTAAGGAATTTGGGATTGCAACGCCACACTCTGCACCTTTAGGTCAGAGAACTTAGGAAGGTCGAAGGGGAGTCGGTCTTTTGATGTTATTTGTGTTAAATTCGATTAACATATCGAGTGGGGGGGGTGAAAATAAGTTAAATCCATGTTAAATATGGGTGGAAATAAGCCAATATTTCGAGAAAATTTAATAAATTTGCACTTACTGTCGACAAATATTTACGTCAATCAGAAACTTGAAATGCCTAAAATATTCACATATATCAGAAAAATTGCATCAGCGGTCTTGTTGCTGATGATCTTCTCACTTGCGGTCAGTGGTCAGCAAAAATCCCATATAACCATAGGTAACAATTTACTGTATGATGCTACGCTGACCCCCAATCTGCGTCTTGGCTTCCGGCTGTCAGACCACTGGTCGGCAGGTCTTACGGCAGGTTTTCGCCCTTGGCCTTCGGATGATGATGTCAATACCAAATGGAAACATCTGTTATTGTCGCCCGACGTGCGATACTGGTTCAAGGGTGTGAACACGGGGCATTTCATAGGTGGTAACCTCATATATTCCCACTACAATATTTCCAATGTGAAGCTCCTTATCTACAATATGCATCTGGATAAGGATTTGCGACGCCAGGGTGACCTTGGCGCCGTTGGTGCTTTTTATGGATACTCCTGGGCATTGGGCCGTTATTGGAACATCGAAGCTGTGATTGGTGCTGCTGTGGGATATACGAAATTCAAGACTTATGAGTGTGGCCATTGCGGTAAGAAACTGAAGGACGAGAACAAGGTGTTGCTGATGCCACAGGGTGCCCTGAATATTGTCTATAACATCCCTGGTCGTCCGCTCAAGTCTGTTCCTTCGGAGACTCCTTTGGAGCCTGTGGTCTTACCAGAGCCAGAGCCTGTCACAGAGGCCTTTGTCTTCATACCCGCTTTGTCGAAGGTACATGTAGGAACTACCGGACAGATGCGTCAGGACCAGCGTGCGCTGAACGTGCACTTCCCCTTTGACCGCACTGAGCTGCTTGTTGACTTCCGCGATAATGCGCAGGTGCTCAAGCAGATTATTGACATTACCCATCATATCATGGTGGACAGCATGATTGACGTGAAGAAAATCCAGATTGTGGGTCTTGCCTCTGTTGAAGGTCCCGTTGCCCATAACGAACAGTTGGGACGTGATCGTGCTATGGCTCTTCAGCGCTATGTGCAGCAACAGTTGCAACTGCCCGACTCCCTCTTCGGTACAGTGGGCGGCGGTGAGGCCTGGGATGACTTCCGCAGCCAGTTGGAAGAACTTGCAGCCGCAGAGTCTGAACATGAATATGCCGAGGAGATGCGTCAGGCACTTGCCATCATCGACAAGGAGGAAGACCTGAACATGCGTGAACGCAAACTGAAGCGGATGAATGGCGGGCGCACATGGAGCTATATCAAGCAGCACATCCTGAGAGACCAGCGTAACTCAGGCTATATACGTGTCTATTATCAGGCAGAGACTGACAAGGTGGCTATCACCATCAATCATGCTGTTGAGCTGTTGCGTACAGACTGCAGTGACTGCCATCATGAAGCTCTTGGCGTCTTGAATGCGGTACGCGATGACGAGCGTGCGCAGAATGCTTTGGGTGTAGCCCTGTGGTACTGCGGCAGAGAATCCGAGGCACTTGAGCA
>CAMJIA010000124.1 GCA_946405695.1 uncultured Prevotellaceae bacterium | reverse complement strand
GTCAGATACTGAGTATCCCGTTCGTCATACTGGGTGTTATCTGTATGCTGAAGGGTCATCGGAATATCGAAGCATCGAAATAACGAAATATCGAAGCATCGAATCTTCGAAATTTCGAAGTCAACAAACAGAAATCGCCTCACTTTCCTGAGACGATTTTTTTGATGTCGTTAAGTTTGTTGAGCGCTTCGAGAGGCGTGAGGTTATTGACGTCCAGGCCAAGGATTTCGTCACGAACTTGGCAGAGAACTGGGTCGTCCAACTGGAAGAAACTGAGTTGCATACCCTCACGGCTCTGGGCAATCTCTGCTGTGGGCTTGCCAACGGTTCCTACTTGGGCATTGTCGCTTTCCAATTGTTTCAGGATGACATTGGCACGCTTGACAATGCTCTTGGGCATACCAGCAATCTCAGCCACATGGATACCAAAGGAGTGCTCACTGCCACCCTTCTCCAATTTACGCAGGAAGATAACCTTGCCGTCAGCCTCCTTCACAGAGACATTGTAGTTCTTGATGCGTTTGAAGTTCTTCTCCATCTCGTTCAGCTCGTGGTAATGCGTAGCGAAAAGCGTGCGAGCCTGTGCCTTCGGATGTTCATGGAGATACTCCACGATAGCCCAAGCAATAGAGATACCATCATAAGTAGAGGTGCCTCGTCCCAGTTCATCAAACAATACCAGCGAACGGGGTGTGACATTATTCAGGATGTTCGAGGCCTCCGTCATTTCCACCATAAAGGTCGATTCACCCAGGGAAATATTATCGCTGGCCCCTACCCTCGTGAATATCTTGTCCACCAAACCGATTCTAGCGCTTTCTGCAGGCACGAACGAGCCTATCTGGGCCAACAGTACTATCAAGGCCGTCTGGCGCAACAGTGCCGATTTACCAGCCATATTCGGACCAGTAATCACGATGATCTGCTGACGCTCCTGGTCCAACAGAATGTCGTTAGGAATATAGCGCTCGCCCAAGGGCAATTGTGTCTCAATGACAGGATGGCGACCCTGCTTGATGTCTATCACGTCGCTGCTGTCAATGACAGGACGCACATAATGGTTCTCCTCAGCCGTCTTAGCAGCACTCAGCAGACAGTCCAGATGGGCTATGACGCTGGCGTTCTGCTGAATCTGTGGGATAAACTCCTGGGCAGCAACGACGAGGTTGTTGAACAGGCGCTGTTCCAAGGACAGTATCTTGTCCTCAGCACCAAGGATCTTTTCTTCGTACTCCTTCAACTCCTGTGTGATGTAGCGCTCAGCCTGTGCCAGCGTCTGCTTGCGCACCCATTCTTGGGGCACCTTGTCCTTATAGGTGTTGCGCACCTCCAGATAGTAGCCAAAGACATTGTTATAGCCTATCTTCAGCGAGGCAATACCCGTCTCCTGGGCCTCGCGCTCCTGAATCTGCAGCAAATAGTCCTTACCACTATAGGCGATATGGCGCAACTCGTCCAGATCGCTGTTCACACCATCGCGGATGACGCCACCCTTCGCTACCAGCTGTGGTGGGTCGTTCTGTATCTCTCGGGCTATGCGATCGCGTAATTCTGCACAAACATTCAGGCGCTCACCGATTTTTCCGATGGCCAAACCATCGGACACACTATTGGCTGCCGCCAGGCAGGCATTCTTGATGGGTTCTATGGCTTGCAGCGCCACCTTCATCTGCACCATCTCACGAGGCGTCACACGACCTGTAGCAACCTTCGAGATGATACGTTCCAAGTCACCAATATGATGCAGTTCTTCATCGATACATTCACGGAAGTTGGGTTCGCGGAAGAAGTATTCCACGATGTCGAGACGTTGGTTGATGGGCTTCTCATCCTTCAATGGGAACACCAGCCAGCGACGCAGCAGACGGCTACCCATAGGCGATACGGTGCGGTCTATGACATCCAGCAGCGACTTGCCGTCTTCCTGCATGGTGCTTACCAGTTCCAGCGAACGGACTGTAAACTTGTCCAGACGCACATATTTGTCTTCCTCGATGCGTGCAAGGGTGGTGATATGCGCTATCTGCGAATGTAGCGTCTGCTCCAGATATTGCAGGATGGCACCTGCAGCGATAACACCATTCTTCAGGTGGTCAACGCCAAAGCCTTTCAGCGACTTCACATTGAAGTGGCGATAGAGCTTCTGGTGGGCTGTCTGCTCAGTGAATACCCAGTCGTCCATCTCGAAGGTACACAGCCGCGTGCCAAAATAGCGCTCAAAGTCGTGGCGGTATTCGCGATCGTAAAGCACCTCCTTGGGCTGGAACGAGCCAATGAGCTTCTCCACATAGTCATAAGTGCCCTCGCCTGTCAGGAACTCACCCGTCGAGATGTCGAGGAACGCCACACCACAGGCGCCCTTGCCGAAGTGTACAGATGCCAGGAAATTGTTCTCCTTGTAGTTCAGCACCGTATCACTCATCGTCACGCCAGGCGTCACCAGTTCCGTGATGCCTCGCTTAACGAGCTTCTTAGTCAGCTTGGGGTCCTCCAGCTGGTCACAGATGGCCACACGCTTGCCAGCACGAATCAGTTTAGGTAGATAGGTATCTAGGGCGTGATGCGGGAATCCTGCCATCTCATCACCTTTGTTATAGCCGTTATTACGATGTGTCAGCGTGATGCCGAGTACCTGCGAAGCGATGACAGCATCCTCACAATACGTCTCGTAGAAGTCACCACAACGAAACAGCAACAGGGCCTCAGGGTGCTTCGCCTTGAGGTCGAAAAACTGCTTCATCATGGGTGTCAATTCCTTTGCCATAACGCTTGCAAAGGTACAAAAAAAGAACGGAACTACCAAGAGTTCCGCCCTTTTATTATAAGTTGTTTACTATTGCTTACTTCTGCAACATCTTTTTACCGTTCACGATGACAACGCCCTTGTAGCTATTGTCAACCTTCTGACCAGCGAGGTTGTAGATGACATTGTTCTGAGTCTTCTGAGCCTTAACAGTGCTGATGCCTGTTGAACCAGCCTCAACCTTCAGCGTGTAGATGTGGCAACCGCTGGTGTTCCAAACTACTACGTCACAGTCTTCTGTAATATCCCAAGACTTTGTATCCTTTGCAGTAGGCTTAAACTGTTCACCAATCAGGTTCTCTGCAGCATAGCTGTTCTTGTACAAACCAATACCACGACCAT
>CAMJIA010000123.1 GCA_946405695.1 uncultured Prevotellaceae bacterium | reverse complement strand
CCACGCGAGCTGCAGAAGATCAGTCGATTCGTGGAGGATCTGAAGCAGAATAAGGCGGTTAATGAAGGTTAACGGTTATTGGTTAATGGTTATTGGTTATTGACAATGCCACGGTATAGGCCGTAGTCCATGCCGCCTGAAAATTGAAGCCTCCCGTAACACCATCGATGTCAAGCACCTCACCCGCAAAATAGAGGTGTGGCACATGACGACTCTCCAATGTGGAAGGGTTGACGGCTTTCAAGGACACACCACCGCAGGTAACAAACTCATCCTTGAAGGGAGCACGACCCGCAATCCGGTAAGTATCATTCAAGAGGACGTTGACCAAACGGTTGACGTCCTTTTTGTTCAATTCTGCCCATCGAATCTGAGCACGCAAGCCCAGCGCCTTCTCCACCAGATACGCCCACAAGCGCTGTTGCAGACCAAAGGGACAATAGGTCGTCAGCTGTTTCTTGGGCTGCTTCATGCCCTGTTCATACAGGAGCGCAGCCACCTCCTCATCCTGCATTGACAACCAGCGGACGCTCAGCGAAGCCTGATACTGATGCTCTGCCAGATGGCGAGCGGCATGACTCGACAGTTTCAAGATGGCAGGACCACTAACGCCCCAATGGGTGATGAGCAACGGACCTGTGGCACGAAACTTCGTACCAGCAAGCATTGCCGTAACATCATTGACGACAGTACCCTGCAAGGAATGCAGGTGTTCGTCAGCAATAGAGAAGGTAAACAGTGAGGGAACAGGAGCCTCTATCTCATGACCCAAGGCGGCCAACCAACGTAAGCCCTCACCCTTGGGAGAGCCACCAGTAGTCACAACAACATAGTCAAAGTCACTCAACTGGTCGAAAGAATCCACAAGAACACCCTTACGAATCTCAATATGGTAGCGACGAGCCAGCGACAGGAAACAGTCGATGATGGCATGTGAGTCCTGAGCCTGCGGGAATACACAGTCGTCTTCCTGCGTCACCAAGGGCACGCCATGCTGTTCGAACCATTGATAAGCATCCTGGTAGTCAAAGTTATTGAACAGGCGTTTCAGCAGTCGGTGACCACGGGGATAAACCTGCGAAAGGTCAGTCACCGAGGCAAAAGAATTGGTACAGTTGCAGCGTCCGCCACCACTGACCTCTACCTTTGCCAGCACATGGTGGCTACGCTCGAAGATGACCACCTCCATTGCAGGCATCATCTCCTTCAGATTGACAGCCAGGAAGAATCCTGCTGCCCCACCACCAATGACTGCCGTCTTCATAGCTTAGCGATACACTCGCGCAGTGACTCTTCCCAATAGGGAACCTCGATGTCGTAGGTCTGCTTGATCTTCGTCTTGTCAAGCACACTATAATGCGGACGGGCTGCGGGAGTGGGATATTCTGAGGTATGCAACGGACGGACATGACACGAGGTGATGCCAGCGATACGGTGGATGGCCTTCGTGAAGTCGTACCATGAGATGACACCCTCGTTAGAGAAATGGTAGATGCCGGGGACGATGCCTTTGTTGACGGCCACCATGATGACACGGGCCAAGTCGCGGGCATAGGTCGGCGTACCTATCTGGTCGAAGATGACACCCAGCTCCGGTTTCTCATTGCCCAGGCGTATCATCGTCTTTACGAAGTTGTTGCCAAAGGTACTGTAGAGCCACGCCGTACGGATAATCATCGAACGTTCACATAGCTTCTGCACATTCAGTTCGCCAACGAGTTTGGTCTTGCCATAGACACTGTTAGGACAGGTATCCTCGTCCTCCGTATAAGGGGTGTGGTTCGTACCGTCAAACACGTAGTCGGTGGAGATCTGTATCATCCAACCACCACGCTTACCGATGGCATGAGCCAAATAGGCAGGAGCCTCTGCATTCAACTTCTGACACAGTTCCTCGTTGTCTTCAGCCTTGTCGACAGCAGTATAAGCGGCACAGTTGACGATACCATCAATATGGTTGTCATTGACAAACTGCTCGATAGCAGCCTGGTCGGTGATATCCAGTTCAGCGACATCCGTATTATAATAGGTGTGCTGCGGATTCTCCTGCTCCAACAGCTGCATCTCGTTTCCCAGTTGGCCATTACAGCCTGTAATCAGAATATTCATTTATTCAAATTTCAGTCCTTCTTCCTTATCTTTCTTGTAATAGTCTGAGAGCATACCGATGAAAGTAGTAATCTCCTTGACAGCAGCCTGTGTATTAGGATTTATGTCTTTCTTCTGCAGACGGAGCAGCATCGTGCCATAGAGTGCATTAAAACAGGTTTCTATCTCATTCTCCTCTTTGTTGGCACCATGGTTGCGCAATTCTACGATAAAAGGCAGCACCTTGTAGTACTCCGCATTATAGAATGGGAACTTTGGCGATGCCAGCAACTGGGCATGCAATTCTGAGAGTGTCTGCATGGTCACCTTATTAATCTGCAGGTGTCCCTGTTCACGACAGCCTTCCTGGTTCATCATACGGATGAGGTTGCCAAACCAGTCAGCCTCATCTTCTTTCTGCTCATCGGTATAGTCGAAGCGGTCGATATACTCTCGACGGATGCGACTGATAGAGCACTCGAAGGCACGGATGGTATCCTCCACCTGCCACATGTACAGCAGGTATTCGGCAATATTTGTCTTGCGTAATTCGTTAGCTATTATCATTGTATCTTGTCGTTATTACGTTATAACGTTATCACGTCAACGGTTAAAAGAATCTGAACAGATTCGTGACCGTGCCAAACAGGGACACCACAGAGAAGATGATGACCACAGCACCAATGACACGGTTGATGATGCGTATGCCCTGTGCATCAAAGATGGTGCGTACCTTGTCCACCAACCACGACAGACCATACCACCACAGCAGGGCACCACCCACAATGCTGGCAAAGCCAACCAGCATCTCAAAGGGATGATCGGGAATGACGAAGGCAAACTGGGCAAACAATGCCATAAAAAGGAAGATGATCAGCGGATTGGAGAACGTCACCAAAAACGCTGTCCACGTGTTATACCAGAATGTTCCCTGCTGCTTACCCGACTGGCGCATATTCTTCGTGGGGTCACTGCGCCAGGTATAGACACCAAAGCCCAGCAGCAAGGCTGAACCAATAATCTGCAGATAAAACTTATTCTGGTCGTTGTTGATAAAGTCCATGACAAAGGCCATACCAAAACCTGTGATACCAGCATAGATGATATCA
>CAMJIA010000122.1 GCA_946405695.1 uncultured Prevotellaceae bacterium | reverse complement strand
ACCTTAAAGTATGTCTTCTTACGCCGTACTAAAGCAGCCCAAAGACGAGGAAAATCAATGACCGGTTCTTTCTTATTTTTATGTTGCACTGCTTCCATTTTCGATAGAATTTTATTTCACTAAATTAATTACAGAAATCAACAACGTCAAGAGTGTAGCCATAGAGGTTCCAACTGCACCGACCTGTCCGATGACATCACTTGCAGATGTTGTCTTTGAAGGTACAATGATTTCGCAACCAGGTTCTATCTTGGCCTTCTTAGCCTTAGACACTGTTCCGTTCTGATACACCACGAAGGTACGTGATTTCTTGGAACGACTACCAAAGCCGCCGGCCTGATTGACATACCATTTGTACTTCTTGCCATCACTATATGCCACCGTATTTGGATACATCACATTACCATTGATCTTCACGGTTCCATTATATTCAGGCACTATCAGGCGATCACCCTCCTTCAAGGTCACATCATAGTCAGAACCGGGATTTGCCAAGGCCTTATCCAACTCGATACCCACAGAATAACGGACGGTATCATTCTCGACACTATCTCGAGCCTGATTAATATCATAATCGGCAGCCTCTTCATCTTGCATGACCATATCCAGTCCTGCATTCTGACCTTTCTGTCTCACCAGATCCAGCACCTGACGATTACGGAACTTCTCGTCTTCCGTCATGACACGTTCGATACGTGCACCCCTGACATAAGCCTGATCCGTCACACCACCTGCAGCTCTCACAAGTTCCGAGATACGTTGGTTCTTTGTAGAAAGAGAATACTGACCAGGGAAGAGCACCTCACCATCTACCAACACATTGCGTTGTGGCTGATAGGCCGGGCTACGACGGATATAGACTTCATCATAAGGTTCCAGTGTGAAACTCCGATCGCCATCAACGACCATTCCATTCTTTATCGTAAACGAGAAAACCTTCGCAATTTCGTTAGAAGCTGCAGTGGCACCCGGGTCAGAAATGCGCCTTGATACATCAACTCGAGCCGTGGAGGCCGCATCTGTCAAACCACCAGCCTGCAGGATGAAGTCTTCAATCGTCTCGTCTTCAGCATACTCGTATACTCCAGGCATCTGCACCTCACCACGAATCGTCAATGTACGCTCGTTCAGTGTTTCACCACGGAAAGGTATGAAAAGAATATCCTCATTCTCCAATGGCAGGTCAGCGACGGTTCCAGCCATGATACCTTCCACGTCGACAGAAAGCACCTTCCGTACACGGTCGGGTTTCATACGATGAAGCACGGCATGCACAGAGAACGCGTCTTCCGTCAAGCCGCCAGCACTCTCAATCAGCGAACGAACTGTATTGTTTGTGCTGCCCCAATCATACATGCCTGGATGGAATACGGCACCCTTAATCTGAACGGTATTCGCATAACGTTCAAGGATAGAGTCAACGGTGACGGAGTCGCCGTCCATCAGTTTAAAACTGCTCAGGTCAAACTCTGCAACATTATGAGCGGAATACTGTTCTCCTGAGATACGATTCACCTGAACGCCCTTCTTGTATGCCTTGGCAGAGAAGCCACCAGCATATTTCAGCAATGTAGCAAGGCTCTCACCTTTACGCATCTCGTATGCCATCGGGCGCTTCACCTGACCAGCAATATCAACGAGACAGTCATACGGTCCAACAACAATCACGTCGTTGTCTGCCAAACGAACATTTCCCGTCAGTTTACCGTTAAGGATATAGTCATACACATCGACTACTGTCAACTGACGACCACCTCTGTAGACCTTGATGCTACGCAAAGTACCAACACCTGTAACACCACCAGCCATATAAAGAGCGTGGAACACACTGGCAAAAGCCGAGAGCGTATAGGTACCAGGAGCCGTTACCTCACCCATCACATTAACTGTGATCGTACGGGTCTGACCCACCGTCATTTTAACACTCGAACTCTTATAGCGCTGTCCTAACTGCTGTTTGATCTTCGCATTGGCTGCCGAGACGGTCAGACCTGCGATATGGATAGGGCCAAAACCTTCCACGGTGATGGTTCCATCGGGTGAAACCTCAAACTGTTCTGACTTCTGGGAAGCGCCGTAGATATCAATGATGACACGATCGCCAGCCCCAACTACATAGTTCGCAGGAGTTGCGATGTTCATATTCGGTTCAAATGTCAGCATGCGTTTATTGAAGATATCACGACCAAAGACATGCTTACCGTTTACCATTGTGCTCATGCTATCGGGAAGATAGACATTAGGACGACTCGCAATATCCTCAATTTCGCCTGCGGCTCCCATTGCAAAACCGTTGGTTTGCGAATAAAGCGCATTACCCTGAGCGTCAACCATCACAGAACCGTTACTCTTACGAAGACGACTGTTACCACTGACAGAGCCACCACTTGCACCAGAGGTCGAACTCGAACCACCCTGAGACGCAGACACTTGCTGACGAACACGCTGTAACTGCTTCATGTCAACACCACGCTGCATCAGTTTTACAGCAATCTGCGACTGGGAGGTTCCGGCTTTGGCCTCCCTTTGGATGTACCTCATTACCTGAGCGTCGCTCATGCCCTGAGCATGCGACAGCACGGCACTGAGCAAAAGCAACATAGTCAAAACTAATTTATTCATAATCGATTAAAAATAAAAATCAGTTGAACGGCACGATGCCGAATACGTTAGACTGGTCTACAAAACCAACGGGTGATGCGTAACTCGACGCTGATGCCCGCAATAGTCTTAACGAACCAGTACTTTTTCTGTTTCCTGTATAATCTGCCATGAACGCCTGCAAAAGGGCCATGGATAATCTCGACTTCCTTTCCGACCTCCGGTTCTTCCCCTTGCTGCACGATGCTGACCCGCTGTTCAAAGGCTGGGTCGCACAGCATACGGAACTCTACCATCTCACGACTGGTAATCTCCACCGGACGATCTGTATCCTTATGTTTCAGAATGTAGAGGGGTGTGGCACACTTGGCCAAGAGCGAACTGAACTGCGCAATAGGCATTTCCTGTCTGACGAACACATAATTATGAATGACGGGAACCAAGATTCGACGGGGTTTAGGCTCGTCGCGTACCTGCTTTTCCGTATACCTCATCGGGATAAAACACGTCAGACCTTCCTGTTTCAGGAAGTCACTCACTATCATTTCATGTCTGTTGAAGGTGCGAACCACCATCCAGTTTTGTTCCATTTGTTGCATTTTCTTCCCTTCTCCCAGTAAGGTTTAACCCCACCGGAAGCTAATTAACATTCTGACCATCAAGGATATAGGCAGTCTTACCCCCTCCGCCGGAGA
>CAMJIA010000121.1 GCA_946405695.1 uncultured Prevotellaceae bacterium | reverse complement strand
AAATGCAAGATGTTCTTGGTCATATTCATACTTTTTTGTATCTTTGCAAAACCAATAAGATGAGCATACATCCACTCCATAGCAATGACGAGCGACCAGCACGGTTTACCTATCCGTTCTGTTACGAGCCACATCCTTTGTGCTGTCTAGCAGCAACAGAGGTGCAACAGTACATTGTAAACCATGAGGAGATACGCTGTGATGCCGACAATGGCAAGATGTTTGGTGTCTTGGTGGTAGATAGTACCGATGGACTGGCTTTCCTCGCTGCCTATAGTGGACTGTTAGCTGGTCGCAACGACTGGCCGTATTTCGTTCCACCAGTCTATGATGCCCAACAGCCTGACGGACACTTCAAAACCACAGAGCGCGAAATATCAGCGAAAGGTGGCGATAAGGAGATGTCGCAGGAGCTACAGCTCTGGTTGTTTCACCAGTACCAGTTGCTCAATGCCCGTGGTGAGGTCAAAGACCTTGTTACCATCTGGCAGGAATACTACAACAGACCTAAACTCAGGCAGAAATACCCACTACCTCCAGGCGGTACAGGTGACTGCTGTGCACCAAAACTGTTACAGTATGCCTACCAACATCGACTACATCCTGTCTGCATGGCTGAATTCTGGTGGGGGAAGTCCACCAAGGAGGAGGTGCGTCAACACCTGAACTACTATCCCGCCTGTCGTGGCAAGTGCATGCCCATCCTGACGTGGATGCTACAAGGGCTGGATGTTGATCCAAATCCAGAGACGTTGGCTTACGTGCACATGGAGATACCCACCATCTATGAGGATAACGACATCTTGGTGGTCGACAAGCCTAGCGGTATACTGTCAGTACCAGGACGTATGGAAGACTACAGCGTAGAGACGGTCATGCAGCAACGTTATCCTGGCAGCATCGTGGCCCATCGTCTGGATATGGGAACAAGTGGTCTGCTCGTCATAGTGAAGCATATCGATGCATACCACTCACTGCAACAGCAGTTCATCCGCCATGAAGTAAAGAAGAAATATGTAGCACTACTGGAACATGCAGGACAGGGAACAGACACTATCAGTCTGCCGCTACGCCCGGACCCCATGAATCGTCCACGACAGGTTGTCGATATGGAACATGGCAAACGGGCTGTAACACGCTATGAATTCATCAGTGACTATTTAGTAGCGCTATGGCCAGAGACAGGACGCACCCATCAGTTGCGCATCCATTGTGCACACCCTGACGGACTCGGCAATCCCATCGTTGGTGACGAACTCTACGGCACCAAAGGCCAGCGACTCTGTCTGCATGCTGCCGAGATATGGTTCAAGCATCCGATAAGTGGAGAAAAAATGCATTTTGAGATAACTCCCAATTTCTTATGACACAGACATCACCCATACAAGCCCTACAACAGCAACGACTATTGTTGCAACTGGAATACGAGACCGAGAAGGAGGCTTTCCGCCAACAAACTCAGCAGACAGGTATGGAACGGAGGGTAAAACGAGGTGATGCTTGGTGGCCCGTCAAGTTCAGCAAGAGCTACTACAACTCACTGAATCAGTTGGCAGTGGAGATAGTGCGTACTGCCGATACCGACATAGAGCACAACTTCGAGTTTGGAAAGCCTGTAGCGTTCTTTCGGATTGATAGCGGGAAAAACGCCATCCATCATTTCCGTCTCACAGGCATCGTGAGCTATGTTGATGGTGACCGAATGGTTATTACCGTTCCTGACGGCTTCCCTGTCATAGACCTGCAAAACGCAGAAGACTTGGGCATCCAACTCTCGTTCGACGAGACGTCCTACCGTATGATGATGGAGGCACTAGACCGTGCCATACGCGGCAAGGGACGTTTGGGCTATCTGCGCGACTTATTCTATTCGCATCAGAAGCCAGAAACTTTTGTCTTCCCACCCATGCACTTTCCCTATCTGAACCAGACACAGGAAGAAGCTGTCAACATGGTGCTTCGCGCTAAGGATGTGGCTATCGTACACGGTCCTCCAGGCACAGGCAAGACAACAACCCTTGTCGAAGCCATCCGCGAGACGCTAATGCGTGAAAACCAGGTACTGGTATGTGCACAAAGTAATATGGCTGTTGACTGGATATCAGAAAAGCTTGTGGATAGAGGTATCAACGTACTCCGCATCGGCAACCCGACACGTGTCAACGACAAGATGCTGTCATTCACCTACGAGCGACGCTTCGAGGCACATCCTGACTACCCGCATCTGTGGGCTATTCGCAAGGCCATCCGCGAGTTGCGTTCCCGACGGAAAAATTTCGGGAGTAGTGCCTATCACCAAAAATTAGAGAGTCTAAAGAGCCGTGCCACCGAACTAGAGATACGCATCAATAACGACCTCTTTGGAGAGGCTCGCGTCATCGCCTCCACACTCGTCGGCGCTGCCAATCGACTGTTAGACGGGCAGAAGTTTGGAACCTTGTTCATCGACGAGGCAGCACAGGCTTTGGAGGCAGCCTGCTGGATACCCATGCGACGTGTTAGTCGCGTGGTGCTAGCGGGCGACCACTGTCAGTTGCCTCCTACTGTCAAGAGCATTGCCGCCCTCAAGGCAGGATTGAGCAAAACGCTAATGGAGCGCATCGTAGAGATGCACCCAGAGACCGTTACCCTGCTGAAGATACAGTATCGCATGAACGATGACATCATGCGATTCTCCTCTAATTACTTCTACGATGGCCAGGTAGAGAGTGCGCCAGAGGTGAAATATCGCAGCATTCTTGATATGGACGTCCCAATGACGTGGATAGACACGTCTGAGTTCACAGACCTTGTGCAAGTATCCGACGGATCCCCTGTCGAAGCCTTCAAGGAAGAATTCGTTGGCGAGTCATATGGGCGTATCAACAAGGCAGAGGCAGAACTGACACTCCTCGCCCTGCAGAACTACTTCGAGAAGATTGGCAAGCAACGTCTACTTGATGAACGCATCGACGTAGGTATCATCTCGCCCTATCGTGCCCAGGTGCAGTATCTGCGCCGACTGCTCATGAAGCGCGAATACTTCAAACCCTTCCGCCGACTTATCAGTGTCAATACCGTAGACGGCTTCCAAGGACAGGAGCGCGACATCATCGTCATTTCCCTAGTGCGCAGCAACGACGAGGGACAGATAGGTTTTCTGCGCGACCTGCGACGCATGAATGTCGCTATCACCCGCGCCCGCATGAAACTCATCATTCTGGGCAATGCTCCCACCATGACTCGTCACCCGTTTTATCGGCAGTTATGGCAATATATCGATAATTTATAAGGAGAATTATTTGTGTGTTTCAGTTTTTTGCAGTAATTTTGCACACTGA
>CAMJIA010000120.1 GCA_946405695.1 uncultured Prevotellaceae bacterium | reverse complement strand
TGATAACTGATAATTGATAAATGATAATGGCGGGCTGCGCCCTAAATATATTGATATGCAAATGAATACAAAGATTGTGCATTTACTCTTCACTATAGTTGCTCTGCTATTTGTGTCCTGTGGGCACCAAGTTCCTGAAAGTTTCTGGGAGAAGGATGAGTTGCCGAATATCTATCCAGACTATACCAATGTGACGGTACCTATTAATATCGCACCGCTGACGTTTGAGATAGATGGTAAGGTCGATGAGATTGTGGCACGCCTCTCTGTTGGTGATGAAGAGGTGGTCTGTGGTGGGCAAAAGATACAGCCTGATGCGGACGATTGGCGAGAACTGGCTGAGGCCGCCAAGGGTAAAGCCATCAACGTGGAGGTCTATGTGAAGGATAATGATAACTGGACCCGCTTCAAACCATTCAATATCTACGTATCGCCCGATTCCATCGACCCTTATATCAGCTACCGACTCATCTCGCCCTCGTATGTCACCTACGAGGAGCTGACCATCAACCAGCGCTGTCTGGAAAACTACGACGAAAGTGTCGTCTTCGACAATATGCTCTGTTCGGAGGGTGCGCAGGGCCAGTGCATCAACTGCCATAACTACCAGCAATATAACCCTGACAGAATGCAGTTTCATGCCCGTCAGAATATGGGTGGCACGGTCATTGCCTACGATGGGAAGATTCAAAAGATCAATATGCGTAACGACTCCATCCTGTCGGCAGGTGTTTATCCCACCTGGCATCCGTGGCTTCCGTTCATCGTCTATTCCACGAATATGACGGGACAGATATTCCATAGTGTCAACCCCAACAAGATTGAGGTGTTTGACTCAGCGAGTGACCTTATCGCCTATAACGTGGAGAAAAATGAGGTGACGAATATCGAGAGCGACCCTGCAGAGATGGAGTGCTTCCCCTTCTGGGCACCGGACGGCAAGACACTCTACTACTGCAGTGCCCATTTTGAGTATAGCGACTCTGTTACCGATAAAGGTCTGGAGTTCATTACCCGTACGCAAGAGGCGAAATACAACCTCTACAAGAAGCGTTTTGACCCTGAGACCTTGCAGTTCGGACCGCGCGAGCTGGTATTTGCTGCCGACAGTCTCGACAAGAGTGCCACGCTGCCCCGCATCTCGCCCGATGGTCGCTACCTGATGTTTACCCTTGCCCAATATGGTGTCTTCCACATCTGGCATCACGATGCTGACCTTTGGCTCTTAGATCTTCAGACAGGTGAGGTTCGTAATATGGAGGAAATCAACTCCCCTGATACGGAAAGCTATCACTCCTGGTCTAGCAATGGCAGGTGGGTGGTGTTCAGCAGTCGCCGCTATGATGGCAACTATACACGGCCGTTTATTGCACATATCAATGAAAAAGGAATCGGCACCAAGCCTTTTGAACTGCCTAGTGCCGATCCTGATTATCATCGTCAATTCATGAAGTGCTACAACATCCCTGAGTTCATGCGAGGCCCTGTAACCATCCGGCCTCAGAAGTTCGCTGATGTCCTCAAACAGGATGCTGTGCCTGTGAAGTACGTCCGCAAGTTTTAACGTATCATGACCTTTCTGGACTCTCCGTTGGCGCTGCGCTCAATGCAGAGACCATGAGGCGTGTCCAAACGACGACCATGCAGGTCGTAGTAGGTCTTGGTGTCGTCATTGTCAATCAGATTCACATTCTCAATGGCTGTGCTGCCTTGGTCTATCGTGAAGATATAGGTGCTCAGACTAAGTGCAGGCATTTCAGTAGTATAGTCATTTAAGGATTCTGTAATGTCAAGGGCTGACTTCTGACAGAGATTCTCGGTTTCGTTGCCTGTCGACAGCCAAAGTTCACCGCTCTTCACGTTGTAAGGCAGTTTTATTCTCATTGCCTTCGCAGCTTCTGTCGCATTGATAGCCATGACGATGATGGAATCGCCCTTGATGTAAGCCGAATACTCATAGTCCGCAAGATTTTCCTCTTTTGTACGGCCTGATGATTCGTCTTTTGAGGTCTCCAAGCGTGTGGAGCCAGTGACATTCTTTGAGAAGTGGGACATCACGAAGGCACGGGGGAGCAATGCATCTTTTTTGTTATCAGCGCCATACTTCTCTTCGCCAGTGCCACAGAATGCCCAGTGTGCGCGCATATACCAATAGATGTAACCTGTGCAACCGGACAACATACATTCGTTCAGCTCCTCAGCAAATATCAGGTTTTCTTTCCATGTGGGCAGGTGGTCGATGTTGTCAGTTACTGAGTGCTCTGTCATCCACACCTCCTTGCCTAATGGGAGTGCCTTTTGGGCAACTGGTTTGATGTATTGGAGCGGCATATGTCCATAGATGTGGCCGGCAAAGATGTCCACCTGCTCACGACAAGTCTCGTCGTTCAGCAAAGCGTCGAAATAATCTTTTCTGTATCCCAAAGGTTCGGCGCTGATAAGACGTACACCGTTGTACTTCTCACGGTCGAGCAGATGGGCATAGTTCTTGATTAGTTTGACCTGATCCGCTGGCTCATAGAGACAGCCAGAATAATTGACCCACCAGTCGGGTTCGTTCTGTATTGATACAGCATCGACATCGACACCATGGTCGTGCATCCAACCTAAGAAGGTGTTAAACCAAGGGAAGAGCTTGTCGTAACAGTCCTCACGGAGTCTGCCCTCTTGGTAACCTTGGTCTTCAGCATTGCCACCCTGTGCTGTACCGTTAGTTTTATACTCTCCGGGAGGTGACCAAGGAGTTGCGAAGACAATACCACCTTTGTTCTTGACAGATTTGGCAGATGGCAAGGATCCGTTCCAGTCGTAGTCACCCCAGTTGTCACCAGTGAAACTGGGTGAAATCTCCATACGCATGATGTTCAGTCCAATCTTTGACCTTTTGCCATAGAGTTTTGTCACGGGGCCATAGTCTTCGCCAAAAGGTTTCATGGCACCGTCACAGCAGGCTGCGCCAAAACCCGTAACGGTCTGCTTGGGGGAGTTCTTGACCGTTAAGATATAACGGATTGGCGCTGCTTGTACAGTAGTCACGCCCAAGAGTACAACAAGTGAAAGTAGAATTCTTTTCATTGATAATAAAGTATTAAATAGTTGTTAGTATCTCTTTCTTCGGTTTTCGGTGGCAAAGTTACTAAAAAATAGGTGTCGGACAAAATGTATTGCTGTTTTTTATGACACCTTCTGTTGAGTTGATACATAAAAAAAAGATTTTGTGACATTTGGGGCTTGCCTATTACATTTATTATGAGTATCTTTGCACCTAAATAAATAATAACAACCAATCAATTACTAACAACAATGAAAAAGACATTCATTATCAGCTTGCTT
>CAMJIA010000119.1 GCA_946405695.1 uncultured Prevotellaceae bacterium | reverse complement strand
AGTCGGGACAGTTCCGTTTCTCTCTCGTAGGAGGTCTGAACCAGCAGACCAAAGGCGTGGAGAACTCCCTACCCTTCGAGACCAACAACTTCGGTATGCCGGCCATGGGAGGTTCGAACAACTACAACTTCCGTCCGTCGGCTATGGCACAGGGGCAGAGGATCACGGTGACAGGTGCCAACCGCAACTACCGCGTGAGAGCTATGTACACCTACAACTCAGGCATCAACGCCAACGGTTGGGCCTTCTCTGCCAACCTCACCTATCGCTGGGCCAATGAGGGATATGTAGAGGGAACCTTCTACAACTCACTCTCCTATTTCCTCGGTGTGGAGAAGATCTTCAATGATGAGCACCGTCTGTCGCTTGTCACCTGGGGTAATCCCACAGAGCGCGCCACTCAGGGAGCCGGCACCGATGAGATGTACTGGCTGGCCAACGACCGCTACTATAATCCCTACTGGGGTTATCAGGACGGTAAGAAGCGTTCATCGCGCGTAGTCAACGACTGGGCTCCGACAGCCCTGCTCACCTGGGACTGGCAGATTAACAGCACGACAAAGCTGACAACATCGCTCACAGGACGCTATTCGATGTATAAGGGAACACGTCTGAACTATAACAATTCAGACAATCCCCAGCCCGACTACTGGAAGAATATGCCGTCGAGCTATTTTAATGTTTGGAATGAGAACGACCTTGCCCACCGTGACAATGCTGCTATCAGGGAGTTTGAGACGGCACGTATCTTCTTGATGGAGAACAAAGCAAACCGTCAGATAAATTTCGACCAGCTCTACTTTGCCAACAAACAGGCCGCTGCTCAGGGTGCCGATGCCATGTACTACATCGAAGCACGCCACAACAACAACCTGAATCTGACGCTATCGTCGGCCCTTCAGAAAGAGTTGAATCGTTTTGCAGCCCTGAGTACTGGTATCCACTTAGCCACCAATAAGAGCATGCGCTACCAGACTATGGAGGATCTCTTAGGTGCCCTCAGTTTCCACAACGTGAACACCTACGCTATCGGCAATTATTCCGAATTTTCTCCGCAAGTGCAATATGATGTCCGTAATCCCAATGCATACGTCGGCGTGGGGGATCGTTTCGGATACGACTACAACATCTTCGTAGACAAAGCCAACTGGTGGGCCACCTACAAATATGACAAAGGTCGTATGCACTCGTTCATCAGCGGTCGTATCGGGGGCACACAGATGTACCGTGACGGCAAGATGGAAAACGGTATGGCTGTTGGTAATTCCTGGGGAGAGAGTCCTTCGAGTTTCTTCCTTGACGGTGGAGGTAAGGCTGGTATCCATTACAACCTCGGCATGAGCAATGTCATCACCCTCGGTGTGGGGTATGAATGGCGTGCGCCGCAGGCTTCCACAGCCTTCGTATCGCCTGAGATCAACAACGACTTCGTACTCGATCTGAAGAATGAGAAGGTGTTCAGTGCAGAAGTCGGCTATCAAGTTCAGACCCCTTGGATGAAAGCCAATATCACAGGCTATTACAGCCAGATAAAGGATGTCACCGAGTGGCAGAATTTCTATTTCGACGATATCAACTCGTTCTCTTACGTTTCCATGACTGGTATCAATAAGGAATACTACGGTGTGGAATGGGGTATCAATTTCAAGATCACCAACGAATTCAATATCAAGACTATTGGTACCGTCAGTGAGGCCAAGAACACCAATGATGCCAATGTCTGGTATATGAGTTCAACCACAGGTACCTACAACGATGGCAACGAACACAAGCCGGAAATAGTAAGAAACAAGAACATGCGCGAGAGCGGCACGCCGCTTACCGCAGCCAGCCTGATATTCAGTTACCACAAGTGGGGTTGGTTCATCGACCTGAATTGTAACTGGTATGACCGTATCTACCTCTCCTACTCACCTTCGCAACGGTATGAGTCATCTCTCTACAACCGCCAGCAGGTGGGTGAGGAAATCTTCGATAACGAGGGAAATGTTTTGGAGAGTGCCCTCGCCCAACAGAAAGGCCACGGTGGATTTATGCTTGACGCCTCTATTGGTCGTAGTCTCCGACTGGGACGTGGACGTCAGCTGAGCATCAACCTCTCTGTCACCAACCTGCTGAATAACCAGAAGATTGTCACCGGAGGCTATGAGCAGAGCCGTAGCGACTATACCGCCAGCGGCAATGTACGAGCCTACCGCTTCTCGATTAACCCGAAGAAGTTCTATGCGTATGGTATCAACGGAATGTTGAACATAGGATACAAATTCTAGAAAGGAGGACTGATATGAAACATATACATTATTATATTATTATAGCATTTGTCAGCGCCATCTTTACCGGATGTATGGACAACCGCTGGGATATCCCTGGCACCGATGGTAGCGAATTTGGCAATGAGGCCGTCGCTGAGACCAATCTCGTGAGCATCGCCCAGCTCAAACAGAAATATGCCACAGTGATCTACAACGGCAGCTATGAACAGTTCAATGAACTCACACAGATCAAGGGTGTAGTGACAGGCAATGACGTGCAAGGTAATCTTTACAGTCAGGTTGCCATTGAGGACGGCACTGGTTCTATGATCATCTGCATAGCCCAAGGTGGTCTTTACGGACAAATGCAGGTAGGCCGTGAGATTCTTATTGAGCTGAAGGGTCTATATATCGGCGGCTACGGTCAGCAACCGGAAATCGGTACACCCTATACCAATGCCAATGGACGAACATATGTCAGCCGTATGTCACGTGCTATCTGGCAACAGCACTACAAGCTCCTTGGCATGAAAAGTGTGAGTCCTGTAGACTTTGATAAGACAAAGCTCGGCGATGCGAATTACATGAAGGAGAATTGTGGACGTCTGATGACCATACGAGGTGTGAAATTCCAAGGCGCTAACGGTAAAAAAGTCTATGCCGCAGACAAGGACAAGGATGCTGCCAATAGCGTCAACCGCAGTTTGCAAGGCATCTCATCAAACCAGCTTGTGGTACGCACCAGTACATACGCAGACTTTGCCAAGACACCACTTCCGCAGGGAGAGGTTGACATCACAGGTATCTTCACCCGCTACAACAACACCTGGCAGGTACTCATCCGCGAAGAAAGCGACGTCGTGGAGAAGTGAAGAGTGAATAGCGAATAATAAATAGTGAATAATGAACAATAAGAATATGAAAAAGATCTATAACATACTGATGGCGGCAGCCATCGCGCTCGGCACCTTCACCAGCTGTGAGGATGTGCCCATGCCATTCAACAACCCGCTCGACTACCTCAAGCCAGATCCTGAGGAAGAAGTGATTGACCCTGTCGGCGACGGCACTAAGGATAGCCCATTTAATGTGGCTG
>CAMJIA010000118.1 GCA_946405695.1 uncultured Prevotellaceae bacterium | reverse complement strand
TACGGTTGGCAGCGTTTCTGGAAGAAATTCAACGATGAGAATCTCGACCCCAAGGGCGTGGAGTTGTCTTCACCTACTCATTCCGAGAGCGAATACTACCTTCTTTCTTGGTATGGCCGTCTGAACTATAGTTTCGCCGACCGTTACTTGATCACTGCTACCTTCCGCGCCGATGCCTCTTCGCGTTTCCGCAAGGAGAACCGTTGGGGTTACTTCCCCTCTGTTGCCTTGGCTTGGAAACTCAAGAATGAGGCCTTCCTCCGCGACGTCGAGGCTCTTACAGACCTGAAGCTTAGACTGTCCTATGGCCAGACAGGACAGCAGGATATCGGCTCCGACTATCCTGCCCTATCCACCTATACCGCATCTTACGATGAGTCGCGCTACAAATTTGGCAACACCTGGTACACCACTTATCGACCCGATGGCTATGACCCGAACATCAAGTGGGAGACAACTTCGACCTATAACGTCGGACTCGATTGGGCCGTTCTTGACAGCCGACTTGGTGGCTCTATCGATTACTATTTCCGCGAGACCAAGGACCTTCTAAACAACATTGCAGTGCCCGCAGGCGCTAACTTCACCAACGTGATCTACACTAATATCGGCTCGATGGAGAACAAAGGTCTTGAGATCGCTATCAATGCTGTACCCGTCAAAACACGCGACTTCGAGTGGCAGTTGGGTATCAACTTCACTTGGAACGACAGTAGAATCACCAAACTCAACACCATCGACACCGAAGACAACTATGTGAAGACCGGTAATGCCGGCGGCACGGGCAAGTATCTGCAAGTGCAGATGGTTGATGAGACACCCTACACCTTCTTCCTCCTGCGTCAGGCATACAATGATAATGGCACACCAAAGGACGGTATTTATCTCACCGAAAGTGGCGAAGAGACCACCTCCGAGGAGGATGCCTTCAAATATGTCACAGGTCATAGCTCTCAGGCTCCTTGCTTTGCTGGTCTTAATATGAAGTTCCTCTATAAGGACTGGGATCTTGGCTTCAACGGACATGGCTCGTTCGGCAACTACGTCTTCAACTACGTCAAGGCCAGCGAATCGCTCGACGACCTCTACAGCTCTCAGGGCACATCGTCCAACATCCAGCACGAGACGCTCGAGACTGCATTTACCCAACAGCGTCTCTACACCGACTACTTCCTCGAGGACGCCTCGTTCTTCCGTCTCGACAACATTACGCTCGGCTATTCCTTCCGTCATCTTTGGAACAAGACCAGCTCGCTGCGTCTCTCTCTCGCCGTACAAAACGTATTTACCATCACTGGTTACAGTGGTATGGATCCCGAAATCTATAATGGCATTGACAAGAATGTCTATCAACGTCCACGCGTATATATGTTCGGCATGTCACTCAATTTCTGACCTTGGAATGTAAACATTGAAAAATTTGAAACAATATGAAACGCTATATCAAACTCTTCTGTGTCGCCGTTTCGCTTCTCGTGACCACCTCCTGCACCAGCGATCTCGACACCCTTCCGCTCGATGACAACCAGCTCACGAGCAACGATGTATATGGTACCGTCAATGGTTATCGTGGCATGTTGGCCAAGTGCTATGCTTCGCTTATCCAGACAGGTCAGAAAGGTGGGGATGGAGGCGATGGTGATGTCAATGGCATCGACGAAGGCTATTCCGGCTACACCCGCTGCCTCTTCTACCTGCAGGTTGCCTCTACCGATGAAGTGCTCTTCCACGCAGGTGGCGGTCATGGTACCTTGTCCATGTATCAGATGAACTGGAACTCTTCGGTCAAGGTCATCAGCTATCCATACTATCGTCTCTATATGGCCATCAACTACTGCAACGAGTTCTTGCGTAACAGTACTGAAGCCAAACTAGAGGAGAATGGCGTCTATGACCAGCTTAAGAACGACTATCTTACCTATCGTGCCGAGGCTCGTCTCATCCGCGCCTATTGCTACAGCATGATTTGCGACCTCTACGGTTCAGCACCTTTCGTCGATGACAGTCAGGACCTCGGCGTCATTCCCGAGCAAAAGACGCGTCGCGAGCTTTTCGACTATGTCGTAAATGAGGTCAACGATCTGATGGGTGATCTTCCAGCAGCAGGTCAGAAGGAATATGGACGTGTAGATCAGGCTGCTGCATGGTTCCTTCTCGCTCGTCATTATCTTAATGCCGAAGTCTGGACAGGCACCGCGCAGTACGACAAGGCTTATCAATATGCCAAGATGATCATCGACTCGGGAGCTTATCCTTTGGCCAGCGACTGGCGTCACATTTTCCTAGCCGACAATGACACTTGTTCTGAAATAATCTGGGGCCTCGTTCAGGATGCCGACAATGCACAGGGTTCAGCAGGTACCAACTTCCTCATCAAGGCGCTTGCTAATGGTGCTATGAATAATTGGTATGCTACTGGCATCGGCACACGAGGTTGGGGCAATGGTCGCGCCAAGGTATCGCTTGTCGATAAGTTCGACCTGCACGACCAAACCTTCGACCCCGACGATCCATGGGGTGATAACAAGTATGACAAGCGAGCACAATTCTTTGACAAGCTTGACGGACAGCAGAAGGAGACCTGGACAGAAGGCAAGGGCTTTGAAAAGACCTTTACCAAGGGTTACAGCATTATCAAATGGCGTAGCGTGAAGAAGGATCGTTCACAGGGTGCTGGCGACCCGGGAACCGTCTATTCCAGCATTGATTATCCGCTCTTCCGCACGGCCGATGCCTATTTGATGGCAGCCGAGGCCATCCTTCGTAATGGCGGTGGTTCGAAGGATGAGGCACTCCGTTACGTCAATGAGGTGCGTGAACGTGCCTATATGTCGGGCAAGTACGGTACAAGTGCCGTGAGTGGCGACATCACGTCCGATCAGCTCACTCTCGACTTTATTTGCGACGAGCGTGCCCGAGAGCTCTATACTGAAAATGTGCGTCGAACCGACCTCATCCGCTTCGGCAAATACACCAAGGGTTACAACTGGGACTGGAAGGGCTCTGACGGCCAGGCGGGTAACTACAAAGGGCAGGATGTGGACGACAAGTACAAGCTCTTTCCGATTCCTCAGGATGAGTTCACTGTCAATCCCAACCTGACGCAGAATCCTGATTTCGCCAACTAATAAATAGCAACTATTGTGAGAACACTCATAATAACCCTCATATCCCTTCTCGTTGTTGGAGCTTCGGCACAAACCACTTTCGAGGAGGTAGCTGCCACACCTGAAAAAAGCGGTGGCGTCTATTATGCCTATCCGCTCGACTTCGCCCCACAGACACCCGCGCCCAAGGGTTACAAGCCTGTCTATATCAGTCATTATGGCCGTCATGGCTCACGTTATTTATTGAATGACCGTGATTACAAGTGGGTGATCGAACTTCTGCAGCAGGCCGCCGATGTGCAGGTACTCAGTTCTCTGGGTCACAGCGCTCTAGAACGCTTGCAGGAAGTGTGGAAGGAGGCTGAATTCCATGGTGATGA
>CAMJIA010000117.1 GCA_946405695.1 uncultured Prevotellaceae bacterium | reverse complement strand
GCACAGGGAGTACCAGCGGAAAGGGCCTATGCTGAGGCTGGGGTTCCAAACGATAAAACTTATTAGTCCCATAAGTCCCATTAGCCTTATTATACGTTAAAGCGGAAGTGCATGATGTCACCATCCTGAACGACGTAGTCCTTACCCTCTACGCCCATCTTGCCAGCCTCGCGGACAGCGGCCTCAGAGCCATATTTCAGGTAGTCGTCGTATTTGATAACTTCAGCACGGATGAAGCCTTTCTCAAAGTCGGTATGGATGACACCAGCACATTGAGGAGCCTTCCAGCCTTTCTTATAGGTCCAAGCCTTTACCTCCATCTCACCAGCGGTGATGAAGGTCTCGAGGTTCAGCAGGGCGTAGGCTTTCTTAATCAGGCGATTGACACCACTCTCTTCCAATCCCAACTCTTCCAAGAACATCTGCTTGTCCTCATACGACTCCAGTTCAGCAATGTCTTCTTCTGTCTTGGCAGCAATGATCATGGCTTCAGCACCTTCTTCCTTGGCCAGAGCCTCGACTTTCTTGGTGAAGTCATTGCCGCTCTTGGCATCAGTCTCACCCACATTGCAGACATAGAGCACGGGCTTTGATGTCAACAGGAAGAGGTTCTTAGCGCAATCCTGCTCGTCCTTGCTCTCAAACTCCACGATACGGGCATTCTTGCCTTGTTCCAACACCTCTTTGTAGGCGTGGAGTACAGCAACCTCTATCTTAGCGTCCTTGTTACCTGCAGCAGCAGCCTTCTCCGTCTTTGCCAGACGACCCTCAATGGTCTCTAAGTCCTTGAGTTGCAGCTCTGTATCGATAATCTCCTTATCGCGGATGGGGTCGATAGTTCCATCAACATGGGTGATGTTCTCGTCCTCGAAACAACGCAATACATGGATAATGGCATCCGTCTCACGGATATTACCAAGGAACTTATTACCTAAGCCTTCACCCTTGGAGGCACCCTTCACTAAACCTGCGATATCCACGATTTCACAGGTGGCAGGAACGATACGTCCTGGGTGGACTATCTCTGCGAGCTTGGTGAGACGCTCGTCAGGAACGGTGATAACACCTACATTGGGTTCAATCGTACAAAAGGGAAAGTTTGCTGCCTGTGCCTTGGCACTCGACAGACAGTTGAATAGGGTGGATTTGCCCACATTAGGCAATCCGACAATACCACATTTTAATGACATTCTTTATCTCTTAATTCTTATTTATATTTCTTCTTGTGCAAGGGCTTCTGCTAACTCCTGCTGGCGCTGGACACCAAACTCAGGAGAAACGTAGTTGTTGAGTGTGCGACAGGCTTCTGCAGAGAACTGTTGGGCACAGCCGATAATGGCATCCCACTGCTCTTCGCTGAGTCCACGCTCCATATCGTCGCGTGAAATCTGGTTTTTGATGAGTCCATAGAGGAAGCCAGCATTGAAGTTGTCGCCAGCACCAATGGTACTTACCGTTTCCACCTGGGCTACTTGATATTCTTTGTGCATTCCGTTTTCTGCGAACAGATGGATAGCGTCAGCCCCTTGGGTATAGATGAACTTCTTGGTATAGAAAGCTATCTGCGAACGGTAGATGGTTTGAGCATCGCGCTTCTTGAACAATACTTCAAAGTCTTCTGCCGAACCACGAACAATGTCTGCCAACTCGAAATTCTCCAGCAGGTTGGGGGTAATCTTCATCACCTCATGCTGGTGGGAAGCACGAAAGTTGACATCGTAGTAAAGGATGGCTCCACGCTCGTGGGCATAGTCCAAAAAGCCTTTCACCTGTGGACGGATGACATCGTTCAAGGCGTAGTAGGAACCAAAGAGCACAATGTCGTCTTTCTGGATATCAGGGTAGTTGAAGTCCAGACGATCGTGGGGATGGTCTTTGTAAAAGACATACTCGGCATCGTTTTGCTCATTGAGGAAAGCCAATGAGAGGGGTGACTTAGAACCAGGATAGACATTGACACACTCTGCCTTGCATCCATTGTCACGCAGGAACTGGATGATGTTACGCCCCACACGGTCGTTACCAGTCTCACTAATGAAACCAGTCTCAATACCAGAACGTCCCAGAGAGATGATGGCATTGAAAGTAGAACCACCAGGTATCGCACTGATAGGCTGTTCGTTACGGAAGATGATGTCGAGCACCGTCTCACCGATTCCAATCACTTTTCGCATACTTCTAGCTTTTTGCGTGCAAAGGTACAAATTAATTGAGAATTATGAATTACGAATTACGAATTATTTCGTACCTTTGCAGTCAAAATTATGAAAAAATACAATACAGCAACACTTTCTAACGGGTTAAGAATCATTCATCTGCCTTCCACATCGAAGGTGGTTTACTGTGGTATCGGCATCAATGCAGGTGCACGTCAGGAGGCAGCTGACGAGGATGGTTTAGCGCATTTTTGTGAACATACGACGTTCAAGGGCACTCAGCAGCGTTCTGCCATACAGATACTGAACAGTCTGGAGAGTGTGGGTGGCGACCTCAATGCTTTTACGAACAAGGAAGATACGGTCTTTTATGCTGCCATCCTGAAAGACCACTTGAATAGGGCTGTAGACCTGCTCTGTGATATTGTGTTTTGTAGTGTCTATCCTGAGGAGGAAATCCGTCATGAGGTGGATGTCATCTGTGATGAGATAGAGAGTTATAACGACTCGCCTGCAGAGCTCATCTATGACGAGTTCGAGAATATGATTTTCCAGAGTCATCCATTAGGACATAATATATTAGGTACACGCGAGAGAGTGCTATCGTTTACTGGTGATGATGCCCGTCGTTTTACCCAGCGTTACTATCGTCCCAGCAATGCTATCTTCTTTGCTTATGGCGATGTGGACTTTTCGCGAATGGTCAAGCGTTTGGAGCGCTGTATGGAACAAATAGGCGAGCGCAATGTCTGTCTTGACATCCAGCCAGCGTCTTCTTTCCCACAGTCAACAACTGCAGTTGCTTCTCAAGAACATCATCAGGCCCATGTCATGCTGGGCAGCAAGGCTTACAGCTATGATGACCAGCGACGTATGCCCCTCTACCTGTTGAACAACCTGTTGGGTGGACCTGGGATGAACGCTCGTCTGAATCTCTCGCTGCGTGAGAAAAACGGATTGGTATATACCGTTGAGAGTGCTATAGCTAGCTATAGCGATACGGGTTGTTGGTCAGTATATTTTGGTTGTGATCATCATGATGTCAAGCGTTGTCTGCGACTGGTTCATCGTGAACTGGATAAGGTGATGCAACACCCATTGACAGAACGCCAGCTGACAGCTGCCAAGCGGCAGTTAAAAGGGCAGATAGCCATCGCTTGTGACAATCGTGAACAGTTTGCCCTTGACATTGCCAAGAACTATCTGCACTATGGTCGCGAGCGTGATATCAACGAACTGCTTGAGCGCATCGATGCTATTACGGCTTCGCAGATACAAGAAGTCGCCCAAGAGCTCTTTGCTCCTGAGCGACTGCAACAGTTGATATTGTAATAGTTAGTTATTCGTTTATTACCTTCTGGATCGTGCCGTCCTCATTGTAGAACAGGCGCTGAACCTTCAGTGAGCGCAGGTGTGTGA
>CAMJIA010000116.1 GCA_946405695.1 uncultured Prevotellaceae bacterium | reverse complement strand
ACGACCACACCATCTATACCTATCGTGGCAACTATGCCTACTATCTGGAGAAGCGTCAGGAGCGTATTGACAATCGCAGGGCAGAGGTGGCGCGTGCCAACAACCTGTATCGCACGGAGTTGGACTGGATGCGCAGACAGCCACAGGCTCGTGGACACAAGGCCCGCTACAGGGAGGAGGCATTCTACGAGTTGGAGAAGGTGGCCAAGCAACGTCTGGAAGAGCGCCAGCTGAGACTGAAGGCTTCGAATGTATATATAGGTAGCAAGATTTTTGAGTGTCAGTATATATCGAAGAGGTATGATGAGACAGTCATACTGAAGGACTTCTACTACAACTTCTCGCGCTTTGAAAAGATGGGTATTGTGGGTAGCAACGGAACGGGCAAGTCGACGTTCATCAAGATGTTGCTGGGACTGGTTCCTGTGGACGAAGGGCGCATCGTCATTGGCGAGACGGTGAAGTTCGGCTACTTCTCGCAGGAGGGTCTGCAGTTCAACGAACAGGACAAGGTCATCGACGTGATAACGGCCATTGCCGACTATGTGGATTTAGGCAGTGGTCGTAAGATGAGTGCTTCGCAGCTGTTGCAGTACTTCCTGTTCACCCCAGAGCAACAATATAATTATGTATATAAGCTGAGTGGTGGTGAGCGCAGAAAACTGTATCTGTGTACGGTACTGATGAAGAATCCCAACTTCCTGGTACTCGACGAGCCCACCAACGACCTAGACATCGTGACGCTACAGATTCTGGAGGAATACCTGCAGGACTTCCCAGGCTGCGTCATCGTGGTCTCGCACGACCGTTACTTCATGGACAAGGTGGTGGACCACCTGCTGGTGTTCAAGGGACAGGGCGAAATCAAGGACTTCCCAGGAAACTATACGCAGTATCGCGTGTGGGCTTCGTTGGAGGAGAATAAGACTAGTAGCACTAGTTCATCTGGTACATCTAGTACGGCTGGTACCAAACCCAGCTATCGCCACGATGACCGCAGGCGTCTCTCATACAAGGAGAAGCGCGAACTTGAACAGCTGGAGAAGGACATCGAGGCCCTGGAGGCTGAGAAGAAACAGATAGAAGAAGCACTCTGCGGAGGTACGACCTCGGTAGACGAGATAACGAAATTGAGCAAGCGACTGCCCGTCCTGAACGGCGAGTTGGACGAGAAGTCGATGCGGTGGCTGGAGTTAAGTGAAATAGAATCATGACGCAACAACAATACCCTTCGGAACTGCTGGAAAAGGCGGTACAGGAATTTTCCAAATTGCCAGGAATAGGACGTAAGACAGCCCTACGATTGGTACTGAACTTGTTGCGCCGTGAGGAAGACGAGGTGCTGCAGTTTACAGAAACCATTGCTCGCATGCGTCAGGAGGTGAAGCACTGCAGCGTCTGCCACAACATTAGCGACAGCGAGGTATGTCCCATCTGTAGCGATCCTCGACGCGACACGACAATCATCTGTGTGGTGGAGAATATCCAGGACGTGATGGCTGTGGAGAACACCCAGCAGTATCAGGGGCTCTATCATGTGCTAGGTGGTGTCATCTCACCCATGGATGGTGTAGGACCCGCTGATTTGGAGATTGACTCGCTGGTGGAACGCGTTCGTCAGGGTGGGGTGAAGGAGGTCATTCTGGCACTGAGCTCGACGATGGAAGGCGACACCACCAACTTCTACATCTTCCGTAAACTGGCGCCTTATACGGAGGTGAAACTGACGATTATTGCCCGTGGCATCAGCGTGGGTGACGAGTTGGAATATACCGACGAGGTGACACTGGGGCGCTCGATACTGAACAGAACATTATTTGAAGGCAAATGAATACCGAATTTATTTTAACCACCACGATGGAACTGGTGACGCTGGTGTGCGCCTACCTGGGACTGCGACTCTTTAAGAAGTCGTGGAAGCTGAGATTGTCACTCATCGTCGTTCCCTTGTTGGTCAACGTAATCTTATACATCATTTATCAGACGACACCCTTCTTCTACTTAGGTGTTATCCTATTACTCTGTCTCCCCTTCGTATGGCCAAGAAAATCAGCATAGTCATTGTCAGCTATAACGTCAGCAAACTGCTGGACGAGTGTCTGCAGAGCGTGAATAAGGCGCTGCAGGGCATTGATGGCGAGGTGTGGGTAGTGGACAACAAGTCTGTTGACGATACCTTGCAGATGCTGAAGACCAAGCATCCGGAGGTTCACGCTATTGCTAACCAGCAGAATGTTGGTTTTGCACGTGCCAACAACCAGGCTATCCGACAGTCTGACGCTGAATACGTCCTGTTGCTGAACCCCGATACGGTGGTCTTTGAGAATACGTTGCGTGGAGTGCTCGACTTCATGGATCAGCATCCAGAAGCGGGTGGGGCAGGCGTGCGCATGCTTTCTCGCGATGGCCAACGGGCACCTGAGTCGCGTCGTTCTATCCCTACGCCGTGGGTGTCTATGCTCAAGATGCTGGGCTTCACACGTCGCTACTATATGAGTCACCTGTCGTGGGACGAGCCTGGACAGATAGAGGCCATCAGCGGAGCGTTCTGTCTGCTGCGCAGAAAGGCGCTTGACGAGGTAGGACTGTTGGATGAAGATTACTTCATGTATGGCGAGGACATTGACCTGAGCTACCGTTTGCTGAAGAGTGGGTGGCAGAACTGGTACCTGCCCTACGACATTGTCCATTATAAGGGTGAGTCGACGCAGAAGTCCAGCTTCCGCTATGTGCACACGTTCTATCAGGCCATGCTGATATTCTTCCGCAAGCACTACGGTCATCTCAGCATCTTCTTCTCGTTGCCGATAAAGATAGCTATCTATTTCCGTGCCTCGCTGGCCTTGTTGCAGATGATGCTGGATCGCCTGCACCGTTTTATCAATCCTAATAAATATAAAAGGAGAAGATGATGAGACTACGTGCTATTGAACCAGAGGATCTGGATTTGCTGTACCAGATTGAGAACGACCAAAGTCTGTGGCAGGTGGGTACAACGAATGTGCCTTATAGCCGCTATACGCTCCACGACTATATTGCCAGTAGCAGCGACGACATCTATGCAGACCGTCAGGTGAGGATGATTGTGGAGAACGACGAGAAGGAAACGGTGGGTATTGTCGACCTAGTGCAGTTCTCTCCAGAGCATCAGCGTGCAGAAGTGGGTATTGTCATCCTGCAAAACCATCGTCGTAAAGGTTATGCACATGAAGCCCTCCGCGAATTGTTTGACTATGCCCTGCGAATTATACATCTGCACCAACTCTATGCGGTGGTGGATGTGAGAAATGATGCTGCTGTCACTTTGTTCGAAGAAATGGGTTTTTCGGCAGAAAATACGATGAAAGAGTGGCTATTCGATGGTCGAGAATACCATGATGCCCTATTAATGCAAAGATTTTTATAAACTTTTCGCGAAAAAGTTTGGTATATCCAAAAATTCTCATTACCTTTGCACCCGCAAAACGACAAACGAAGCAATTCTGGTGCGTTAGTTCAGTAGGTTAGAATGCCTGCCTGTCACGCAGGAGGTCACGAGTTCGAGTCTCGTACGCACCGCCAAATTGTAAATCGGAAATTGTCAAATTGTAAAAAACCTTGGTGCGTTAGTTCAGTAGGTTAGAATGCCTGCCTGTCACGCAGGAGGTCA
>CAMJIA010000115.1 GCA_946405695.1 uncultured Prevotellaceae bacterium | reverse complement strand
TTGGTGAGGCCTGTCAGATTACCAATGGTTTCACTGCTGAGGCCAGCGTGTTCTTTGCCAACAGCTATATGGCCAATGGTGAGGCGTGTGCAGCCTTCTGTGGACCGTTCTCTGCTTCGCACCATAAGAGTTCGTTGCTGATTGGTGGAGAGTTCTCGTTCTATAATGCTGGTTCGAACACTAACTTTTCGAACCATGCTTACAAGATGGGTCCCATGCACTATGGTGTGCTGGAGCGTGGCTCCAAGACGGCCTCTGGTGCCTATGTGCTGATGCCTGCGAAGATTGGTTCGTTTTCTGTCTGCTTCGGTAAGTTGATGAACCATCCTGACATGCGCTGTCTGCCCTTTGCCTATTTGATGGCCTATGGTGAGACGATGTATATTGTGCCAGGTCGTAACATTACCACGGTGGGTCTCTACCGTGATATCAAGAAGTGGCCGAAGCGCGACAAGCGTGCAGCTTCGAGCCGTAAGAGCATTATCAACTTCGACTGGCTGTCACCGTTTACTGTCGGTGAGATTGTTGAGGGTAAGAAGATCCTGGAGAATCTGCGCCAGGCCGGCGGCAACAATGTGTCGTCGTACAACTTCCAGGAGTATATCATCAATGCGTCATCGCTGAAGAAGGGTATTAAGTACTACGATATTGCCCTCCGCATCTATATGGGTGCCGTGCTGAAGCGTGCTGTCAAGGAACAATGGCTTGGTAAGCCCGAAGGTGAGATTGGTCTGGGACAATGGAACGACCTCTCTGGTCTGTTGTTGCCTGCCAGCGAGGAGGAACGTCTCCTTGAGGACATCAAGAATGGTACTATCGAGAGCATCCGCGAGGTTTTGGCACGTTTCAACGACATCAACGAGCACTATCGCGAATATCAGTGGACGTGGACCTATCAGTTGATTCTCGACTACTACGGTCTCGACGAACTCAATGACGCTGCCATCCAACGCATCCGTGAGGACTATGTCAAGGCCCGTCGTGCATGGATTGCCGAGATCCGCAAGGATGCTGAGAAGGAATTCTCTATGGGTGATGTCGAGCAGGATGTCTTCGATGACTTTATCTCAAAATTGGATCACGAAATAGATTATGAAGATTAAAAAGAATTGTCTGTTGGCTATCGGCTGTTGTCTGTTGGCCATCGGCGTACAGGCTAAGGATTACAAGTATGTAACGGTGTCTGGAGATATGATGCAGACCCGTATTTATACACTAGGCAATGGGTTGAGGGTTTATTTGAGCGTAAATCCGGAAAAGCCTCGTATTCAGACATATATTGCTGTTCGTACTGGTTCTAAGAATGACCCTACAGAGACGACTGGACTAGCTCACTATCTGGAGCACCTGATGTTTAAGGGTACTAAGCAGTTTGGTACTAACAATCCCACTGCTGAGGCTCCGTTGCTCGACCAGATTGAACAGCGTTACGAGGCTTATCGCAAGCTGACCGATCCTGCCGCTCGTAAGCAAGCCTATCATGAGATTGACTCTGTATCTCAGGTGGCTGCCCAGTATTTTATCCCTAACGAGTACGACAAGTTGATGGCTGCCATTGGTGCTGAGGGTACTAACGCTTACACATCAAACGATGTGACTTGCTACACTGAGGATATTCCATCAAACGAGATTGACAACTGGGCAAAGATTCAGGCCGACCGTTTCCAGAATATGGTGATACGTGGTTTCCACACAGAGCTTGAGGCTGTATATGAGGAGTATAACATCGGACTGACCAGCGACAGTCGCAAGTTGTTTGCTGCGCTGTGTAAGATGCTGTGGCCTAACCATCCTTATGGCACACAGACCACTATCGGTACACAGGAGCACCTGAAGAATCCTTCGATAACAAACATCAAGAACTACTTCAACAAGTGGTATCGCCCAAACAACGTGGCTATCTGTATGGCTGGCGACCTGGATCCTGACAAGACCATCGCTATCATCGACAAGTATTTCAGCAGTTGGAAACCAGGTGCTGATGTGAAACAACCTACTTTTGCACCACTCCCCGCATTAACTGCTCCTAAGGATACCACAGTTATCGGACAGGAGGCTGAGCAAGTATGGATGGCTTGGCGTGCTAAGCAGGCGAACAGTCTGCAGGCTGACACTCTGAATTTGTTGTCGAGCGTGCTGAGCAATGGACGTGCAGGATTGTTCGACCTTGACCTGAACCAGACCATGAAGGTACAAAGAGCGGGAGCCGGTGCTGAGCTGATGCGTGACCATGGTGGTTTCTTGTTGATTGGTGCACCCAAGCAGGGCCAGAGCCTGGAAGAGGTTCGTAGCCTAATGTTGGCTGAGATAGATAAACTGAAAAAGGGCGACTTCCCTGACAACTTGCTGCCTAGCATCATTAACAACTACAAACGCAATCGCTATCAGACGCTGGAGAGCAACGAGGGACGAGCCGATATGTTTGTAGACGCCTTTATCAATGAGGTGGACTGGAAACAGGAGGTTGAGAGCATCGACCGTGTGTCGAAGATTACCAAGCAGGATATTGTGACATTTGCCAACAAGTTCTTTACCAATGGTTATGTAACAGTATTCAAGAAGCAGGGTGTGGACTCTCTGCAGAAGAAGATAGACAAGCCTGCTATTACGCCCATCCCCACCAACCGCGACATGATGAGTCAGTTTGTGAAGGATATCCAGAATGCGAAGGTGGAGCCTATCCAGCCTAAGTTTGTAGACTTTAAGAAGGATATGACAATGACTAAGACCAAGAAGGGACTGCCACTGAAATATGTGAAGAATACAGAGAACGGTCTGTTCCAACTGAACCTGCATTATGAGTTTGGTCGCAAGGCTGACAACCGCTACGACGTGGCAACAGACTATATCGACTATCTGGGCACTGACAAGTATACTGCTGCAGAGTTGAAGCAGAAGTTCTATGAGCTGGGCTGCGACTTCTATGTGGGCGAGGGTAGCGATGAAATCAACGTTCGCCTGATGGGTCTGAGCGAGAACATGCAGGCTGCCCTGGCACTGGGCGAGGAACTGCTGCAGAATGCCAAGGTGGACAAGGAGGCCTACAACGAAATGGTGGGTCAGATTCTGAAGCGTCGTGATGATGCCAAGAAAAATCAGCGTGGCTACTTCAACTGGCTGTATAACTATGGTGTGTTTGGCAAGCGCAACTTCAGTAGAGACATCATGACTGAGGAGCAGCTGAAGAACACCAACCCACAGGTGTTTGTTGACCTGCTGAAGAATCTGAGTAGCTATGAGCACAGCATGGAGTATTATGGACCTATGACCGTGAAGGAGGTTTCTGACATTGTGACCAAGACGCATAAGATGCCAAAGAAGCTGCTGCCTGTGCCACAGAACAAGGAGTATGAGCGCCAGCAGACACCTACCAACGAGGTATGGATTGCACCATTCGACGCTAAGAATATCTATATGCGTATGTATCACGATGAGCATCGCGACTGGAATATTGATGAAGCTGCTGTAGTTAGTGTATTCAACGAGTACTTCGGTGGCGGTATGAACGGAATTGTATTCCAGGAAATGCGCGAGGCTCGTGGTCTGGCTTATAATGCCGCCGCCTACTATGGACGTCCTGACAAGAAGAGTGGTAAGGAGAGCTATATGACTCACATCATCACTCAGAACGACAAGATGATGGACTGCATCAACCACTTCCACAAGATTCTGAATGAGATGCCTGCCAGCGA
>CAMJIA010000114.1 GCA_946405695.1 uncultured Prevotellaceae bacterium | reverse complement strand
TGGAGATACCTCATAAGTTCGTCATGCAGGAGTGGCAGCCGGCCAGCGACATGTTCTACAACCACGAGGCCGACCTGCTGCATGCGCTGTCGTCCAATTATAAGTCTCGTCCGTTTATACAGACAAAGAAGTACATCAACTATTACAATATCTGTGCGGTGCGTCATGTAAATACACCTCCCTTTCCTGGTCTTATGTCCTTGCAGAGGGGTATTAGGATAGGTGTCAGGAAGGACGACTATGCCGCTGTGCTCATCCATGAACTTGACACGATACCCTTTGATGTGCAGTATATGTCGCCCAAGGAGGGTCTTACTCGCGTAAGGGCTCGTCAGTGTGACTATTACCTATGGGGAGAGAAACCTCTTGAAAACAAGATTCAGGAGTTGGCCCTCGATAGTCTGGTACTTGACGAGGTGAAAGGAGTGCCTGCTGGCGAACTGCATATTGTTGGCTACGAGATGGATATCATCGATGCCATTGACGACCAATATACCCGTTTGGAACAGGCTGGCGACCTGCAGCGCATCTACGACAAGTGGTTCCATCCGGAACGTATCCACGACGATGCCTCTCCGTTGGCTCCATTTATCCTGATAGGTCTCTTCTTGGCTGGCATTATCATCTTCATCGCCGGACGATTGCTGTCTCTGCGTGTGAAGAGCTCCGTGCGTCGTAACTCAGAGTTGAACAGCATCATGGCTCAGGCGCTTGAGATGGATGAATACTATGTCTTGGAGTATGACATCGTCCTGGGACATGTCAAGAATCTGCATGGAAACCTGTTGCCCGATTGGGGTATCCCCATTGAAGAACTGATAGAACGTGTTGCCCCCGACGAGCGCGGTGAGTTCCGTGGACTGATAGAGAGCATGAAGCGTGGCGAGTGTGAGTCGTGGTTCCTGCAGCGTCACTATAATTCCGGTACTAGCGAAGAACCCCTATGGAAGACCTTCATTGGTGGTGCCATTCTGGAACGTGAGAACGGCATACCTCGTTATATTGTCCATACCGTCAAGGATATTGCCAAGGAAATAGAGGAGGAACAGCGTACCAAGGAACTGGCCGACAAGTACCTGAAGGTGTTTGATACCAACATGATGGCTATGTCGTTCCACGATGCCAATGGCTACCTCATCAACATGAACCAGCGTATGCGCGAGCTGCTGGAGATTACCGAGGAGCGTGAGCAGCATTTCCGCACGACTTCATTCTTGGAAGACCCGTTCCTGAAAGGATTTATCAATTCGGAAGATTTCGACTCTTTCCACGTTTGTGGACATATGTTTTATAAGGAGTGGGGACTCGATAAGTATATCGAGACGCGTGTCGTACCCGTCAAGGACGATACGGGGCAGTTGGTCTACTATATCATCTCTTCTCGTGACATTACTGCCGAGCGCGACATGTATATGAAACAGCGTAAACACGAGCGACAGCTCAAGGAAACGCACGATGCCATCAACCGCTACGAGCAACGCTTGCGCTACCTGTTGGAGGAGAGCAACATGTATGTGTGGACCTTCAACCAGTACGAGCGTATTATCCGCTTTACGCGTAGTTTGCGACAGACCGAGTATTCTGTTTCCTTGGAGGACTATATGGCAGGTATGGACGAGGAACAGCGTCTGGAAGCCGAGCGCGTGTTCCGTGAGCTGGTCATGGGAGGGAAACCCTTCAATGTCATCCATCAGTTCAACTATACGCCTGTTACCGACCGTCTGACGTGGTTCTCCATCAGTGGTATTCCTGTGCTTGACAAGAATGGACGCCCCAAGGAGTATTTCGGACTGGTACGAGACATCTCTGACCTGATGCTTGCCCAGAAGAAACTACGAGAAGAGACAGAGCGTGCCAACGATTCTGGTCGACTGAAGAGTGCCTTCCTGGCCAATATGACCCACGAGATACGTACGCCGCTGAACGCTATTGTGGGCTTTAGCGACCTGTTGCAGGTCATCGACAACGACGATGAGCGTCGCGAGTTCATCCGTATCATCCGTAGCAACTGTGACATGCTGCTACGTCTTATCAACGACATCCTGGAGGCTAGCAACATGGGACAGACCATCACGATAGACCCCGTACCCATCGACCTGCCACCAGTCTTCGACGATATCTGTCAGACGCTGGAGCAGCGTGTGCAGGGCACTGGTGTGGAGTTCCTAAAGGATAATCCTTACGACTCGCTGCCTGTCGTCATGGATAAGGGACGCCTGCAGCAGCTGCTGACCAACTTCGTCACAAATGCCGTAAAGTACACCACCGAGGGTCACATCCGTGTGGGTTATCGTAAGGAGTCGCGCGAGATAGATCGTCAGCGTCAGGAGGGACTCTGCTTCTACTGTGAAGATACGGGAGCGGGCATTCCCAAGGAGAAGCAGGGTGCTGTCTTCGAGCGTTTCGTCAAACTCAACGACTTTGTGCAAGGCACAGGTCTCGGTCTCGCCATCTGCAAGGCTATCATCGACAGGTGTGGCGGGCGCATTGGCGTCACTTCTGAAGGCGAGGGCCACGGCTCCACCTTCTGGTTCTGGTTGCCCAACGAGATTGTCAAGAATTGAATGTAAGATTGAGGAAACGGCTAACTGGAAAACTATGATACTGTCAAGAAACCATCTCTTTACGATGATACTTACATGCTTCGAGACACCAAGCCGACTAGCACCTCTGGCAGCGATTTCTATACGGAGGGAAAAGTTCTCGGTGGCTTCATCATGGCTGCAACGGAATATGAGCGACTTTTCAATCCCATCATGACAGACGTCGCCACTCCCAAGTCACAGCTCCGCCACAGGCAATCCGTGTGGTCCGTCGGTGGACTGAAACTTTCAAAAGAGCCAAAGCATCAGATCTATATCAAAGAGGGAACGAAAAGAATCGCGTTTTGAGAGCATTTCAAGTGGATCAGCGTGACTCTTCTATTGTGAAGACACGGGAGCAGGCATTCCCAAGGAGAAGCAATAACCCAGCCTTCTCATGCAAGAAAGCTGGGTTATTGATAATTATCGTGGCGAGAGGTACGGAGTCTCGGTCAATCCACCATAGCTGTCGGCTGCTACTTCCAACGCTTCATCGGTAGTGTATTGTTGGTACAACGTGCAGCGGGTGACAATAGTTTGTGGCGAACAGCGGTCGTCTATCACCTTTACCAATGCCCAACCCTTCATCTCGTCGGCAAACTCCTCGCCCACGAGTGCCAGATGACCATCCACCACGCTCATATCCCACCACGATACCTCGCGCATGCTGAACCGCACTCGTGGCATCTCATTCTCAAGTTTCTGCACGGCCGTATAAAGTCGCAATTTCGCATGGTGCGTCCGGTCGCTTTCCTTCAGGTCGGTCAGCAGCGCAGGCGTACCATCTACCTCGCCCAACTCCTGCTTCACCATTGGCAATATGCCGTCACTCACTGGAATGCCAGGCATCAGAAGCGATGCCTGATTCATGATTCCATTGTCAGGCACAAACACCACAGGCAACTGATTCGCCAGCGATGCGAAATTCTGATAGGCCGTTCGCCGCTCAGTAAACATCACGTCGCAGAACCGCAGCATCTTCCACAGTGCCATCGTGTGCCGCATCTTCTGTCGCTGTATGAACTGCGGCAGCGTGCAACTGCGCTTCTCATGTGTCGAAGATGCTCGTCCGACCAATTGTCCATTCCGCAGGTAAAAAGTCATTCCCGCAATACGCATTCTCTTGGGAATCGTCATTCCCAACCCTGCACTGTCTTTCTTCTTCATAGTTCTTTTCTCCTATCTTTAATATGTTTTTATCATATACATGTTATAGACCTCT
>CAMJIA010000113.1 GCA_946405695.1 uncultured Prevotellaceae bacterium | reverse complement strand
GGTCGCATCACGGTGAATATGAAGAAGTCGTTCATGGAACAGCCCACAGACTCGTTCGTTGGACGTTCACTGACCATTCGTTATTCGGGAAAGAAACCACCTATTCGTCCGCGTGTGTTGCTTGCTGATATGAAGTTGCGCCCTCGTCAAACATATAGCTATAGTGACTATTTGGAGTCGAGTAGTAAGATTAATGCCATGGGACTGTTCTCGATGACTGAATTCCAGTTTACGCCTCGTGATACAACGGCAGCCTGCGATACCCTCGACCTGACACTTAACTGCACTTTCGACAAGCCATGGGACTTCTATGTGGAGACAAACTTCAATGCCCGTACCATTGGCCGTATGGGTCCGGAGTTGAAGATGGGTGTCACTCGCCGTAATGCTTTCCGTGGTGGTGAAAAGATAGATGTCAATGTCCACGGATCATATGAGTGGGCTATCAAGAATAGTTCATCGATGAACAACTACGAATATGGTGCTGATGCCTCTGTAGAGTTCCCACGTATCATTGCCCCCTTCATGAGCAAATTTCAAGGTCGTCGTCGCGGCAAGGATGGCCGACCACGTCCACGTTTGTTCTACAGTACTCCTACCACTCTGGCCAAGGCTTCTACCAATATTATCTACCGTCCGGGCTACTACAAGATGCACGTAGTTTCTGGTGAGTGGACCTACCGCTGGCAGACGTCAGAGAAGAGTCGCCATGAGTTCTCGCCGCTGACAGTGAAGTACCAGTTCATGAACAGTCATACGGCAGATTTTGATGCCATCATGGAGAAGAACCCTTACCTGTGGGCTACCTTGCAGGACTATTTCATTCCTGAGATGCGCTACACCTATACCTATACATCGCCCAAGCGCTCCCTGCATCCTACACGTTGGGAAACAACCATTGCCGAGTCGGGCAATGGTGTGGCACTCTATGATGTCCTTACTGGTAAGTCGTGGAATGACAAGGACAAGACGATGTTCAAGAATCCCTATTCGCAGTTCGTGAAGTTGGAGACCGACTATACCAAGACCCTTACCCTCGATAGTTACTCCAAGCTTGTGGGACATGTCAATGCCGGCATTATCTGTCATTATGGTAATAGCGACTGGCTACCCAATAGTGAGATGTTCTATGTGGGTGGTGCCAATAGCATCCGTGCCTTCACAGTACGTGCTATCGGACCAGGATCCTTCCCCGGTATCGACGATAAGGCATACTCCTACCTGCTGCAGAATGGTGACATTAAGTTTGTTTGCAACCTTGAATACCGTCGTCAACTGTTTGGCTCCCTGCATGGTGCAGTATTCCTTGATGCCGGTAATGTCTGGACTATTGAGGAAGAGTTTGGTGATGACTATCCTGGCTACGGCAGCAGTCAGTTTAAATGGAAGAATTTCTTCCAACAGATGGCGGTAGGTACTGGTATAGGTTTCCGTTACGACTTGGACTTCCTCATTCTTCGTCTTGACTGGGGTATTGCGCTTCACCTGCCTTATGCTACAGCGAAATCAGGCTTTTACAATGTAGATAGTTTCAAGAACAGCCATACGCTCCACTTTGCTATTGGCTATCCCTTCTGATAAGGAAAAAACGATTATATATTTAACAACTTACTAAATAAACAGACTATGGAAAGAACTTGGAGATGGTTTGGCAAGAAGGATAAGATTACTCTTGCACAACTGAGACAAATCGGAGTAGAGGGAATTGTTACTGCGCTTCACGACGTGCCTCTTGGTGAGGTGTGGACTCGTGAGAAGATTCACGACCTGAAGACTTATATCGAGAGCTACGGCATGCGCTGGAGCGTAGTAGAGTCGTTGCCGGTAGTTGAGACAATCAAATATGGCGGTCCAGACCGTGACCATCAGATTGAGGTCTACAAGGAGAGCCTACGCAATCTCGCAGCAGAGGACATTCACTGTATCTGCTACAACTTCATGCCTGTGCTCGACTGGGCTCGTACGGATTTGTTCCACGACAACCCCAACGGTGCCACGAATCTGTACTTCAACTATGCCGAGTTTGCCTACTTCGACATTTATATCCTGAAGCGTCCAGGTGCTCGTGAGGAATGGGAGAAGTTCCAGTTCCCAGCGGGCTGGGGCAAAGGTCGTAGTGTGATTGCTGAGTGCGACGAACTGGCTAAGACTATGACTCCCGAGAAGGACCATAAGCTGGTTGAGAACATCGTCATCAAGACGCAGGGCTTCGTTTCTGGTAACTTCAGCGAGAACGATGAGGCTCCTGTGCAGAAATTCCGCGAGTTCCTCGACCTGTATAAGGGCATTGACAAGGCTAAGTTGCGTGCCAATATGAAGTACTTTCTCGAGGCTATTATGCCTGTTTGCGAGGAGTGCAACATGAACATGTGTGTTCACCCCGACGATCCCCCTATCGAGATTCTGGGCTTGCCACGTATCGTACGTACCGAGGAGGATATCCAGTGGTTCTTGGATGCTGTGCCCAACAAACATAACGGTCTGACCTTCTGTGCTGGTTCGCTCTCAGCTGGTGCATATAATAATGTGGTAGAGCTGGCCAAGAAGTTTGCTTCTCGCACACACTTTGTTCACTTGCGCTCATGCCACATCTTCCCCAACGGCGACTTCACAGAGGCCAGCCACCTTGGCGGTCGTGCCGACCTGATAGAGCTCTGCCGTATCTTCGAGAAGGAGAACCCAGAGTTGCCTATGCGTGTGGACCACGGTATGACATTTACCGATGAGCCTGGCGGTATCATGGATGAGAGCAGTCATGGCCACAATGCTGGCTACACTCTCTTGGGCCGTATGTTCGCACTGGGTCAGGTACAGGGCATCCTAGCTACCGTTGACCGCGAACTGGGAATAGAATACAAGCAACCCGGATTCTTTGACTAATCAACAAACGACATAGACAGTGGAAGTAGCGAACGAGAGGTGGGGCATCCTTTATTGTCCTAAAGGGCGCGGTAGTAAGCAGCGTGAGAAAATCCAGCGTGTGCTTGATGAACGTAAGGTACAGTATGACTTTGTTCAGAGCGAGAGCAGTGACAGTGTTGAGCGTCTGATGACCATGTTGATACGTAATGGTTATAAGACCATCGTCATCATGGGTGGCGACTCTGCACTGAACGATGCCGTCAACTGCCTGATGGCAGAGGAAAGGCAAGTACGCGACAGCATAGCATTGGGTGTTATTCCCAATGGTTTGATGAATGACTTCGCACGCTATTGGGGTTTCGATGATGATGAGATGGAGCAGACTGTCGACTGGCTCATCAAACACCGTATCCGTACCATTGATTTGGGCTGTGTTCGCTATACAAACAAAAAAGGCGAACACTGCCATCGCTACTTCCTCAACTGTGTCAATGTGGGACTCATTGCTGACGTCATGAATTTGCGTCGACAGACACGTTCGCTACTGGGGTCCCGCACTCTGTCGTTTATTGTCTCCATCTTTTTGATGATCTTCCACCGCATGGATTACAAAATGCGTGTCCGACTGAATAATGAAACAGTAGACCGCAAGATTATGACCATGTGTGTGGGTAGCGGTCCAGGCTATGGACAAACCCCCAACGCAGTACCCTATAATGGCATGCTTGATGTGTCGATGGTTTACCATGCTGAGATGATACAGTTGCTGGCAGGTATATGGCTGTTGGTAACGGGACGTTTTCTCAACCATCGCAGTGTTCACCCCTATCGAACACGTGAGGTCGTCGTTGAAGAAGCTCCACATGCCATGGTGGGTGTTGATGGTCGCTTGATAGGTACTCCAATGGGTTCCTATCGTATCACCGTTGAACAGGAAGTTATCAACTTTCTGATACCCGATTAAGCCTTTTCTGGTGTCTTTTTTCACTATTAGACTACAAAATAGCACATTTTCTTTAAAAAAGTGCAAAAATATTTTGTAGTC
>CAMJIA010000112.1 GCA_946405695.1 uncultured Prevotellaceae bacterium | reverse complement strand
CACGCTCCAGATCCATGTCGTCCAACATCTGTCCTTCCGTCACCTGGATGGTCTTAGTAAATTCCAGCAGACGGTCGGCCAGCGTTGACTTTCCGTGGTCGATATGTGCAATGATGCAAAAGTTTCTTATATGGTCCATGATTTATTCTAATACACTATTAGCCGACAAAGGTACAAAAAAAAATCGAGAATCTATAATAATTCCCGATTTTTTATCATTTCTTTACGCTATATTACTCTGTTTCAGGAGTAATCAGCTTGTAACCCTTGCCATGAATATTGATGATCTCAATCTGCGGATCTTCCTTCAGGTGCTTGCGCAACTTGGTGATATAAACATCCATCGAACGGGCATTGAAGTAGTTGTCATCAATCCAGATTGTCTTCAGGGCAAAGTCACGCTGCAGAATCTCGTTAGCGTGCGAACAGAGCAGAGCCAGCAGTTCGTTCTCCTTCGTAGTCAGCTTGGTCTGCTTGTCACCAATGACCAGCAACTGCTTCTGGGTATCGAAAACAAACTCACCAATGTGATAGACTGAACTCTCCTTGTTCTTCTTGCCACGGACACGGCGCAGAATAGCCTCTACACGGAACACGAGTTCCTCCATAGAGAAGGGCTTTGTGATGTAGTCGTCAGCGCCAATCTTGAAGCCTTCAAGGATGTCTTCCTTCAACGTCTTGGCAGTCAGGAAGATAATGGGTATCTCTGCATTAGCCTGACGGATTTCCTGAGCCAGTGTGAAGCCATCCTTCTTAGGCATCATTACGTCGAGCACGCAGATATCAAACTTCGTCTTCAGGAAGGCTTTGTAACCAGCCTCGCCATCGGGACACAACTCGGCCATATAGCCTTTTGCTGCCAAATACTCGCGGAGCAACATTCCGAGGTTCTCATCGTCTTCGCAAAGAAGAATTTTCAGTTTCTCATCCATAATCTTAAATGTTTTATCGTTAATAATATTGTGTTCTTACTTGTTGTCTTCTTTCAATATGGGCAGACTGATGGTGAACTTGGTACCCTTTCCCAACTCACTCTCTGCCTTGATTTCTCCCTGGTGCAGGTCGATAACCTTCTTGACGTAAGCCAATCCCAGACCAAAGCCTTTCACATCATGTTTATTACCTGTGTGTACACGATAGAACTTATCGAAGATTTTCTTCAGGTTCTCTTTCTTGATGCCCTGACCTGTATCACGGATGGAGAGGAAGAGTCTGTCGTGGTCATTCCAGGTGTGGATATAGATATCTATCGGTTCGTCGGGCTTGCGATATTTTACCGCATTATCCATCAGATTATTGATAGCATTCTGGAAATGCACCTCGTCTACAAAGATGGCAGAGTCAATAGCTTCAATTTCCGTATATATCTTACCACCAGTATGTTCCACACGCAGATTAAAGGATTGCGCAACACTCTCAACCATCTCATTCAGGTCGAGTTCCTTCTCCTTGAACGTCACGGTTTTCTTATCGAACATCGACATCTGAAGCACCTTTTCCACGAGGAAACGCAAACGCTTTGACTCATCGGTAATAATACCACTGAGGTGTTTCGTCATCTGCTCTGTCTTGGGTACACTCTCGTCGTTCATCATCTGGGCTGCCAACGAGATGGAGGCGATAGGCGTCTTCAACTCGTGGGTCATATTGTTGATGAAGTCGTTCTTAATCTCCGAATAACGCTTCTGACGGAATACGACAACGAGAGTAAACAAGAAAGTTATCAACAGCACGATGGTGAAGATAATGCTGGGAATCATGAAGCGCACGCTTGAGAAGATGTAAGAGTTCATCTCTGGGAAGTGGATTCTCACCACACCCATCTTCGACTGCGGATCGTGACTGAAGAGCTTCTGTTCGTAGGTATACTCCCTACCCTCCTCTTCAAAGTCCGGACAGCGATAGACCTCGCGACCATCAGTAGTGGAAACTGTGAAATGATAAGGGATATTGATACCATTGTTCATCAGTTCCACACGGATATCCTTGTCGAGCATACGGAAGTTAACGCGCTCCTTCAGGGGTTTCTCACTGGCAGTATAAAGGATGTTATAAACCACCTCGTCAAGCAATGCCTTCTGATAGACATAACGCTGACGGACAATCTCCTGCATCGTCTTTGTGGCGTCTGCCAACGAGTTCTTGTCCTTACGCAGAATCATGGCCTTAGGAACAGAGGCGGGTTTCATCTTCAGGGCTTTCACCTGGAACGAACTGTAGATGGTACCATCGTCTGCAGCAACAGCAAACTGATGGCTATGGGTTACAGAACCCAGTCCATCGACGATAATGCTATCCTGCGTAAAGGCACGGCGCTCTGTCTCGTTGACGTCTTTCTCCAAATAGCGCAGGGTCTCGTTCATCTCCAGATTACGCGAGGCCTGGTATAGTGAACGGGCTACACTCTCATCGAACTGCTCTTTCTTCATTTTAACCATCTCCTCAACATAGGAGAACTGAAGGAAGAGCAGAGCGAGGAATGAAACTCCCATGATGACTGCTATGGTCCAAATCGTTGACTTCTTCATATCGAGTGCAAAGATAGCATTTTTCTCGATATGAAGAAGCCAAAGAAGTTAATTATTTCCGTTAAATTTAACGATTTTAACAGAAAATGTAACTTTTAATTACAAATGAATATTTACATCAACTCCCAATTGAAGTGGATTACCACGCTGTGCGAAGCGTTGTGGCTGACCTGCAGCCTTGCTCTCTACAGCAAAGGTATTGTACTTGGTGTCTGTCAGGTTGCGTCCCCACAGTTTGATATTACCACATCCGAAGTCATAGCCTACATGAGCCCCCAAGAGCACATACTCTTTCTGTCCGAAGGTGTTGGCCTCGTCCCACTGGGTATAACCCTGTCCTGTCAAGTCTGCACCTACGAAAACATGCTGGAAGCGGTAGTTGGCACCCAATGCGAAGGATGCTGAGGGAACAAAAGGTATCGTATTATCATTATAGGTATCGTACTCGTCGAACACCGCATTGACAGCACCACCGTTGAAGAACCAGTCCAGTCGGTTGTCAAAAGCCTGTCCACGCAACGACAGCTCGAAGCCTATCGTGTGGCTCTTGCCGGCATTCACCATGATACGTCCAAAGTTATTGTCAGGACTCATCATCGACAGTTGTTGATTACGAATCTTCATATAGTAGAAGGCTATATCGGCATGCAGTTTACCTTCCAGCAGATTCAGGTGGGCTCCTGCCTCATAGTTCCACGACTCCTCAGGCTCGTAGCTGATGGTCTCGTCAACGGCCTCATAGTCTTCATCTGTGTAGCTAATGGTGACATCACCCGTGCTCAGCGACTTTCCCTTGTTCATAAACTCCGACTGATAGATCTCAGAGAACATCTGGATGTTATAACCACCTGCACGATAGCCTTTTGATACGGTTGCATAGATGTTCGACCCGCTGTCGTCCACACGATAGGTGACGCCCACCTTGGGTAACAGTTGGTGGAACGAGCGTTTGCTGTCGCTCTCTATCACAGCTGTTAGTCTGTTGGTCTCCTCTAATGGAGGTATTGAGTAGTGTAGCGCCACTAGTCCAGCTGTGTTATAGTCTATCTTCACATGACTGTACTCATAACGCAAGCCTAAGGTGACGTCTAGTCGGTCAGTGAGCGATACCGTCGACTCATGGAATGCCCCCACACTGGCCGAGGGTGTATGGAACGTCTCTGTGACATTGAATTCAGGAATTTCCCATATTTTAAACATCGTTTGGACATAGGCAGGCATCATCGACATGATGCGTGCTGCCGTCATCGCATTCATATCAGGACCGAAGGTTACAGGAGCATCGGTACGCAACCACTGGTACGATCCGAATACGCCGAAGGTCCAATGCCACTTGCGCTGTCCGTGACTGCGTAATATCAGTTCCTGCGTCAGCGCCTGCTGTTTCTGCAACTGCGTCAGGTGCATGAAGTCGGCAGGC
>CAMJIA010000111.1 GCA_946405695.1 uncultured Prevotellaceae bacterium | reverse complement strand
GAATTATCATACATTATTAAAATAACAAAAGCATTATGACAATCAACGAATTCAACTTTGCCGGTAAGAAGGCAATCGTACGTGTAGACTTCAACGTACCCCTGGACGAGAATGGTAAGATCACTGACGACACCCGTATCCGTGGTGCCCTGCCCACCCTGAAGAAGATCCTGAACGATGGTGGTGCTGTCATCATCATGTCACACATGGGTAAGCCCAAGGGTAAGGTAGATGCTAAGAAGTCTCTGGGTCAGATTCGTGAGGCCGTAGAGAAGGCTCTGGGTGTTCCCGTTGCTTTCGCTCCCGACTGCGCTAAGGCTGCTGACGCTGCTGCTGCCCTGAAGATGGGTGAGGCTCTGCTGCTCGAGAACCTGCGTTTCTATCCTGAGGAAGAGGGTAAGCCCGTAGGTCTGGAGAAGGGTACTCCTGAGTTCGACGAGGCTAAGAAGGCCCTGAAGGTTTCTCAGAAGGAGTTTGCCAAGACGCTGGCTTCTTACGCTGACTGCTATGTCATGGACGCCTTCGGTACCGCTCACCGCAAGCACGCTTCTACTGCTGTTATCGCTGACTACTTCGACGCTGACAACAAGATGTTGGGTCTGCTGATGGAGAAGGAGGTTCAGGCTGTTGACAACGTGCTCAGCAACATCAAGCGTCCTTTCGTTGCCATCATGGGTGGTTCTAAGGTATCTTCTAAGATTGGTATCATCGAGAACCTGCTCGGTAAGGTTGATAAGCTCATCCTCTGCGGTGGTATGACCTACACCTTCGCTAAGGCTCACGGTGGTGAGATTGGTGACTCTATCGTTGAGATGGACAAGCTGGATGTAGCTCTGGGTGTTGAGGAGCTGGCCAAGAAGAACGGCGTAGAGCTCGTGCTCGGTTCTGACTGCACCGCTACTAACGGTCTCGACTTCGGTACCATGAGCGTGAAGCCCGGTGCTGAGATTATTACCTGCCCTGCCAACAACGTACCTGCTGGTTTCGAGGGTGTTGACGCTGGTCCTGAGAGCCAGAAGGCATTCGCCGAGGCTATCAAGGGTGCTAAGACCATCCTGTGGAATGGTCCTGCTGGTGTCTTCGAGTGCGATACCTTCACTCCTGGTAGCCGCGCTATCGGTGACGCTATCGCTCAGGCTACTGCTGAGGGTGCCTTCTCACTGATTGGTGGTGGTGACTCTGTAGCTTGTGTCAACAAGTTCGGTCTGGCCGACAAGGTTAGCTACATCTCTACTGGTGGTGGTGCTCTGCTCGAGGCTATCGAGGGTAAAGTTCTGCCTGGTGTAGCTGCCATTAAGGGTGAGTAATACAAACAAACGTTTACGTTAAAAATATCCCGATATGTGAATAGCGTATCGGGATTTTTCGTACCTTTGCATCAGAAAAAGAAAACGAATACTTAAAAACTAATCGCTAAAACATTATGAGCAAGAAATTTCTGATTGGAGACCGCACGAAAGATGAGTGGATCTCAGTATTGGATACCGAGAACAAGAAACTGGAGTTTACCAACCACCTCGCCTCTGCCAAGGAGTTCAAAGGTTTTGAGGACACCAAGGGTGAACTGAAGAAGTTGCAGGAGCAGACCGGTGGATACTTCGAGGACCTCCAGGTCTACGTGCTAGGCGAAGACGGCAAAGCCCATCGTCCTGACGAACGCGACATGATGGCTTGGTAAGAAAACGAAGGATCAAAGAACGTAGCCTCCACATCGGAAGCTACGTTCTTCTTTTTACTAATACCCGTCTGACTGACAGCGAGCAAGAATGATAGAAACGTTGTCGACGCCCCACCCTCACAAGCCATACGGTAGAGGTCGGCAGCAGTTTGCCACACTGTCGACAGAACGGACGGAAATTGCGGACTCCACAGTCGGGACATAGAACGCCGTCGGCTGGCATACCACACTCCGGACAGTCCATATCGTCGGGGGTCATCGGTGCGCCACAGAATGTACAGTAGTCAACAACCTTCCAGCCACAGACGGGACACAGTTCCATATCGGCACTGATAGCCGCACCACACTTGGGACACACACCATCGGCCTCGCGGGTCTGCATGGCACTGTTTGTGACGGTGGCATTTGCTGGGGCGGTATTTGTCTGTGTCCGTACCTCCTCGTGCTGACGCATTCTTACATTATCTTCTGCCATATTTTTAGAAAGGAATAATTATTAATATTCAAAATGAAAACAAGTAGCACCTCGTCCGGTCCCATCGTCGCTGCCGGAGGTCGTCAGGATGAATGAGAAAGTTCAGCGTGCCACTGTCGTGGAACAGCAGGTCCCATCGGTCGTCACAGTCAATCTGCAGCAGCGAAAGCAAGTCATTGCCTACATCCTCGCGCACCTCTTCTATATAAGGGGCACCCAACAGTTTGTGTCCGTCGTCGTATGTGCCACAGGGGCTGAACGTGATAGTCTCAGCAGGCATACAGGCTGAGGTGCCGTCAGGATAGTTGAGGTGATGAGTGTGCAGATTATCGAGCATAGGGGCATATAGCACACGGAAATACTCCCTACCCCACTCACCCATCCCCGGATAGGTCGGTGTATCAATGTCGCCAAGGAAGTAGTCGAGGGCGGCAAAGAAGTAGAGCATGCCTTCATGGGGCAAACAGCCGTCGGGGTCAAGGGCGGCGACATCCTCGCAACGTATCTGACAGACGAAGGTCAGCGGATCATCGTATGTCTCGCCGGCCTCATCTGTTACTGTTACCTCTGGCCAGTCGAATTCTTCGGGCATGTCCGGCTCACCCCACCATTTGCTCTGGCCGGTCAGGGGACTTTCTGTCGGGTGTGTCTCAATCTTTATCATTGTGTTGTAACAAATTTAAAGCCTTATCGAAGTCATCGATGACATCGCCATTCGGGAGGGTAACGCTGATACTTACTTGGGGCTTGTAGATGCGTTTGCCGTATTCGTTCTCAAACCAGCTACCACCACACTGACGCACGATGTAGTCGCCCTTCGAGTCGTGCAGCGTGAGTGTGAGGCACATACAATCATCGCCTTCCGATTCGTCGATGTCGTGGGCGATGACCTCACTGGAATAGCTAAGCTCCACCACGTTGTCATACCAAAATCGGGCTATGTAGCGATTGCAGAAACGATTGGGCATATCCAATTCGATACCGTGGCGACGGCCACCGTTGAACATGGCGATGCAGTAGTTAAAACCACTCTCAGTGCAGATGCGGTAAAGTCCCGTTAACTGGAAACGCTCAAATTCGCTATCGGTCTCTATCCAGGCATGCTCGATATAGTCACCGTTGGCAAAAGTGTATCGACCCTCGGCGGCATAGGCGGGACCATTGATACAGGCGTAGTTCAGGTGGAAGTAGCCCTTGAAGTGGTCGCCACCCGGTAGCCACACCTCACCATCACCGATGGGACCTTTCAGTTCCTGACGAACCCGGTCTTCAAACTGGAAGCCGCCAAGATATTGCGGTTTGTCGAGGGCGTACTTAATGGTGGTGACCAGTTCTTGCCCGATGCCCATCTCTCCGCCCGAGCCACTGTAGCCTATCTTCTCCTCCTTGCCTGGCATGATGCTAATGGTCTTGCCGTCGTACTCCAGTTCGAGGAGTGTAAAATCGTAGTGCCACACGATGCTGCCAGGCAGTCCTGGCAAAGGTTTACCGACAATGATTTTTGTGACATCCACTTCGACGGACTCTTTCAGGCTATGATGCACCACGGCACCGCGGTCACTATAGTCTTCATAACGATTGATGGTGATTGCTTTTGCCATAACACCTTGCTTAAGTAGTTAATCGAACATAACTCTGGGGTTCAACTCATGGGGCGACTGCCACTCGATACCACGCTCGGCAAGCACGTTGCGCAACACAGACCAATAGGCAAAGCAGAAGCCCATGCCACGAGGCGTGTCGCCTAAACGACGGTCGGTTTCTTGCTCCACATCGTAGAAGTTTTCTTCCCACTCAAAGGTACGCT
>CAMJIA010000110.1 GCA_946405695.1 uncultured Prevotellaceae bacterium | reverse complement strand
TGCCACAAGGTGTGGTTTGCTCTATCAGCGAGTGTAAGGAGGGTGCACTGATAGTTTACGAAGACGGAAAGATAGCCTGCTGCGACGTTATGCACCAACAGAACTGCCTCTGGGTGGTTGAGGGAATACCCGCACTGAGAGACCATAAGACTAAATCACTACGCGCCTTTGCTGATGAGAACGACAACGTTTGGCTCTACGGACAGGGCACCTTGGTGATGTACGACAAGCAGAAAGGTGCTTGGGACTATACCGTAAGTCAGCGACTTGGCGTAACGGGTCTGGGTGTCGACCGTAACATCAACGGTATGGCAGGAAATCAAGGTAGCATCTGGATTGGTTCCGACCAGCTTGGATTGCTGCGCATGGATCCAAAGACATACGAGACTGAACCCGTTCAGCCACGAAACATAAACGAGAAGCAGCTGATTACCGACAACATAAGCATCCAGAGCGTTTATATGGACGATACAGGACTGCTGTGGGTTGGTACTGAGAAATCGGGTGTGGCATATACTGGTAAGTACATCTACCGTTTCGGTTCCGACCTCTTGGGCGATGTTACCGCCATGGCCCAGCATGCTGACGGTTCGATATGGTATGGTACCAGCGACAAAGGTGTGATAGGATTCAACGGACAGCTGGCAAGTCTTAAGGTATCGTGTATGGGTAATACCCCCGACGGTAGCATCTGGATTGGTTCGAAGCGCAACGGTCTGACTCGTATCAAGGATGGTGTATCTACCATCTACTCGGTAGCGAAAGACAGTGTGCGCACCATCATCGACGACCACATCAACGACCTTACTACTGATAAGATAGGTAATCTGTGGATAGCAACAAACGGAGGTCTGCAGGTTTACAACCCAAGAATGAACTCGTTCTCAAGCTACACTCGCGAGAACGGAAAGCTGAGCACCAACAGCATCACATGCCTTTTCTACAAGCAGGATGCCACAGAGAACAATCTGCTTATCGGTACCAGCGAAGGCCTCATCATTCTGAACCTATCTACAACAGAGAAAAAGGTATATACTGGTAACAGCACAAACCTTAAGAGCTTTACCAACAACTACATTACACAGATATTCCAGGATTCACGCGGACTTATATGGGTAGGAACGCGCGAGGGATTGAACATACTGAATCTTGAGACCGACGAGCTTGACTATCTCACAGAGAAGCAGGGATTGTGTAACAACAACATCTGCGGTATTGCTGAGGACAAGAATCACTGCATATGGGTTACAACAAGCCGCGGTGTGAGCCGTATTGTGATTCAGCGCAACCACGAGGAAGGCGTGAACAACTACGGACTCTATAACTACACCACTGCCGACGGACTGCAGAGTAACGAGTTCAACATGGGTTCGATACTTACCAAGCAGGACGGCGAGGTATTGCTGGGCGGACTTTATGGTGTGAACTGGGTGCTGCACAGAGACGGAGCTGAGAAGGAAGAGCTGCCACGAGTAATGCTTACCCAGCTGTTTATTGGCGAGGAAGAGGTGCTGGCAGGACATGAGTATCACGGAAATGTAATACTGAATCAGGCTCTGAACGAGACAAGCCGCATTGACCTGAGTCATAGTCAGAACACATTCACCATCAAGTTTGCTGCTGGTAACTATAACCAGAGTGAGCGCTTGCAGTTTATGTACTGGATGGAGGGTCGTGATGAGGATTGGCGCAATGGTGATGCCCTGACTCACGGTGTGACATTCAACAACCTTAAGGCAGGTAGCTACATTCTGCACGTAAAGGCCATTAACGCTGAGGGTGCAGTAAGTACTCAGGAGCGTGTGATCGAGATAAACGTTGAGCGCCACTTCCTGTTGTCGTGGTGGATGATTACAGCCTACGTCATCGTGTTTGCCCTGATAATCTACTTCTGGCGTATAGGTATCAATCAGCTCAAGGCCATCAAGCACAGAAAAGAGGCCGTGATACGCGAGCTGAAACTGCAGCGCGAGGAGATTAAGGCTGCAAGTGATGATCTGCGCCAACCAATGGCCCGCATGACATCAATCATAGGAAACCTCACAGAGAAAGAGAAATCGCTTGAAGAGAAGGAGCAGCTTAACGCCCTCCACTCGCAGATGCTGCAAGTCATCACCCGTGTGGCTGATATGCAGATGAATCTGGAGCACCCAGAGGAGAGAGCAAAGAACAATGTTCAGGACCGCTTGACAATGAACAACAAGGGTGAGATTGAGTTGCCTGAAATCGCAAGTGAGGTGCTTACCACAGATACATCACGCTCGCGTGCTGCTATGGATTCGCCTACTGCCAAGTTCACTGTTATCATGATTGATGACAACGAGGAGTTCCTGGAGTTTGCTGCTGCACGACTGAAGTATGTATACAACTTCCACGTATATAACGACATCGAGAAGGCTGCTGAGGATCTGGAGCAGATGAAGTGCGACCTGGTTGTCTGCAAGCAGGAGATGTTCGGAATGACGGGTAGTGACCTGTGTAACCAGTTGAAGACCAACTACATTACACAGAACATGAAGTTCATACTGATGACCGACACCGTGCTCACACCTCAGGATATGCGCTCGAAGAACATCACCCTGAGTGCTGATGACTATCTGGCCAAGCCATTCAACATGCAGGAGGCCACGATGAGATTCAACAAGGTGCTGGGTCTTGGAGCAGTTCAGGTTGACAACGACCTTATTGAGGGTGCAGAGACTCGTCGCTTGGAGAGCAACAGCAGCAGTATGACCACAGCTACCGAGACTATGGACGCTGGCGATATTGAGACAACAGCACTTGCTGAGGTTGGAGCCGACGACCCAATGAACAAGGTTGAAACAGTGGTTAAGAACCCACGCAGTCAGCAGACTACAAGCAATCTGCCTGAGGGTATCAAGGCGTACGACGCTGACGAGGAGGAAGGCGGAGGCAACGACTTCTCGATGATGGACGCTATGGACCGTCAGCTGATTAAGAACATAGAGCAGTACGTGCTGCAGAACATGAGCCGCGGACAGATTAGTCTGGAGGAGATGGCCTACGCTATGGGTATGGGCCGCGTACCATTCTTCCACCGTGTTCGCAGCCTTACCAACAAGACTCCAGCCGAGCTGGTAAGAGACATGCGACTGAAACACGCATGCATACTGCTGAAGCGTACAAATATTAATATGAGTGAGTTGGCATCGAACATAGGATTTATGACAGCCGAGAACTTCATCAACATCTTCAAGGAGAAGTTCGGCATGACGCCACTTGAATACAGATTACAACATCGTAAATGATTATAAGAAAGCATCTTCAGTCAGGAATAGCCACCATGCTATTCCTGCTGATTTCTCTGATAGCACAAGCCCAGACAAGCGACTCACTGATAGTGGGTCAGATGCGCGACGTGGGCATACACTTCTACAAGAATAATGACGTAAGGCTGATAATGTCGGGCAAGGAGAAGTTCGACCTTATGTTCGAGGACATTCGCAATGCCAAGAGCAGTGTGCATCTGGAATACTTCAACTTCCGCAACGACTCGATAGCTTCGCTACTGTTTGACATCCTGCGCGAGAAGCGTAAGGAGGGTGTTGAGGTGAGAGCATTGTTCGACGGATTCGGAAACGATTCGAACAACCAGCCGCTTAAGAAGCACCACATAAAGAGTCTGCGTGAGGATAGCATCGATATTCACGAGTTCGACCCAGTGCGTTTTCCCTGGGTAAACCACATCTGGCCTCGCGACCACCGAAAGATTGTGGTGATCGACGGACACATAGCCTATACAGGCGGAATGAATGTGGCCGATTACTACATCGTAGGTACCAAGCAGGTAGGCGAATGGCGCGATATGCATTGCAGAATCGAGGGGCCTGTGGTGAACGAGCTTCAAGACATCTTTGCACGTATCTGGCAGAAGGTTACCAAAGAGCAACTGCTGAATACAAAATACTACAAAGGCGAGCCCAAAGGTAACATGCTTGTGGGAA
>CAMJIA010000109.1 GCA_946405695.1 uncultured Prevotellaceae bacterium | reverse complement strand
AGTGTATCGTTGGAAGAAGACGAAACGACACTCGGCGAATTGGAAGTCGTGGCTGTGGGTTATGGTGTGGCACGTCGGCGCGACCTGACGGGAAGTATCTCGTCGGTTGGCGAGAAGACATTGAAACACATCACCACCACCAATGCCGCTTCGGCTATCACAGGTCGTCTGGCAGGTGTCAATGTGGTGACAACTCAGGGTTCGCCTGATGCAGACGTGACGATACGCGTACGTGGCGGCGGCTCTATCACACAGAATAATGAACCACTATTCATCGTCGACGGCTTTCAGGTATCAAGCATTGCCGACATTCCTCCGACAGATATCGAAAGTGTCGACGTGTTGAAAGATGCCTCGTCGACGGCCATCTATGGTGCCAAGGGTGCCAATGGTGTTATCTTGGTTACCACGAAGAGCGGTAAGACTGGTAAGACGGAAGTAAACTTCAACGTGACGCTGGGTTGGAACCGTTTTTATAACGAGACCGAGGTGCTGTCGCCATACGAGTATGTCTACCTGCAGCGCGAGTTGGATAGTGGCAATAATGCCAGTTTCTTCGACCGTTATGGCCGTTGGGAGGATATAGACATCTATAAAAGCCGTGAGGGTACCGACTGGCAGAAGAAGCTTTTCGACCGTACAGGCTTCAAACAAAGCTACAATGTGAACATCAATGGAGGTTCCAATGACCTTATTTATAGTCTGAGCTATACGCACGATGACGAGACGTACATCATGCAGTCGTCCGACTACAAGCGCGACAACCTGAATGCCAAGATCAGCAAGAGGTTCTCGAAGACGCTACGCCTCGACTTCAACAGCAAGATGACTTATCGCGTGGTGAACGGTCCCAGCGTCTCAGCAGGCAACAAACTGCGCGACTGTGTGAAATATCCCTCGATTGGTACGCTGACAGATCTGGGCATCGACGACCTGGGTGATGCCAGTGATCTGAGCTATGAGAATATCAGCAACCTGAACGACCCGTTCTATAATATTGCCAACGAGTATAAGAAACAGACCTTCTTTAACAACTCTTACAATCTGGCACTGACGTGGGACATCATGCCTTGGTTGTCGTGGCGCACTGAAGGGACATACGGTTTCACCTACAACCGTCAGGACAACGTGTTCTTAGCTAACACCGGTGAGGCCAACGGACGTTCGGGATTCCCCGTAGCCAAGCGTCAGTATACAGATGGCAACAACTGGACGTTCCGCACGTTGCTGAACTTCAAGAAAGACTTCGCCCAGCACCATGTGGACGCTATGGCAGGCTTCGAGGCCAACCATTCGAAGACGAACAATATGAAGATTGAGTCCGACTACTATCCACTGGACTATAGCGTGGACAACATCCTGGCCATGTGGAACAACGGTACACAGGAGCCCACCTATACCACTATCGCAGAACCCGGCCGTACGCTGTCGTACTTCGGACGCGCTAACTATGTTTATGCAGGCAAGTACTATCTGACCTTCACGCTGCGTGCCGACGGAACGAATGTGTTCTCTGAGGGTAACAAATGGGGTGTGTTCCCTGCCTTTGCAGCAGCTTGGCGCATCAGCGACGAGAAGTTCATGGAATCCACTATGGGATGGCTCGACAACCTGAAGTTGCGCTTCTCGCATGGTGTGGCAGGTAATGCCCGCGTAGGCAGCTACTGGCGCCAGACCTACAGTCCCGTAACCAATGTAAAGAACCTGTACTATCAGGGCGAGACGGGTCAGAGCAGCATGCAGCCCTCTACCGTACTGCGTAATGAGGACCTGACGTGGGAGACGAAACACTCCACCAATATCGGACTGGACTTCACAGTGCTGAAGAAGCGTCTGGATGTCTCAATCGACTGGTATAACGACGTGACCAAGAACCTCATTATGTCGGTACAGCTGCCCAGCAACTCGGGCTACAATACACAGTATCAGAACCTGGGTCAGACCACCAACCGTGGTATCGAATTCACCGTCAATGCCAATCTGATTCAGAAGAAAGACTTCTATCTGGATGCCAACTTCAACATCTCATTCAACAAGAACAAGGTAGATAAGTTGTATGGCACCGACAAGGATGAGATGATTCTTTCAGGCGGCTCGTTCCCCAGCACGGGTAGCGACAACTATCGCGTATTCGTAGGCGACGAGGTGGGTCTGATGTATGGCTATGTCTGTGACGGCTACTATTCGTTCGACGACTTTACATTCAACGAGACTACCAAGCGCTGGGACATCAATGAAGGCACCATAGATTGCTCGGGCGTGCTGTCGCGCTCGGGAGCATGGTTCGGGCCCGGTCATCTGAAGTTGAAGGACCTGAATGGCGATGGCAAGGTGGATGCCGACAACGACCGCCAAGTCATAGGTCATGCACAGCCAAAGCATACAGGTGGTTTCGGTATCAACATGGGATGGAAAGGCTTAGACTTGACTGCGCTGTTCAACTGGTCGTATGGCAACGATGTGCTTAATATCAATAAGGTTGACTATACCAGCTACGACCTGTCGAAGCGCTATCAGAACATGTCGACGGACATGACGCTGGACAAGCGCTTTACCGTCATCGACCCCACGACGGGCCTAAACATCTATAATGGCGAGTATGCCAACCCCGTCCGCCTACAGGAACTGAACCAGGGCAAGACGATGTGGCATCCGCTGATGAACAACAGCGTGACCACCGACTGGGCTGTCGAAGATGGCTCGTACCTGCGTCTGGGAACGCTGACACTGGGCTACTCGCTGCCACAGAGCGTGCTACGCCACATCGGTGCCAAGAGTCTGCGCATCTATGCCACGGGTACAAACCTGTTCTGTATCACCGGCTATAGCGGTCAGGACCCCGAGGTCAACATCTCATCGAACAATATGGTGATGGGCTACGACCGTTCGGCCTATCCGAAGGCTCGTTCGTTCATCCTTGGCGTGAACCTAAAGTTTTAAATGTAAAAAGGTAAAAAAGTAAAAAAGAAAAGTTATGAAAACCAAGAATATCATACATCAAGTGGTGGCAGCAGGACTATTCTCCCTCATTCTTCCTCCCTCCTCCCTCCTCCTTACATCATGCGCCGACTTCCTCGACACCGAGTCGCCCTCGCAGCAGACCTCACAGGTTATTTATGAGAATGAGGGAATGGCCCGCTCTGCCATCATGGGTGTCTATAGCGACTTGGCAGGCACATACGTCTATGGACAGAAAATGTCCGTCAACTGGCAGGGCGTCAGCGACATCGAACTGGCCAGCGGCTATAACAGTGACCCTTCTAAGGAGCTGACCAGCGACACGGGAGCTGCCAATTACTATAGCGACTGGTACAACCATACCGTGCAGTGGCAATATATCTTTAAGATGGCCGAGCGTGCAGCAACGGCCGTAGAGGGCATCCGCAACAGCACTGCCTTCAAGAGTGGCAACAAGACCATGCAACGCTATCTGGGTGAGGCACTGACATTGCGCTCGATAGCTTACTTCGAACTGGTGCGCCGCTGGGGCGACATTCCCTATAAGGAGGGCACGTCGAAGAGCGACCTTTCGAACGTCTATGCCGGCAAGACCAGTCGCGACGAAATCTATGCCGCCCTGGTGCGCGACATGCAGGAGGCCATCGAATATCTGCCATGGATGGGTGAGGTGACAGACTATACCTGTGAACGCATCACCAAAGGCTTTGCCAAAGGTCTGTTGGCACGTATCGCACTGTTTGCTGGTGGCTGGAGCGTGCGCGACGGCAATCAGTTTACCGATGACTCGAATATCGAACACTACCCCACTGGTGTTGCAGGCATGGGCGAGATGAACGGCTTCTATGTGGGACGTGTCAAGAACTGGAAGGACTACTACAAGATTGCTGAACAGCAGTGTGCCGAAATCATTGGCGACGGCCAGAATCCTCACCAGCTCGATCCCGACTACGGACACATCTGGAGTACCGTCTGCCATCTGGACTATAACGGCTTTGGCGAGAACATGTTTGAGGTGGCCAACGGACTGGGGTATAGTGGTGACGTAGGT
>CAMJIA010000108.1 GCA_946405695.1 uncultured Prevotellaceae bacterium | reverse complement strand
CGTATGCTGTCGTCATATCCGCAATGGTCTGCTGTGCGATGCGCTGGACGGTGCCGCGCCAGCCAGCATGAATGGCTGCCACAACGTGTTGACGAGGGTCGTAGACGAGCAACGGAATGCAGTCGGCTGTGCTGACCCCGATGCATACGTCCGAGAGATTAGTCATCACCGCGTCGATGCCCTCCAACCGTGTTTGTCTGTCTTCTTCCGACAGCGCAAAAAACGCTTCGTCAATCTGAACGGACTGCACGAGATGTACCTGATGGGGCATGATAAGACGGTCGTCGCTAATGCCCAACTGCTGGCACAGCAGAGCACGGTTCTTGCGGATGGCCTCAGCATCGTCACCACAGTAGCGGTTGATATTGAACTCACCATACGCCCCCGTACTGAATCCACCACGTCGCGTCGTACTGAACGCTACCACATCCTTATGCAGGTCGTAATCAAATAATTTGGGCTGTATCATATCATCATTTTTATTCAGGTAGGAAATCATTTCTTTCTAGGCTTACGCTGGCGCTTGGGTTTCACATCGCCCTCGCTCAGGGCATCGAGCATGGACATCTGCTTTTCGTGCAGGTAGTTGTCGACGGTGTAGCCTTTCTCGGCAATCTTCAGAAGCAGGTAGCGGCGAGCGAGCCACGCCTGCTTAAGGTCGGGTAGGACGTTGTTGAGGCGGCGCGAGGCCTGTTTATTGTTGGTCTCTACTTTGAAGGAGAGTGCGATGGGCTTATTGAGAATGTCTCGCAATTGGTCGGCAAAGTATTCGGCACTACGCTTTACGCGGTCGAGGAAGTCGGCATCGCGAAGAGACTCTATCGACATGATCTGAATCTTCTGTTGCCACTTGACAGCGACCTCCAGAACACGCTGACGCAGATCAAAAAGTGTTTGGTCGTGCAACTGCTTGAGCGAGGCGTGACTATGGTAGAAGAACTCAGCGAAGATGCGCACCATCGTTTCTTCCAAATAGAGGATGGCGCGGAAGTCGAAGAGCTGCATCAGCAGGTAGCGCTCGTACTCCTGTTTGAGCAAAGGCAATTGCTGGATACTGCGCTCGGCTTGATATTCCTGCTGAGAAATGTATGAGTCTACACGCTCGTCGTTGATGACGGCACGAGCGTCCAAGGGCGAAGCAAGCACCAATCCTTCGAGGGTACGGCAGCGGCTCAGGGCGACATACACCTGACCAGGAGCAAACGACTGGTTGGCGTCAATGATGGCACGGTCGAACGTCAGGCCTTGACTCTTATGGATGGTGATAGCCCACGCCAGTCGCAGCGGCAATTGCTTGAATGTTCCCTGCACCTCGCTCTCTATCTCGCGTGTCTGTTCATTCAGCGTATAGCGCGTATTCTCCCATTCTAGCGGTTCGACCTCGATGGCATTAGCGTCGCCCTCGCAATAGACGGTCAGACGTTTTTCCGATGCCTCCATCACACGACCGATACGACCATTATAATAAAGGTGTTCGCCGGAGGGGTCGTTCTTCACAAACATCACCTGCGCACCCTCCTTCAGCACCAAAGTCTCAGCCGTGGGAAAGGAATATTCAGGGAACGTGCCCTTGACCTCGGCACGATACTGGTATGAACGGCCTGGGAGCTTCTGCAACTCCGACTCGTTGTAGAAGTTGGCGAGGTTGTTGTGGGTGGTCAGGCGAATGTACGGCTCCTCGGGACGAGGGATGAACATGGGCTTGCAGCGCGAGTTAAGTACCGACAATGCCTCTGCCGACGGATGTCCCTCGCGAATCTCATTCAACAGTGCGATGAACGACTCGTCCTGCTGGCGATAGACATGGCTCAACTGAATGGTGACGTAGTCAATCTGCTGCAGTGCCTTCGAACCAAAGAAGTACGGCGTGTCGTAGTAAGGTTTCAGCATGCGCTCATCTTCGGGCGTGACAACAGGTGTCAACTGTGCCAGGTCGCCAATCATCAGCAGTTGCATGCCTCCGAATGGCTGTCCGTGTTCACGAAAGCGACGCAGTACGGCATCGATGGCATCGAGCAGGTCTGCACGTACCATTGAAATCTCGTCGATGATGAGCAGGTCTGACGAGGCGATGATCTTTCTCTTCTCCTTGCCGAAGTCAAACTTGCTTTCGACCTTTGCACCAGGCACGTAAGGCGAGAACGGTAGCTGGAAGAACGAGTGGATGGTGACGCCCCCTGCATTGATGGCCGCTACACCTGTCGGCGCCACGACGATAGGGCGCTTGCGCGAGTGCTCCATAATGGCTTTCAGGAATGTCGTCTTGCCTGTTCCCGCCTTGCCAGTAAGAAATATGCTGCGCCCCGTGCTTTCGACGAAGTCCCACGCGGTGCGCAACTCGTTGTTTTGTTCCATGTCTGTTTTGTCCTTGTTGGGTACAACTTTGCACAAAGGTAGTCATTTCTTGTGAAATAACGTTAGAAAATCACGATAATTAACATATACTGACACTTTGCTGATAAATCAAGGGACGAAACGACAAGGTGTAATCAAAATGGTAGAATTTGTGGCCGGATTCTTTACAAAATGACACTTTTTTGTTAAATGGAAATGCAAAAAGTCGTGCTTTTCTTTGGCATTTCTGTCCTTTTGTTTACCTTTGCAGTCGAAAAAGTGGCAAAAGGATAGCAAAACTGCAAAATAGCAAGCAATATGGCACAGAAAATCAGGTTTACGAAAATGCACGGTTGCGGCAACGACTACATCTATGTTAATACGATGGAGCAGAAGGTGCCGAACCCTCAGCAGGCAGCCATCGAGTGGAGCGATCGCCACAAGGGTGTCGGCTCTGACGGGTTGGTGCTGATAGGTAAGAGTCCTGTGCCTGAGGCTGACTACACGATGCACATCTATAATGCAGACGGCAGCGAGGCCATGATGTGTGGCAATGCGAGCCGTTGCATCGGCAAGTATCTGTACGAACGCGGACTGACGACGAAAACGAAGATTCGCCTGCTGACGCTGTCAGGTGTAAAAACCTTGCAGCTAGACATTATTAATAATAAGGTGGAAAGCGTGACGGTGGATATGGGTAAGCCCGTGCTGGAGGACGAGTCGCAGTTCTTGGGAAATCGCGTGCTGGATAAAGGTACGTTCGTGTCGATGGGTAATCCGCACTACGTTATCTTTACCGACGATGTGGATCAGGTAGGAGAGACGGGACGAGCACTGGAGCGCCATCCAGCATTCCCGCAGCGGTGTAATATCGAATTTGCACGGGTTGTCAGCGGGGAAACCGCTGGCCACACGACTATCCGGACGCGTGTATGGGAGCGGGGTAGTGGCATCACGGAAGCTTGCGGAACGGGCGCTTGCGCAACAGCTGTTGCTGCAGCGCTGACAGGCAAGGCCGGCCGGAAGTCGGATATCGTGATGGATGGAGGTACACTGAGCATCGAGTGGCGCGAAAGTGATAACCACGTCTATATGACTGGCCCTGCCGAGTTTGTGTTTGATGGAGAAATAGAAGCGGACTCTGTCCTAACTGAAAAATGATAATTGATAAATGATAAACGCAATATGGCATTAGTAAACATTCATTTCCTGAACCTGCAGAACAACTACCTGTTCGCTGACATCGCCAAGAAGGTGAACGCTTTCAAAGTGATGCACCCCAAGGCTGACGTTATCTCATTGGGAATTGGCGACGTGACGCAACCGTTGGCCCCTGCCGTCGTGGAGGCTATGCATAAGGCTGCCCACGAGATGGGTACCATCAAGGGTTTCCGCGGTTATGGTCCTGAGCAGGGCTACGACTTCCTGCGTGAGGCTATTCTGAAGAACGACTTCCTGACACGTGGTGTACACCTTAGTGTTGACGAGATTTTTATCAACGATGGCGCGAAGAGTGATACGGGTAACTTTCAGGAGTTGCTGCATTGGGACAACTTTATCGGTGTGACCGACCCTATCTATCCTGTCTATATCGACTCGAACGTGATGATTGGTCGTTGTGGCATCTACAATGAAGGTCGCTGGACCAACGTGCGTTATATGCCGACGACGGCAGAGAACGGTTTTATTCCCGAACTGCCCAAAGGTCGTCCTGTGGATGTCATCTACCTGTGCTATCC
>CAMJIA010000107.1 GCA_946405695.1 uncultured Prevotellaceae bacterium | reverse complement strand
TACCTAGTGAGTTGGCCATTGGCGTTATCCTCGTAGGCTGTTGCCCAGGTGGTACGGCGTCGAATGTCATTACCTATCTGGCCAAGGGTGATCTGGCACTCTCCGTGGGTATGACTGCCGCGTCGACGTTGCTGGCACCACTGCTGACACCGCTACTGGTATGGGCACTGGCTGGCACCATGGTCGATGTGGATACGGTAGGTATGCTCATGAGCATCGTTTATGTGGTTATTGCGCCCATTGTGTGCGGACTATTTTGCCAGCGTTTTCTGCCTAGTGTGACCAAGTGCGTCACGCCCTATCTGCCAGCTTTCTCGTCGGTAGTGATTGCACTGGTGGTGGGCATCGTCGTGTCACATAATGCCGACAGACTGCTGACCGCAGGTCTGCTGGTGGTAGTCGTTGTGATGGTTCATAACCTGCTTGGACTTGGCATCGGCTTCGCTGTCGCCCGCCTGCTGCATCTACAGAAACCTAAGTGCGTGGCACTGAGCATTGAGGTGGGTATGCAGAACTCGGGGCTTGCCTCTTCCCTGGCTGTATTACATTTCGCTGCCTATCCGCTCGCCACCATCCCTGGTGCCGTTTTCAGCGTATGGCATAACATCAGTGGCGCATTGATAGCGAAATTATATTCATTTAATATTACTAATGAGACAAAGAAAAATGATTGAATTGAAGAATGAACAGCTAACCATAAAGGTAGCTGAGATGGGAGCAGAGCTCCAAAGTGTGAAGGACAACGAGGGTAGGGAGTATATGTGGCAGGCCGGTGAGAAGTGGCCGAGACATTCACCCATCTTGTTCCCCATTGTCTGCAGTGTGAACAACGACACCTACGTGGTCGATGGCAAGGAGTACCATTTGCCCCGTCACGGCTTTGCCCGTGATACAGAGTTTACAGTGGTCAGTCAGTCAGACGAGAAGGTGACGCTGGCGCTGCATGACTCGGAGGAGACGCTGAAGGTGTACCCCTATCGCTTCAATCTGGCTATTACTTATCGTTTGGAGGGTAATAAGGTGCATGTCGTCTGGCATGTAGAGAATACCGATACGCAGGAGATACATTTCCAGATTGGTGGTCACCCGGCCTTTAACGTGCCTGGCGGTAAGTTAGAGGGAATGATCAAGCTGGACAATGAGGAACCGATGGACTCGCTGAAGAGTTATGCAGACGGTAGCAACGATATGGTAGAGATTCCGTTGGAGGCTGATATGGGTATTCTGGAACTCTCCGACAACTTCTTCCGTAACGACTCGGTGAAGATTCATAAGTGTCAGACCCACCGTGCCATGCTGATGGATACCAATGGCGAGCCGGCAGTGACGGTGGACTATAAGACGCCAGTCATTGCTTTCTGGAGTCCTTATGGCAAGCAGGCTCCTTTCGTATGCATAGAGCCGTGGTATGGACTGGGCGACCCCAGAGATTTTAAGGGTGAGTTCAAGGATAAACCTCTGATGAACCACTTGTTGCCTGGTGCCTCGTTTATGAGTCGTTATACCATAACTATCGGGTAATACAATAATCTGTACGTGCATGCGTTATAATAAGGTATGCAGTGGACAGACCGTATCAGACAAGTTAAGATTATATTGGTGATGGCTGCGGTGATTATCGCCGTAGCATCACTTTTGGTTTCCCACTTTCTGGTGCGTGACCTCTCTGTTGAGGAACGTCACCGCATGGAGGTGTGGGCACAGGCCTTGCATGCGCTGAACAAGGCTGACGAGACGACCGACCTGTCGCTGGTGCTGAGTGTGATGGAGGGTAATAACACCATTCCCGTCATCGTGGTGAACAGCGAGGGTGGTATTGACGACTATCGTAACATCAAGGACATTGACGAGAGTCAAGAGCCTATAGCTGATAATCAAAATTTGAAAGACTATGCCCGTCGTATGATTAAGGCTGGCGACACGATACGCATTGGTCAGCAACTGGTATGCTACGACGACTCCATCATGTTGAAACGCCTGTCGGCATGGCCCTATGTGCAGTTGGGCATCGTGCTAATCTTTGTGGTGGTGGCTATCTTTGCCCTGCTGTCATCGAAACGTGCCGAGCAGAACAAAGTATGGGTGGGATTGTCGAAGGAAACGGCCCACCAGTTGGGTACACCAGTGTCTAGTCTGATGGCGTGGGTGGAGATGCTGAAAGAGCAGTATCCTGATGACGACCTGTTGCCGGAGATGGACAAGGATGTGAAGCGTCTGCAGCTAATAGCCGACCGTTTCTCAAAAATCGGTTCACTGCCAGAACCTGTGGATGCCTCCATGAATGATGTCTTAGAACACGTCATCGACTATATGGACCGTCGCACCAGCAATCAGGTACAGATGATTCGCCGTCTGCCCGACCATGAGGTCATTGTGAAGATGAACGCCTCGCTGTTTGAGTGGGTGGTGGAGAACCTTTGTAAGAATGCCGTTGACGCGATGGAGGGCAAGGGCACTATTACGTTGACACTGATGGATGAAGACCATCGTGTCGCTATAGAGGTACAGGATACGGGCAAGGGTATCAAGAAAAAAGATATCGCCAACGTGTTTACACCAGGCTTCACCACCAAGAAGAGAGGATGGGGACTGGGATTATCGTTGGCAAAGCGTATTGTAGAAGAATATCATAAAGGCCGTATCTTTGTCAAACAATCAGAGATTGGCAAAGGTACGACCTTCCGTATTGAGATGCCGAAGAGTTGCTAGCTCTTGGGCATTAGCGGTTTGCTTTATACCACTTCGATTCCTTGCTCTTCGCAGAGTTTTAGACTCATCTCCTTCAGTTTGAACTTCTGGATTTTGCCCGATCCGGTCAGTGGGAATTCCTTGATGAAGAACACGTACTTAGGTATCTTGTAGCGTGCTATCTTGCCGCGACAGAACAGCTGTACGTCTTCTGCGGTCATCTGTGCGCCTTCCTCCAGTATGATGAATGCGCCCACAGCCTCACCGTATTTCTTAGATGGTACGGCAGCCACCTGTACGTCGCGTATTCCGGGCATGTGATAGAGAAACTCCTCAATCTCGCGTGGATAGATGTTCTCACCACCGCGGATAATCATGTCCTTAATACGTCCGGTAATCTTATAGAAACCCTCTTCGTCCTTCACACCCAGGTCGCCCGAGTGCAGATATCCGTTCTTGTCAATGACCTCGGCCGTAGCTTCGGGGTTCTTGTAGTAGCCTTTCATCACGTTGAATCCCTTGCAGCACATCTCGCCCTGCACTCCCACTGGACATTCTTCGCCCGTTTCGGGGTCGAGCACCTTTACGTCTACAAACGGGAAGTCGCGACCTACCGTAGTGCATCGCTGCTCGAACGTGTCGTTCAGACAGGTTTGAGTCATACCAGGCGACGACTCCGTCAGACCGTACACACTGGTGATGGTCATATACATCTTTTCGCTCACCTGCTTCATCAGTTCGATAGGACAGAGACTTCCGGCCATGATACCTGTACGCAGACAACTCAGGTCGAACATGTCAAACATCGGATGGTTCAGCTCGGCGATAAACATCGTGGGTACACCATAGACGGCAGTACACCTTTCTTTATGTATAGACGCCAGCACCACCAGTGGGTCGAATTTCTCAACCATCACCTCAGTACATCCGTGTGTCAGGCAGTTCATTGTGGCCAGCACGACGCCGAAGCAGTGGAACAGCGGCACACACACACACAGTTTATCTTCCTGTGTGAATCCCATGTTCTCGCCCGTAAAGTATCCGTCGTTAGATATTCCGTAATGAGTCAGCATTACACCCTTGGGGAAACCTGTGGTACCGCTGGTGTACTGCATGTTGCACACATCGTAGCAGCTCACCTGCTTCTTCATCTCGTTGAGCGTCTCGTCTTCGATATTCTGTCCCAACAGCAGCAACTCGGCGGTATTGTACATACCACGATACTTCTCCATACCTATATATACTACGTTCTTTAGGTAGGGGAATCGCTCGCTGTTTAGATGTCCGCGCTCGCAGGTCTTCAGCTCAGGCAGCATGGTGTAGGTCATGTCCACATAGTTACAGTCCCATGTACCATCAGTGATACACAGCACCTCCATGTCTGAGTCCTTACACAGATACTCCAGCTCGTTCT
>CAMJIA010000106.1 GCA_946405695.1 uncultured Prevotellaceae bacterium | reverse complement strand
GGAAAGGCAGGACCAGAATCTGCAGTGTTACCATTACACCATACCCCAAACTTGAGGAGCAATTTCTGAATTGCGGGTGCAAAGGTAATGCTTTTTTCCGAACCGACAAAAAAAAATGGCACTTTTTTAATAAAAAACGCAAAAAAAATCTTTTTCCTTGTCTTTTTCTTTGTGTTGCGCAGGTTATTTATTAACTTTGCCCTTCAATAAATCAATTTTTAATGAAACAAACAGAACAACTAGTAGAAACAATTGTAAAAGGAATACAAGAGAAGAAAGGTCAAGGCATTGTCACCGCTAACTTGAAAGGTATAGACGGTGCAATATGCAGCTATTTTGTGATTTGTCAGGGCAACTCACCATCGCAGGTGGAGGCCATCACTGAATCCGTAGGTGAAATGGCCCGTCTGGAGTTAGGTGAAAAGCCTTCCATGGTAGCTGGTTTGGAGAATGCCCAATGGGTAGCAATGGACTATGGCGACGTGATGGTCCACATCTTCGTCCCTGACACCCGTGTTTACTATGACCTTGAGCATCTTTGGGATGATGCAGATTTGACCCGTATAGAAGATATTGACTAATGGAACCACAGAATAACAAGCCACAACAGCAGATGCCCCGATTCAATATGAATTGGATTTACGGCATCGTCATTATATCACTCATCGTGCTCTACTTCACGCAAGGGCAGACCAAGTCGAGCATCAACACCCAGGTGTCGTACTCAGACTTCAAGGTGATGGTCGACAAAGGCTATGCCAAGGAGATTGTCGTCAACAAATACCAGAACACGCTGGAGATGTACATCAAGCCAGAGCACATCCGCGACGTCTTCCATCAGGGTGTTCAGCAGACAGGCACGAACCCCTGTGTGTCAGTAGCCATCGGCAGTGTCGACCAGGTAGAGCAGTTCATCAACACCGCCCGTGAGGAGAAGAAGTTTACTGGTAAGTTCTCGTACGACAACAGCAAGGAGAATGATTTCTTCTCGTCGCTGTTCATGAATATCCTCTTCTTTGGTGGTATCATCCTCGTCTGGATGTTCATCATGCGTCGCATGGGTGGCGGTTCAGCGATGGGTGGTAGCGGCATCTTCAATGTCGGCAAGTCGAAAGCCCAGATGTATGAGAAGGGCGGCGAGCTCGGCATCACCTTCAAGGATGTTGCCGGACAGGCTGGTGCTAAGCAGGAGATGCAGGAGATTGTTGACTTCCTGAAGAATCCACAGAAATATACCGACCTAGGAGGTAAGATTCCCAAGGGAGCCCTGTTGGTAGGTCCTCCAGGAACAGGTAAAACATTGCTGGCGAAGGCTGTCGCTGGCGAGGCTGGCGTACCCTTCTTCTCAATGTCAGGTTCCGACTTTGTGGAGATGTTCGTAGGTGTGGGTGCCTCGCGCGTACGCGACCTTTTTGAAAAAGCCAAGAGCAAGGCCCCCTGCATCATCTTCATCGACGAGATAGATGCCGTAGGCCGTGCCCGTTCTAAGAACCCTGCTATGGGTGGCAATGACGAGCGCGAGAATACGCTGAATGCCCTGCTGACGGAGATGGACGGTTTTGGCACCAATAGCGGTATCATCACGCTGGCTGCCACCAACCGTGCCGACATGCTCGACTCAGCACTGTTGCGTGCTGGTCGTTTCGATCGTCAGATACATGTCGACCTGCCTGACCTCAACGAGCGTAAGGAAGTCTTCAACGTACACCTGAAACCACTGAAGCTCGACGATACAGTAGATATCGACTTCCTCGCCCGTCAGACGCCTGGTTTCTCTGGTGCCGACATTGCCAATGTCTGCAACGAGGCTGCCCTGATAGCAGCTCGACATAATCGTGAGGCTGTAGGCAAGCAGGACTTCCTGGACGCTGTTGACCGCATCATCGGTGGTTTGGAGAAGAAGACCAAGGTGATGACGGAAGCCGAGAAGCGTTCTATCGCTATCCACGAAGCTGGTCACGCTACCATTTCGTGGTTCACAGAGTTCGCCAACCCATTGGTCAAGGTGAGCATCGTCCCCCGTGGACGTGCCCTGGGAGCAGCGTGGTACCTGCCTGAAGAGCGCGTACTGCAAACCAAAGAGGCTATGCTCGACGAGATGTGTTCACTGCTGGGTGGACGTGCCGCTGAGGAACTGTTTATCGGCAGCATCTCTACAGGTGCCATGAACGATCTGGAGCGTACCACTAAGCAAGCCTATGGTATGGTGGCCTTTGCTGGTATGAGCGAGAAGTTGCCCAACCTGTGCTACTATAACAATCAGGAATACCAGTTCCAGCGTCCTTATTCCGAGACGACTGCCAAGATTATGGACGACGAAGTGCTGAAGATGGTTAACGAACAGTACGAGCGTGCCAAGCAGATACTGACGGAACACAAGGAAGGACACGCCCAACTGGCCCAGTTGCTGGTCGATCGCGAGGTCATCTTTGCTGACGACGTCGAGAAAATCTTCGGCAAGCGTCCTTGGACCAGCCGTTCAGAAGAGCTGCTCGAGGCCCAGATGCGTGCTGACGCTGAGCGTATGGCTGAGGAGCGCGGCAAACAGTTGGAGCTGGAAGCCAAGGCGAAAGCCGAGAATCAGGACAATCAGGACGCTCCGGAAGTTCCAGAAACCGACGATACCAAATAACTAAAGATATGAAGAACTTTATTATCCGTACTATCACAGGCATCATCTTTGTTGCCGCCATTGTCAGTTGTTTCCTCCGCCCAGAGGCGATGGTGCTCTTGTTCAGCATCATTACGGGACTGACAGTATGGGAGTTCACAGGACTTGTCAACGAACGTGAGGATGTCAACGTCAATCGCTTCATCTCCACCGTTGCAGGCGTGTATTTCTTCTACGCCATGACCTACTACTGCAGCGACATGTATGCAGGCATCGCCAAGAGCGTGGTGTTCATTCCCTATCTGGTCACTATCGTCTATCTGCTGGTGGCAGAGCTCTACCTCAAGCAGAAAGACCCTATTCAGGACTGGGCCTACACCATGCTGTCACAGATGTATATCGCCCTACCCTTCTCACTCATCAACGTGCTGGCATTCAATGCCACCAGTGAAGGGTTTGTGGCCTTCAACACCCTGTTGCCACTGAGCATCTTTGTATTCCTGTGGGTCAACGATTCCGGTGCCTACTGTGTGGGCTCACTCATCGGACGTCACAAGCTGTTCCCACGCATCTCACCAGGAAAGTCGTGGGAGGGAAGCATTGGTGGTGCCGTCTTCGTGCTCGCCGCAGCCTATGCCATCAGCTATTTCCTGGATACCGACCAGATGCTGGCCATGCCCGTATGGTTGGGACTGGGACTCGTCGTGGTCATCTTTGGCACGTGGGGCGACCTGGTAGAGAGCCTGTTCAAACGTACCCTAGGCATCAAGGACAGTGGTAACATCCTGCCTGGTCACGGTGGCATGCTCGACCGCTTCGACTCCTCATTGCTGGCCATCCCTGCAGCAGTTATCTATCTTTATACAGTATCACTCTTCTAAGAACAATGACCAAAGAACAAGAGAAACTAGTCACCCAGAATATGGGTTATGCCATCACACTGGCCCGTCAATACAAGAGTGATATCCTGTCTACCGACGACCTCATCAACGAGGGCGCCATCGGACTGATGAAGGCTGCCGAGAAGTATGATGCCTCCAGAGGGAAGCCCTTCGTCACCTTTGCCGCCCCTTATATCCGTCGTGCCATAGAGGCAGCTATCGGCAAGTTAGAAGACGACATTAACGTTCGTTCTACCGATGAGTCGCTGCCCATTGGCAGTCGCAACAACTTCACGCTGCTCAACGTGCTGGAAGACCCCGACTCGCCCAGAGCCGATGCAGAGGTGGAGCGCACCACGCTGAGCGACGACATGCTACGTGGCATCGGTGTTCTCAACGAGCGCGAGCAACAAGTGATAAAGAACTACTTTGGCGTTGAGACAGAACACCTGACGATGGCAGAGATAGCCCAGCAGATGCAGTTGAAGCGTGAACGTGTACGCCAGATTCGCGACACAGCACTCCGCAAGCTACGCAAAGCGGCGAAGAGTGAATAATAAAGATTGAAGAGGAAAGATGAAGAAGATTGTATTATTTTTAGTTTTTTGCCTTTTAACCTATTTACCCTTATCAGCCAAAGTCATTAAGGTATTGGCTGTGGGCAACAGTTTCTCGCAGGATGCTGTCGAGCAGTATCTCTACGAACTCGCAGCAGCACAGGGTGACTCGCTGGTTAT
>CAMJIA010000105.1 GCA_946405695.1 uncultured Prevotellaceae bacterium | reverse complement strand
AATTCTGACCAGCAGCCTGAGGCCAAGAGCCGTGAACGGGTTCGAAGAGCGGTGTATGCTCACCCAGCGAACTGGATGGCTGCAGACCCATAGAACCCGTAATACATGACGTTTCATCCGTCAAAATGTCACCAAACGTATTCTCCGTCACGATGACATCAAAGAAACGAGGCTCTGTCAGCACACGCATCGAGGCATTGTCAATGAACATATAGTCAGTGGTAACCTCCGGATACTGGGGTTCCATCTCCTTGGCAACCTGACGCCACAAGCGGCTAGATGCCAACACGTTAGCCTTGTCGACAACAGTCAAGTGCTTACGACGCTGCATGGCCATCTCGAAAGCCACCTTCAGGATGCGCTCAATCTCAGGACGCGTATAGACATTGGTGTCGAAGGCCTTGTCGTTGTCCTGATATTTCTCACCGAAATACATGCCACCGGTCAGTTCACGAATCACCACAAAGTCGGCACCACGTAGCAGTTCCTCCTTCAGCGGTGACTTGTGCAACAGACAGTCGAAGGTAGCCACAGGACGGATGTTAGCGAACAATCCCAACTTTTTACGCATGGCCAACAAGCCTGTCTCAGGACGCATCTTCAGCGTAGGATTGTTGTCGTATTTCAGGTCACCCACAGCAGCGAAGAGTACCGCATCAGCACGCATACAGACATCGTGGGTCGCTTCTGGATAGGCATCGCCACAGGCATCAATGGCACAGGCTCCCACCAGCGCTTCCTCGTATTCAAACTCATGGCCACACTTCTTGGCAATAGCGTTGAGCACAGCCACACCTTGTTTCATAATCTCTGGGCCGATACCATCACCAGCCAATATTGCAATCTTCAGTTTCATATTACTTCAATTTTTCAATCCTTCAATTTTTCGTTCTCAATGATGTTCAGCATCTTGAATGTCGCCTTGATAGCAGCTTCCGTCTGGTCGGCATCCAGTCCGCGTGTACGCAGCAGACCATCCTTATAGTGCCACGAGATGACCGTCTGCACCAAGGCATCGGTGCGACCACCAGGAGGAATACTGACCTGATAGTTGGCCAGAATGGGGAATGTGCGGTCAAGATACTTCTTGTAGATGTAGCGCAGGGCTTTTACGAAAGCGTCATACTGACCATCACCTGTACCTGCAGCTTCGTACTCCTGACCATTGATTTCAACCTTGATATTGGCACCAGGTTTCAAGCCATAGGCAGTTGTAACGATATAGCTAATCAACTTGACCTTATCCTCAGAGCCATCATGTTTCAAGACGTCACTGACGATATACGGCAGGTCTTCCTGTGTCACTATCTCCTTCTTGTCGCCCAACTCTGTGATGCGCTCTGTCACGCGACGCGTCTGCTCAGGTGTCAACTCCAAGCCCAGCTCTTCCAGGTTCTTGGCAATATTAGCCTTACCGCTCTGTTTGCCCAATGCATATTCACGCTTACGACCAAAACGCTCAGGAATCAGTTCGTTATAGTACAGTTGGTCTTTGGTGTCGCCATCGGCATGTACACCAGCCACCTGCGTAAAGACGTTCTCACCAACAATCGGTTGGTTAGGTGCTACGCTGATACCGCTAAAACTCTCGACCATGTGCGAGAGGTCGTTCAACTGACTCTCCACAAGGTTCGTCTTGGCATGGAACTGGTCCTTCAGGATAGCCTGCACGGAGGCCATTGGCGCATTGCCACAACGCTCCCCTAACCCATTGACGGTGACGTGCAGGCCTCGTGCACCACTATAGACAGCAGCCAGCGAGTTAGATACCGCTAAGTCGTAATCGTTATGGGCATGGAAGTCGAAATGCACTTTAGGATACCGCTTGATCATCTTGCGGAAATAGTCAATGACCTGCAGGGGATTCATCACACCCAGGGTATCGGGCAACATGAAACGCTTAATATCTGTTGTCACCAGCGCATCCATCAACTGATAGACATACTCTGGCGAATCTTTCATACCATTCGACCAGTCCTCCAGGTAGAGGTTCACACTGATGCCCTTGCTGGCAGCATATTCCAACTCCTTCCTGATGTCGCTGATATGCTCCTCGGGAGTCTTGTGCAACTGGTGCGTGCAATGTTTCAGCGAACCCTTTGCCAACAGGTTCACCACCTTTCCACCACACTCAGCAATCCAGTCTATGGACTTGCCACCATCTACGAAACCTAACACCTCGACACGCTCCAACAAACCATTCTTCTGGGCATAGCTACATATCTTGGTCACAGCCTCGCGCTCACCTTCTGACACTCGTGCCGAAGCAATCTCAATACGGTCAACATTAACGTCACTGAGCAGCTTGCGCGCCATCACCAGCTTCTCGTGTGGCAAGAACGACACGCCATTGGTCTGTTCACCATCACGCAGTGTGGCGTCCATTATCTCTACGAAGGGCACCATGCTCTGATATGTTTTTACCTTTTCTGCTCCCATCGTTCTATCTTATCTTTATTTGCCACGAGGAAATCAATATCATCCAACCCATTCATCAGACAATGTTTCTTGTAGCCGTTGATGTCGAAGTGTTCAGAGCGTCCTGTAGCTTTGTTGGTGACTGTCTGGTTAGGCAGGTCAACTTCCACTTCAGCATCAGGATTGTTTTGAATGGTTGAAAACAATTCAGACAAGAAACCTTCACTCACCTGCACAGGCAACACGAAGTTGTTGAGTTCATTGTTTTTATGGATATCTGCAAAGAACGACGAGATGACTACACGGAAACCATAACCCGCAATAGCCCAAGCAGCATGTTCACGCGAAGAGCCAGAGCCGAAGTTCTTGCCAGCCACGAGAATGCAGCCCTTGTATTTAGGATTGTTGAGGACGAAATCCTCAACCACTGTGCCGTCAGGCTTGTAGCGCCAGTCACGGAACAGGTTGTCGCCAAAGAATTTTTCCTCCTTGGTAGTAGCCTTCAGGAAGCGGGCAGGGATTATCTGGTCGGTATCTACGTTCTCTAAAGGAAGGGGAACGCACGTACTTGTTATAACGTTGAATTTCTGTTTCATAGCAATTTTCTTGGATCGGTGATTACTCCTGTGACAGCAGCTGCAGCAGCTACGAGCGGTGAACAAAGGATGGTGCGCGAGCCTGGGCCTTGACGACCCTCAAAGTTGCGGTTCGATGTAGAGACGGCATACTTGCCCGCAGGCACCTTGTCATCGTTCATGGCGAGACAGGCACTACAGCCTGGCTGACGAATCTCGAAACCAGCAGCTTCGAGCACTTTGTCCAAGCCTTCATCCTCTATCTGCTGACGCACAGCCCATGAACCTGGCACCAGCCAAGCCACCACGTTATTAGCCTTCTTACGACCTTTCACGATAGAGGCAAAAGCACGAAAGTCCTCAATGCGACCATTGGTACAAGCGCCCAGGAACACATAGTCAATGGTGTGTCCCAGCAGACACTCGCCAGCCTTGAACCCCATATACTCGAGAGCTTTCTCGAAGTTGGCATCACCACTGGCTGGAATGCTTTCTGTAATGCCTATTCCCATACCCGGATTGGTACCATAAGTGATGCGTGGCTCAATATCCTTGGCTTCAAACACCAGTTCCTTGTCAAACACAGCATCATCGCCACTCTTCAGGGTCTTCCAGTAAGCAAGGGCTCTCTCCCACTCTTCACCCTTGGGGGCATATTCTTTCCCTTTGACGTAATCAAAGGTCACTTCATCAGGAGCGATAAAACCACCACGGGCACCCATCTCTATCGACAGGTTGCAAAGTGTCAGACGACCCTCCATGGTGAGGTTCTTCACCACATCTCCTGCATACTCCACAAAGTAGCCCGTAGCACCACTGGTGGTCAACTGTGCCATCAGGTACAGTGCCACATCCTTGGCGGTAACACCCTTTCCCAGCGTACCATTTATCGTGATGCGCATCGACTTGGGTTTCTGTTGCAGAATACATTGCGAAGCCATCACCATCTCTACTTCTGACGTGCCAATGCCGAAAGCCACAGCACCCATAGCACCATGTGTAGAAGTGTGGGAGTCGCCACAGACGATGGTCATACCAGGTAACGAAAGCCCCTTCTCAGGACCGACAACGTGGATGATACCATTGTTCTTGTCCATCATGCCGTAGTGGGTCAGTCCGAAGTCCTTGGCATTCTGCGCCAAAGTGCTGACCTGCTTGGCAGAGATGGGGTCCTCGATAGGTTTGTCCTGATCGTGGGTGGGTGTGTTATGGTCCGGCATACAGAAGATCTGATCCGGACGGAAACACTTCAGTCCACGGGCTCGCATACCTTCAAAGGCCTGTGGAGA
>CAMJIA010000104.1 GCA_946405695.1 uncultured Prevotellaceae bacterium | reverse complement strand
TGATGTTGTTCTTAACCTTGTAGCTGAAACCAAAACCAAGGCTGTAGCTGTTGACAACGAACGACATATCGTTCATGTACTCATCAGTAAGACCGTAACGCGTCAGTTGTCCACCGCACGATACGTTCAGACGATCGGTAACGTCCCACTCGACACCAGCCAGATACTCGTTGGTGTTGCGACGCAGCAGGTCCTGAGTATTATTGTACCAGTTGGCGTCCTTGTCGAAATAGTGGTGCCAACCCAGGTTCAGACTAACTGCGTCAATGGGCTTCCACTGAGCACCGATAGTCAGCAGGGCAGGAGCGTCTTCGTTGACTTTCTCACCATCGCGGAAACGGTTGACGGCAGCAATCTCACTAGCTTCATTAACAGTTGACTCGTTCTTCATGCGAATCTGTGTCTTGAACTCATACTTAGCGGCGAAGTTGAAGTTCTTGTACTGCCAGTCAATACCGATAACAGGAGCAATGCCCATACCATCCTGGTTAGACAGCAGGTTCACACCCTGGGCATATTTCTGCAACTGAAGCAGACTCTGGTGAGTGCTCTCCAGCTGTGCTTTCTGGGCCAGCAATTCAGCCGGCACATCTATGCCGGCAGCCTCGTACTGTGCAATACCAGCATTTACCTGATCCAGTCCGTTGCTTACTGTCGTTGAAGAATACTGCAGGAAGTCAGCAAAATCAACATAGCCACCTTCGGTCTTTACCTGAATGTTGTTCAGCTTAGCCTTATAGGTAGCGTCACCATAGAGTAGGCGCAGACCACCATATACCGACAGGTTTGGATAGACCTTGTAGGCTGCACCGACCTGTATACCATAATAGTATTGGCGTCCCTTCATATAGCTCTCCATGTCGTAACCCTGTGCGCCCAGTGGTTTGAGCATGTTGGCAATGTTGCCTACCACGCTCTCGAAAGAGCCCAGACCGTCGGCAAACTCGCACGAACCGCCACCGCCAGGGACGGAGAGATTGAATTGGATGCTCCAGTTACCTTTATTGTAGGCACCCTGCAGAGAGGGAATGATGGGAGCATCGGCAACGCCTTCGAATTCCTTGACCGAGTTACCATTGTTCTTCTTGCCCAGTGCGTAGACAGGGTTGGTAGACTCAATGGTACGCGTCTGGTGTGCATACTGCCAGTTGAAGGCAATGTGGAATCCCTCTGGCATGAAAGCCACACCGGCAGGGTTGGAATAGACACCGTCAATGCCAATGGCAGCATCGCGGGCGGGGTTCTTCAAGAATAAAACACTCTGATTGGTGTTGGTTAAGATGCCACCAGCGAAGGTGGTCAGTGCAGTCATCATGAAAACAACTGAAACAACAATCTTTTTCATCTCTTTAAACAAATTTTTCATAAAATCGGCTGCAAAGGTAGCCTTATTGCACAAAACGGCCGCAAGAGTGCAGTTATTATTAACGCTTATTAACTAAAATCTGCACACTTTCTGCACAAATGTGTCAAAGTGTGCAGAAAAATGAGTGTTTTTTCTTCACTTTTGGGTCAATCAAACTATGCCTTCTTTTCCGTTGGGTAATTGACGCGGGTGTGGTAGATGGTTTTCAGCTTCTCAATCAGCACCGTCTTGGCATATTGGATGTCGCGGAAGGTAATGGGGCACTCGCGGAAATAGCCGTCGGCCACCTGTCCATCGATGAGACGTTCCACCAAGCCACGTATGGACTGTTCGGTATAGTCTGGCAACGAGCGTGAGGCAGCCTCTACTGTGTCGGCCATCATCAGACAAGCCTGCTCACGGGTAAACGGGTTGGGACCAGGGTAAGTAAACAGCAAGTCATCGACAGGCTCGTCGGGATGCTCATTATGGTAATGAACGTAGAAGTATTTGGCTTTGCCCTGTCCGTGGTGGGTAGAGATGAATTCACTAATGACACTAGGCAGATTATACTTGTCGGCCATCTTCAGTCCCTCTGTCACATGACTGATGATGATCTGTGCCGACTCGATGTCTGTCAGCATCTCATGGGGATTGATGCCCGACTGATTCTCCGTATAATAGATGGGATTAGTCAGTTTGCCGATGTCATGGTAAAGGGCACCTGTGCGTACCAGTTGGCTTTTGGCACCAATCTTGTTGGCTATCTCGCCAGCCAGGTTGGCTACCTGTATAGAGTGGTTGAACGTGCCTGGTGCCACCTCGCTCATCTTGCGCAGCACTTCGTTGTTAGTATTGGATAACTCAATGAGTGTGATGTCGCTGATAAAACCAAAGGTCTTTTCGATAAGATAGAGCAGGGGATAGGCAAAAAGCAGCAAGATGCCATTGGCTATCAGGTAGTTGTAATTGCTGTAGTCTATCTGTGTCAATCCGTCGCTGTTGATCCAGTCGAATGCCATATTGATGGTCAAACAGGTTACAGTAACAAAGATTGCTGTTTTGAAGAGCTGTGAACGCTGTGACAGTTCGCGCAGACTGCTGATGGCCACCATACCGGCTACGGTCTCTATGACGATGAACTCAAAGGGGTGCTGCAACATAACGGCACAAATGAGTACCATCGTGATATGTGTCATGAAGGCTGTGCGAGAGTCCATGAACACACGGATGAAGATGGGCACCATAGCATAAGGCAGCAAGTAGACATGGATGAATGTGTTGCGCATGAACAATGCCGTCAGTACGGCAAAGATGATGATAAATGCATAGAGCATCGCCGTACTGCGCGGTTTCTCGAAATAGTCTTTGCGATAGAGACTGAGATAGATGGTAAAGCTGAGAACGAGGATGGCTACGTAGATAATCTGACCAAATAGTGTCAAGTGGTTCTGTTTGACGTCTTCGTTGCGCAACTCGTTCTCTCTCTTGAACGACTCGATGATGCGGTAAGTCTTATCCGTCACGATGTCGCCTCTGCCTATAATTTTTTCTCCTTTCTGTACCACACCACTGGCTAGTGCAATGCCTGCGAGCAGGTCATTCTTGCTGGCTTCGCTGCGTTCGCGGTCGTAGGTCAAGTTGGGGGAGATGTATTCGTTAAGGTTACATTTTTGCAGAATAGAGCGTACAGGGGCCAGTGTCTCATCTTGGAATAATTGTTCGTAAGCCGATTTGGGCGAGTAGAGCTCCATGACCGATACGCTGGTGGCCTGTTTGTCGTTGACGATGCGAATCATCGTTGTGGTATCGTCCAACAGTTCGGTGAAGTCTTTCTGGTCGATGATGCCCTGCTGGTAGAGGCTTCGCAGACGGTTGGAGATGATGCCCATATAGTTGGGCGAAAGATTGGGAATGCCGTCGGCATAGTCATTATTGAACTTCTGAACCATCCGTTGTTCTACCTCTTTGCTATATTTGTAGTAGGGCTCGTACTGGCTCAATGCACTGTCGCGTTCCGCACGGATGACACTTTCCGACTTGTAAACGGGGAAGTCGAAAGGCGCTGTGAAGTCTGCGTATTTCCAGGGTTTGCCCTCCTCAACGTGGAAGTAGCTGCGACTGTCGTGCGGCATAGACCAGACGACGATGGTAACAGTGGCAATAATGAGTATTGTTCGGGTGAGAATATCACGCCAATGGAGTTCTTTCATACCTTATATTTGCAATTACAGTGCAAAGATAATAAATAATTCATAAATCATGTTTATTAATTCATAAATATTTTGTACCTTTGCGGTCAAAATACACGTTTATATATGTCTGATAGAAGAGTAAGAGTACGTTTCGCACCCAGTCCGACGGGTGCTTTGCATATCGGTGGTGTACGCACAGCCTTGTATAATTATCTGTTTGCCAAGCAACATGGTGGTGATCTGGTGTTCCGTATTGAGGACACAGACTCAACACGTTTTGTGCCTGGAGCAGAGGAATACATCATCGAGTCGTTCAAGTGGCTGGGCATCAAGTTTGATGAGGGCGTATCGTTTGGTGGCGACAAGGGTCCCTACCGTCAGAGTGAGCGTCGCGACATCTATAAGAAATATGTCAAGCAGTTGCTGGATGCTGATAAGGCATATATCGCCTTCGATACCCCTGAGGAGTTGGAGGCTAAGCGCGCTGAGATACAGAACTTTCAATATGATTGCCATACCCGCCAGCAGATGCGCAACTCGCTGACCCTTCCTAAAGAAGAGGTTGACGCGCTGATTGCTGATGGCAAACAGTATGTTGTCCGTTTCAAGGTGGAGGCTGGTCAGGAGATTCTGGTCAACGACCTCATCCGTGGTGAGGTGCGTGTGAAGAGTGATATCTGCGACGACAAGGTACTCTATAAGAGTGCCGACGAGTTGCCAACGTACCACTTGGCCAATATTGTGGACGACCACCTGATGGAGATCTCGCATGTTATCCGTGGTGAGGAGTGGTTGCCCAGTGCACCGTTGCACGTCATGCTGTATCGTGCCTTTGGTTGGGAGGATACCATGCCTCAGTTTGCCCACCTGCCCTTGCTGCTGAAGCCTGTCGGCAATGGCAAGCTGTCCAAGCGTGATGGTGACAAGTTGGGCTTCCCTGTATT
>CAMJIA010000103.1 GCA_946405695.1 uncultured Prevotellaceae bacterium | reverse complement strand
AATAAATTCCGCAGTACACTTTCTCGTTCATGATTGAGTCGAGGTACTCCTGACCGGCCTCCTCACCCATGGCAGCAGCCTTACTTTCGTAGTGGCGTGTCACAAAAGTGAAGGAAAGGTAGAAGCAGCAAACGAGAATCAAGACGATTGCGATAAATTTTACAATTCCTTTGTTTTGCATTGTTTGATTTTATTGTTTTATTTGATGTTTTCGCATTTTTAGCCTGCAAATATACTCATTTTTCTTCACTTACAGAAATTTATTGCAAAAATTCGTGTCATTTTCACTATTTTACACCAATTTTTAGCCAACAGACTATCGGATTGTGGTCACTAGCGTCCATTTTTGAGTCAATATGGCACTGATAGGGGGTAATATCCGAAGAACAGAAAATGTGGTCGATACGGAATGAGAAAGCTTTCTGATTATATGACAAACCGATACCCCGACCCGTTTCTACAAAACAGTCGTGCAATACCTTACCCATTTTATGCCGCGAATAGGATATCGGATTGTCATTGAAGTCACCACAGACAATGACAGGATATCGTCCTAGATACTGGTTTACATAATCACAGACAGCATCTATCTGTTTGGAACGCTTGGCGTTAGCCTCGGCCAACTTCACCATTAGAAGTTTAGACTCGGCACGTACGGAGTCCCTACCCATCTCGCCCCTTAGCATCTGACGGTACTGACGTCGGTCTTCACTGTTCAGATGACAACTCTCAAAATGGTTGTTAACCACCAGCAATGTATCCGTTCCCACCTTCAGCCACCATGCTGCACTACCGTTACTTGCCGTAGGATAGTCGATACGCTCACGACGAATGATAGGATATTTAGTATGAATACCCAGACAATTGAAACTTTGGGAATTATGACTCAACACCAAGGTATCGTTATACAACAGTCCCCGTTCTTCATACTGCTTGAAACAATAACGGCGCCACGAGTCATTGTCTTCCTGCAGACAGACAATATCTGCCTGTTCATCTACCAAATAGTCACGTACCTTCTCAAAGCCCTGATCATACTTATAGTTCCCCCCATAGCTGCAAACGTTATACGACACCAACTTGATGGCATCGTCTGGAGGTGACGAACTCATATTCAGAGGTATATATATAGAAATAGGTATATAGGCTAACACGTAACCCACCACGGGTACCCATGCTCTGGTCCACTTGAAGATAAGCCAGAACAACAAGAAGCCCATGTTGATGAGTAGCAAAATAGGAAAGGCCATGCCGATAGTTGACACCAATGGATGGTCTGCAGGATAGATGCGGTCGCTATATCCTACCAACAGCATCACAACGACGGTAGCGACATTCGCTCCCGTCATCATCTGCACGGTCAACTTCTTTAATTGCTTAATCACCGATTCCTAACCACTAGTTTCGTTTCTGCTCAAACAGTTTCTGCTTCTCCTCTTTGGTCAGACTGTCGTAGCCGCTCTTGCGTATCTTGTCGAGGATAGCGTCTATCTCTTCCTGATTCTGTCGCTGACGCTGGTTATACTCCTCGTCAGTCTCCTGACGTCTCTCTTCCCAGCGGGTCTGCTCAGCATGCATCCGCTGGTTACGCTGACGCTCGTCGTACTTACGCTTCAGGTTGTCGAAGAACTCCTGACCATAACTACGTCCGAAGCGCTGGCTGCCGTCAGGATGCTTGCGCCAATAGCGTATCAGCAGGAAGCCAAAGAGCATACCACCCAAGTGAGCCATGTGAGCAACGCCATCGCCAGGACCACTCATCGCTGAGAATAGTTCAATGGCAATATAGCCAACGATGAGCCACTTGGCCTTGATAGGAAATGGGAAAGGAATGATGAACAGACGCTCGTTGGGGAAGATCATACCGAATGCCAACAGAATACCATAGACTGCACCTGAGGCACCAATGGTTGTCCACATATTAATATAGGTGTCCATTGATATCTGCGCACCACCCATATTCACATATTGGTAGGCGTCCAGTCCCTGTGCGACATAGTTTCCATACTGTACCAACTCCTGCACAATACCCGCACCGACGCCACACACAATGTAATAAAAAAGGAATTTCTTCGGACCCCATACGCGCTCTATGACAGAACCGAACATCCACAGTGCAAACATATTAAAGAGGATATGCGTGAAACTGCCATGCAGGAACATGTAGGTCAGAAACTGATAGGCATGGAAGGCACTGGCCTTAAAAAAGTGCAGTCCCATCAGCGCGTTTAGGTCTATGCCACTGCGTTCAAGTAGCACCGTGGCCAGATAGGCAAGTACGTTAATGACCAACAGGTTCTTGGTCATAGTCGGTATGTTGTTCATTTACTCTTTGACTATTTACAATTAACTATATATTCTTTTTTCAACATGTAGCAACAAATATGCCACTTATGGGCGCAAAATTACTAAAAATATCCGGTTTTCAGCACTAAAACGGGCCAATACACACTTTTTTTAATGAAAAAAGCAAAATTTTTCCGTTTTTTGTTTGTTTTTTCACAACTTTATCATATATTTGCGTTCAGAAATTGACTTAAACTATTTATCATTCACTTTAAAACAACAAAATTATGAACAAGACAGAATTAATTGACAAGATTGCAGCTGGTGCTGGTCTGACCAAAGTTGATGCAAAGAAGGCTCTCGACGCCACAGTAGAAGCTATCAAGGGTGCTCTTAAGAAGGGTGACAAGGTTCAGCTCATCGGTTTCGGTACATTCGATGTAGTTAAGAAGCCCGCTCGTGAAGGTATCAACCCCGCTACCAAGCAGAAGATTAAGATTGCTGCCAAGAAGGTTGCTAAGTTCAAGGCTGGTGCTGAGCTCGCTGAGGCTGTCAACAAATAATTCTTGTAAAGAAAAATTCAAGAGGGCTTCACCACTCGGTGAGGTCCTCTTTTCGTTCTAACAACAAATACTCATTACTAACTATTCACTTAACAACACCACAATGAAAAGAATCTTCCATATCCTGCTATTGTTGGGTTTGGTCCTCACGACATGGGCACAGGGAACGAGTGCACTGGAACAGCTGAAGGCTGATCCACGAAAAGCCTATGGCACTGACTACCCCTACTCGTACGAGAACTCCAAACTTACAAAGGCGCCTAACGGCTACAAGGCATTTTACATCAGTCACTATGGTCGTCATGGCTCACGCTACTATTGGAACGATGCGCTATACCGTGAGATGGACTCACTACTGACCAAAGCTCACGCACTCGGTCAGTTGACACCTGTAGGCGAAGCATTTCGTGAGAAGTATAACGCCTGCAAAGCAGACCTGGCTGTCAGCGTTAGCGAGCTGAGTGACCTGGGATGGGAGCAACACCAGTTCATTGCCTGTCAGATGTATAACAACTTCCCTGAAGTATTCAAGAATGGTGGCGACGTGTTTGCTGTAGCATCACTGGTTGGCCGTTGTGTTATCAGTATGGCAGCATTCTGTCAGGAGTTGGTGCAATGTAACCCGAAGATAGAGATTCGTGAGCAGTCAGCGCGCAAGACGCTGGACGGTGTGAAACCTGATGACCGACAGAATCCGCTACGCCATCGTTGGCCACGCTCAGTACCCCGTTTCGAGAAGAACCGTAAGCAATTTCTTGGCAAGGACTCGCTGCGTGAAGTCATCGTTCCCCGCGTGTTCACCAGTACAGAAGGTCTACCAGGAACACCACATCATATAGGTAGCAATCTCATCAACCTCTATACCTCACTGCCTAGCATTGGACAGGAGGGCATCATGGAAGGCATTATTACCGACGAAGAGCTGGCAGCACGCTGGGAAGGCGAAAACCTAGGGGGCTACACCTGGGTCTTTGGGCCACGCTACGACATGATTCCTATTCTGCAGGATATCATTAAGAAGGCTGACGATGTACTGGACGGTAGAACGCAGCGAGTGGCCGACCTGCGCTTTGGTCATGACACCTGTCTGGGACCGCTGACCGTACTGATGGGTATCAATGGAGCAGACAAAGACCCAGAGAACCCATACGACGTCAAAGACTGCTACCAGAACTGGGAGACATGCAAGGCATCGAACCTGCAGCTCATCTTCTACCAAAGCAAGAAGCAAGGCGAGGATATCCTAGTGAAATGCTTACTGAATAGTCAGGAAGCCACTCTCCCCCTACCCTCCGACCTGTTTCCCTACTACCGTTGGCAGGACTTCAAGAAGTTCTATACCGACCGCTGCAACAGCGTACAGCACCAGTAACAATGCGAATAGTGTGCGGAACGGTTCCACCGTTCCGTTCGTATTCACACAAAAATAACGCCCATCATGCAATGACAGCACGATGGGCGTTTTCTAGTATAGTCGGAATGAAAAATTATTCCATCACGTTCTCCTCTCCAAAGTCGAGGACATTCTTCTTGTTGGCCTGCATGCGCTCATACTCTTCCTTAGAGCCGACGATAATCTTGTCGAACTCGCGGAGACCAGTACCTGCGGGGATGAGGTGACCGGCAATCACGTTCTCCTTCATACCCTCCAGGTTGTCGCTCTTAC
>CAMJIA010000102.1 GCA_946405695.1 uncultured Prevotellaceae bacterium | reverse complement strand
ATCTGCCCTACTCCACTAGTGGTGTATTGGTAGAGGCTATGACCTTCGACAAGTTTGTCCTCAACCAGTATCTGCGTGGCTATGGTGTTAGCGTGGCTGACTCGTTGCTGATTCGTCAGGGCTATGAGCAGCTGGTGAGCGACGATGAGATAGAACAGCGCATCGGCATGCCTTGCTTTGTAAAGCCTGCTGCAGACGGTTCCTCGTTTGGTGTCAGCAAGGTCAAGAACAAAGACCAGTTGGCTCCTGCCATCCGTAAGGCCATGCTGGAGAGTTCAGAGATTATGGTGGAGCAGTTCCTTGATGGCACAGAAATCTCCATCGGTGTCTATAAGACTCGCGAGAAGTCTGTCGTATTGCCTGCTACCGAGGTGGTTACCAACAACGAGTTCTTCGACTATGACGCGAAATACAATGGTCAGGTTCAGGAGATTACACCTGCCCGTCTGTCTGAGGAGGTAACTCGTCGTGTACGCGAGATTACCAGCCACATCTACGACATCCTCCACTGTAATGGCATTATCCGCATCGATTACATCATCTCTAAGGAGGGTAAAATCTCGATGCTGGAGGTGAACACCACACCAGGCATGACGCCCACCAGCTTCATTCCCCAGCAGGTGCGTGCCGCAGGTCTGGAGATGAAGGACGTGCTGACTGACATCGTAGAGAACCAATTTTAATTGTCTATGAACGAGTTTGACGAGATACGGCCATACGAGGCGGGTGAGATGAAACAGGCGTTCAACGACTTATTGAACGACCGACAGTTCAGCACCATCATGAAAGGCTTTGCGCCATGGTTACCGAAAGGCCTGCGCAACGGATTGTTGCGACTGACCTTTACAGGTATCAAGACACCGCTCGACTTCCAAAAGCGCTTCATGAAGCCCATCGTCAACTGGATTATACGCAAGCATACTGACAGCTGTACATTTGACGATGCTCTGCTCCCCGAGGACAAGTCGCTACGCTATACCTTTATGAGCAACCACCGCGACATCGTGCTCGACTCTGCTTTTTTGGACGTCAAACTTGTTGAGGCGGGCTACCCCACTACCGTTGAAATCGGTATTGGCGACAACCTGCTCATCTATCCTTGGATTAAGCGGTTGGTACGCATGAACAAAGCCTTCACCGTTCGTCGCGGTCTGACGGCTCATGAGATGATGCGTTCCAGTCAGTTGATGAGTCGCTATATCCACTATGCTGTCACTGAGAAGAAAGAAAACATCTGGATAGCCCAGCGCGAAGGACGCGCCAAAGACTCTAGTGACCATACGCAAGATGCCGTGCTGAAGATGCTAGCGATGGGTGGTGAACTCCGCGAACTGAATATCTGTCCACTCACCATCAGCTATGAGTTTGATCCCTGTGACTATCTGAAAGCTCAGGAGTTCCAGCTGAAGCGCGACAATCCCGCTTTCAAGAAGTCGCGTCAGGACGATCTCGACAACATGAAGACAGGCATCTTCGGTTACAAGGGACGTGTACACTATCGTTGCGGCACACCCATCAATCAGTGGCTTACAGAACTTGACGGTCTACCTCGTAACGAGTACTTCCAACAGCTCAGTCAGCGTATTGACCAGGAGATTCATGCGGGCTACCGTCTATATCCCTGTAACTACATCGCCCTGGACCGTCTGGAAGGCACCTCGACATATGCCGACCAGTACACATCAAAGGATATAGAACGCTTTGACAAGTACCTCGCTGGCCAGCTAAAAAAAATCAGCATTCCCAACAAAGACGAAGCCTTCTTAACTGAACGTATGCTGACTATGTATGCCAACCCTGTACGCAACTACCTAAAGACAAAAGCATGAAAAGGCTATCGTCTTATATCTACTTCTGCCTTCTTCTGTCTTCTTCTATTTTCTTCCTGTCTTGCGAGACAGACAACTACGAGAAAGGAGAAGGGCGCTACTCTTTACTATTGGCAGACTTTACCTATCTTACCGTCAACAGTGAGAAAGCTGGAGTATCCTTCCTCACCGACGAGGGTGAGAGCTACCAGATTAGCAATCCGCAGAAAGCATCATGGATACAGACAGCCGACACCGTCTATCGCGCATACCTATATTATAATAAGGTGGATAAAGGTACGGCACATGTAACATCCATGGGCAGTCTGCCCACCTTAAAGCCCCGTGACGCCAAAGATTTCAAACGCCAGCCACAGGACCCGTTGGGTCTGGAGAGTTCCTGGCTGACGCGCGATGGCAAATATATCAATCTGGGACTGTTGCTGAAAAACGGTCGTGACGACAATGGCAAGGAGGGCACCCATGCCTTGTCACTCGTCTGCGACGAAGTACGCCTGAATGACGACCAAACACAGACGGCCTATTACCGTTTATTGCACGATCAGGGTAATGCCCCAGAATACTATACCAACCGTCGCTACGCATGTATTCTGCTACCAACAGAACAACGGCCAGACAGCGTATGTCTGACCGTTAACACCTACGACGGTGTCGTCGTCAAGAAATTCAAATTGTAGCTCTTACTCCTCTGGTGAGAAGTCGTCCTTACCAACACCACAAACAGGGCATACCCAATCTTCAGGAATGTCTTCAAAGGCTGTGCCTGGAGCGATACCGCTATCAGGGTCACCTACTTCGGGGTCATACACGTAGCCACAAGTCTCGCAAACATACTTCTTCATAAGCTTTTAGTTTTAGGGATTATTAGAAAAAAATTATCTCTTATCTATTATCTTCACAACTTTCTCGACAATAGTCTCTGGCGCAATATTGCGCATACAGGCATAGTCTCCACGCAGACAAGGCTTCTGACCGAAGATGCTACACGGGCGACAATCGAGTGGTATCTGCACAGCATTCTCCTCACTTTGCCCCCAACCCATGAAACCTGCATAGGGATGAGTTGCTCCCCAGACGCTAACCACTGGCGTATCCGTGAGTGATGCCATATGCATATTCGAGGAATCCATAGATACCATTACATCAAGATGGCTCATCAATATCAACTCCTGATGCAACGACTCTAGCAGTTTGCTGACATAGATACATGCAGGATGCTGTTCACACCATTCCGTAAAACACTGATCTTCCAGTTCTCCACGGCCAAAGAGAAGAATGCGTGCCTTGGGATACTTGACAATGAGTTGCTCGATAACCTGGTGCATCAGACGTGGCGGATAGGTCTTTCCTTCATGAGCGGCAAAAGGGGCTATACCTATCCATTGCTCATAGTTCTTCTTGACGCACAACTCCTTCGGCAACATATTCAGGTTGCCACCTTCCTCAGGGAAGATACTCTTAAACTGTATTTCTACCGGATAGCCTAACTTAGCAAAGACATCGATATAGTTCTGGAAAGAGGTAGGTTGCTGTACCAGTTCCTTGTTCGATGCAGACGTTATACGACGACGACCCTTGCGGTGCTTATTAATATGGGCCACACGGTAGTGTCCCAGATTAAAGCGCATGCGCAGATATTCTGAGCGTAACACACTGTGCAGGTCAGCAACAGCCGTAAACTGCTTGGCAGCAAGTCTGCGGTAGAGCGCGTTTAGTCCCTTGATGCCACGATACTCATTCTTCAGATCAGCAGCCATAAATCCCACATTCGGAGCAAGGTCCTCAAAGAAGGGACGGGCAAATGTCCTGCTCAGTACCGTGATACGGATGTCTGGATACTGGTGCGCCAACGAATAGACGACGGGAACCATCATAGCCACGTCGCCCATTGCCGAAAAACGAATAACGAGTATGTGTTCTTTCTTCATATTGGCTATTAGCTTTAGCTATAGCTATTTCTTGTAAAGAATAGGATTGGTAGCAGGGTCGTTGTACATCTTCATCTGGCGATACACCTTCATGTACTTACGGCCTGTTTCGATATCCTCCAATAACTGATCGATAGCTGTTGACAGGTCTACTTGCTGTTCCAACAACACATCGAGCTTAGCCTGGCACTTCAGTACGTGTGCTGCATCGGCATCCTTACGCTCGGTCTGCTCCTTCATGTGCCAGATTTTCAGCGCCAGGATACTCAGACGATCAATAGCCCATGCGGGACTCTCGGTATTCAGACGGGCATCGGCCAGCGGCTTCACGTCGGCATAGACCTTACGGAAATAGGTATCAATCTCTTCCACCAAGTCCGTACGGTCCTGATTGGATCGGTCGATACGACGCTTCAAACCCAAAGCCTCTGTAGGATCTATATGGGGATCACGGATGATGTCCTCCAGATGCCACTGTACGGTATCTATCCAGCACTTCAAATACAGGCTGTACTCTATCCTATCACGCTCATAAGGGTTGTTAATAGGGGTATCCACATGATCCTTCAGGTGATAGTCGCGAATAGCCTGATTGAATATCTTGTTGGCCTTTTCTGTAAATGTCATAGTGTTTGCTTTATTTTTTATTTTGCAAAGATACGACAAATAAATGATAAATCAGCATTTTTCCTTAATTATTTTTGCTATACACAAGTAAATGCAAGATGTTCTTGGTCATATTCATACTTTTTTGTATCTTTGCAAAACCAA
>CAMJIA010000101.1 GCA_946405695.1 uncultured Prevotellaceae bacterium | reverse complement strand
GCTCCTAAGGCTGAAGAGGCACCTGTTGCTGAGGCTCCTGCTGAAGAAGCAAAGGCTGAGTAATATTTCGATTGAACACGATAGAAACAGGGTGCTACCATCGGTAGCGCCCTGTTTTGTTGTCTATGTTACACTATACAAAGTATTGTATATATCTGACAAAGGCCGTTCAAAAGAAATGTCGTAACTTTGCAGCCGTAAAAATAACTTAAAGCAAAACAAGAAGAATGAATAAGACACTAAAACGCAATCTTCTGCTCATAGCAGTAGGTTTATGTGTACTGCCCACAGAAGCACAGTTGTCATCTAATCCAGACAAGTTCTTGGGTAACATCACGACTGGAAATAGTGAGATGAATCATGATGGTTTCAAGTTTTCAGACTATTGGAATCAGGTAACTCCTGAGAATGCAACAAAATGGGCAAGTGTTGAGGGTACCCGTGGAGTCTACAATTGGAGTGGAGCAGATAACGCTGCCAACTATGCAAAGCAGCACCATTTCCCCTTTAAGTTTCATACGTTTATTTGGGGCTCACAGTACCCTAGCTGGATAAAAAACCTTTCGCTTGCTGAGCGTTTTGATGCTATCGTTAAATGGATGGATGCAGCCAAGGAGCACTATCCTTATTTGCAAGTCATGGATGTTGCCAATGAGTGTATGCAGGGACATCAAGATGATACCTATCTATTCAAGGACGCTCTTGGTGGCGGTGGCAAAACAGGTTATGACTGGCTTATCAAGGCCTTTGAGATGGCTGGTGAACGTTGGCCTGACGCGATTCTTGTTTATAACGATTTTAATGTGTTGCGTTGGGATAACAATAATCTGTATGTTCCCTTGGTTCAGGCCCTTCGTGATGCAGGTGCCCCCATTGATGCTTATGGATGCCAGGCACACCACTTTACTTTGAATGACATTCCCAAAGATGAATTGAAGGATAGGTTGAATACTCTCCAGACAGCGTTGAAAATGCCGATGTACATTACGGAGTATGACATCAATTTTGATGATGATACTGATCAGGCTAAAAAATATAAGGAACAGATTCCACTGTTTTGGGAAGCTGACTACTGTGCTGGCATCACCTTGTGGGGATGGTTCTTAGGATCGACGTGGGCAGATTATACCGGTCTGATTCGTAATCGTCAAGAGCGTGCTGCTTTGCAGTGGCTTCGTGAATATATGCAGACCGATGCTGCCAAGAATGCTAAGAGTCCGTACCCTGGTATGAAGAAAGAGGCATCTATCTATATCCGTCCCGCTTCTCAGAAAGTAGCTTTGAACGATGTGCTCCCTATCAAGGTTCGTGCTAAAATGGCCACGAAGACCATTGAGAAGGTTGATCTCTATGTGGATGATGAATTAATAGCTACCATGACGGAGGAACCTTACATCGCAGAATACACGCCTAGCAAGTCAGGAAATGACAAGGTTGTGAAGGCTGTAGTTACTACTACCGACGGCACCACCTATGAACGTTATTCTCAAATCAGCGTGTCACGCGGCACAAAACGTTCGACTTATAATGATGTTGCAGCAGAATTGCCTGGAACTATCAAAGCAGAAGAATTTGACAAAGGCTTGTCGGGTGTAACTTACAATAACGCATCACGCAGTACAACGACCGCAACTAAGGATGGTGCCTGGATGGAGTATACTGTTGATGTGAAGGAGGAGGGTTACTATAATCTAGAAGTAGAGGTTGCCTCTACGAAAACTGGTGGCTCGTTCCATTTGGCAGAGTATTCATTTGACAATCTCTTATTCCTTACCAGTTTCATCGATGTTCCTAACACTGGTAGTAGTACTACGTTCGAAACTGTGCACTGTCCGATTAAGGAGTATCTGACGGCAGGACGTCATGTCTTTACGTTCCTTGTTGACAAGGGTGGTTTCTATATTAAGAGCATGACCTTCAAAAATTCTCCAACCTTCAGTCTGCCTGGCTTTGTCGAGGCTGAAGACTTCTATCAGGGAGGTGATGGTGTTAGTGTTGTTAGTGGTAATGGTGGTTATGTTATCACTAATACCAACAACGGTGCATGGTTGGATTATTCTATTGATGTTCCTCAGGAAGACCTTTATTCCTATGAGGCTACTGTTTCATCAAATATTGATGGATCTTCATTTACTATGTCGTTGATAAAAGAAGATGGCACTGAGAAATCCTTGACAACTGTTACAGTGCCAAATACTGGTAGCAAAGACACCTATCAGGTGAAAACAGGCAAAATAAGAAATAAAATTCCTGCAGGTAAGCAGAAACTGCGTATTACCATTAAGAAAGGTGGTTGCAACATTGATAATATTAAGTTTGTATATACAAATCCGCCTTCTGGCATCGACAATGTGGTAATCGACAACGACAATGTTGGTGACTCTTACAACCTCTCTGGTCAGAAGGTAGGTACAGGATATAAAGGTATCGTTATCCGCAACGGTAAGAAGATTGTGATTAAGTGACCGAGGTTATAGATGGAATAACTACGTTCTGTCTCTAACAATAGGGGATTTCCTAACAAAAAATCGGGAAATCCCCTATTATTGTTTCCAGAAAGTTTGTATCTTTGCACCGTGAACTATTAGCGTTATGGATATGAAGAAGACGATGATAGCATTTTCCATGTTAGCCCTCCTGCTTACCAGCTGTGGCACATATACGGGACAGGGTGCTTATGTCGGTGCCCAGTTTGGTACCATTCTCGGTTCTGCAGTCGGTGGAATCTCCGGTGGCTGGCGAGGCAGTGACATAGGTTCGGTTGTTGGTATGGCTGGTGGCGCCGCTATTGGTGCTGCCATCGGTGCTGCTGCCGACCAGCGAGAGGCTGACCGTTACGATGAATATCGTCGTGAACGTGCGGCTCGTCACAGGGGTAGCAATGGCACAGAGACAACTCCTCCTGCTGATGACTCTGGCTATGACAGTAGCAATAGTGGCGACGACCGCGTGGACTTTGGCATTGCAGGCCCGACGGGTGAACAGTCGGGCACACGGTCTGAGATGTCTTCCGCTGCTCCGCAGGTTCCAACGGCCCCTGCTGAGAAAACGGTGTCTGTTGAGGACCTGCAGCGTGCACGTCCCATTATAGAACTGCTCAACGTTCGTATCGTTGACCAGCGTGAAGAGGGTGTTATCCATGCTGGTGAACAGTTCAAGGTGGTCTTCGAGATCATGAACCGTTCACGCCATACCTTGCATGATATTCTGCCTATGGTCAATGAGCTGACAGGCAACAAACATCTGCATGTCTCTCCCAATCTGCATATCGAGAGCATTGCTGCTGGTACAGGTGTGCGCTATACCGCTACCGTTCTTGCCGATAAACGACTGAAGGACGGTCAAGCCGTCCTTCGTATCGCTGTTGCCCACCATGGTCGTGAGCAAGAGTCGTTAACCCGCCAGTTCACCCTTGTGACCCGCAGGAAATAACCATACATTTACTTCCTATCGTTGTTGATAAGCTCCAGTAGCTTGTCAACAGCCTCTTCCTCAGGTATGTTCTTCTCGACACATACCTTTTGCTTGTAGAGGCTAATCTTGCCGCGACCGGCACCGACGTATCCGTAGTCGGCATCCGCCATCTCGCCAGGACCATTGACGATGCAGCCCATAATACCAATCTTCAGACCTACCAGATGACTGGTGGCAGCCTTGATCTTGGCTATGGTCTCCTGCAGGTTGTAGAGCGTACGACCACAGCCGGGGCAGGAGATATACTCCGTCTTGGTAAACTTGATACGGGCGGCCTGAAGGATGGCATTGGCAAGGGAGACGAGATCCGATTGGGAAAAACGCTCGGCACAGAGGACCAGCTTGGTGGCTTTGCGATCGATAAGCAGGGCACCGACAGCCATAGATGCTTTGAGCTGGAGGGTCTCCCAGTCTTCGCAGCAAAACTGCGAAGCACCGTCAAGGGAGATGGTGATGGTGTCGTCTTTGATGCTGGCCTCGGCCTCTTGGCGCAGGCGAGTACACTCAGGGATGAGGTCAACCAGTTTGCGGGCTACGGGAATCTCGCACTCCGGCTCCTCCGACAAAGATACCCGTATGGTGTCGCCAATGCCTTCTGTGAGCAGGGCACCGATGCCTACTGCTGACTTGATGCGACCGTCCTCGCCCTCACCAGCCTCTGTCACACCGAGGTGCAGGGGATAGTGCATATCCTCCTTATCCATTGTCTTCACCAACAGACGTACGGTGGTAACCATTACGACTGTGTTCGAAGCTTTGATGCTGATAACCACATCGTTAAAGTTCTCGCGCTTAAAGATACGCAGGAACTCCATGCAGCTCTCTACGATGCCCTCTGGCGTATCGCCGTACCGTGACATGATACGGTCTGACAGCGAACCGTGGTTCACGCCGATACGCACAGCGGTATGGTGCTCTTTACATATATTAATAAAAGGTACGAGCTTCGCCTCAATCTTCTTCAGTTCCTCTTGGTATTCCTCGTCGGTATATTCCAAGTGTTTGAAGGTACGGCCGGGGTCTACATAGTTACCGGGATTGATACGAACCTTCTCACAATACTGTGCGGCCACATCAGCTGTATGTGCAGTGAAGTGCACGTCAGCCACCAACGG
>CAMJIA010000100.1 GCA_946405695.1 uncultured Prevotellaceae bacterium | reverse complement strand
ACAAAGACAGTACTCCAGTTGCTCATGGCACCATTCCAGAGACCTGGCAACTCCAGTGCCTGCAACTCCTTACCGCTCTTTGACTTCTGTGAGATGAAACCTGTAGTGGGGTCAACAAACTTAGGCAGGTCGAAGGCATTGCCCTGGTAGTCCTTGACAGCACAGACGAGGTCGACGGGATTGAAGTGGGTGCCCTTGGTGAACATCTCCATATACGCCGTGTTACTCTTGTCAATCTGGCTAGACTCCAGAATCTGCAAGCTGACAGTGCCATCCTGATTGTAGGTCAGGAACGGGCCACCACCAGGCTCACCAACATTCTTCACGACACCACAGACGCGCATGGGGCGATTCAGCTTCTCACGCAGGTAGGCGGCATCCACCTTGTTGCCCTTCGGATTGGTGCAGAGGTTCTTCTCAACAAACTGTGCAATCTCAGCAAGCTGGGCATCGGTGGCTCCTGCATCCAACAGACGCAGATACTCGAAAGCCTTCTGCTGCAGATCTACCAGTACACCAGCAATGATCTGCTTCCAGATAACGGTCTCAGACTTCAGACGGTCAGGAACGACATTATCGATATTCTTCACGAAGATGACGTCAGCCTCAATCTCGTTGAGGTTCTCGATCAGGGCACCATGACCACCGGGACGGAACAGCAGCGAACCATCAGCGTTGCGGAACGGAGTACCGTCAGGATTAGCAGCAACAGTATCCGTGCTGGGCTTCTGCTCAGAGAAGCTGATATCATAGTGGATGCCATACTTCTGAGCATACAGGTCAGCCTTCTGGGCAACCTTCTGCTTGAAGAGTTCCATGTGCTCGTGAGAGACGGTGAAGTGCACATAAGCCTCACCATTGCTGGCAGCATATAGGGCACCCTCTACCAAGTGTTCCTCCATCGGGGTACGTGGTCCCTCAGCATAGTTGTGGAACAGCAGCAGGCCCTTGGGCAACTGACCATAGTTCAGTCCCTCTGCCTTCAGCATATTGGCTGCAACAGCCTTATAGTTACCCTCAGCAATCAATGCCCTGATACCCTTGCCATTATTCTTCTGGCAGACGGCATCAAGCTCGTCATAGAAGGCAAACTTCTCGATATTGTCAAAATACTTCTTCTCAAAGTCAGTGGTGGGCTTGTCATAGTCGGCATCGACAAAGGCAAACATGTCCTTGAACATGCGGCTGGCTGCACCTGAGGCAGGTACAAACTTCACCACCTTCTTGCCCTGTGCCTTATACTTCTGCCAAGCATCCACAAAGTGCTTGCGCTCAGCGTCATTCGGAGCAACGATACCGTTACCGATAGCTGCGGCACCTTCTAACTTCAGAAACGGGAAACCAGTCTTAAACTGTCCGAGTTGGGTCTCAATCTGCTGCTCAGAGATTCCCTTCTGAGCAAGCTGTTTCAGGTCTTGTTGTGTTAGCATATTGTTCGTAGTTTTTTAAGTTATTGTTTATCTAATGTTTATTTATTGTCTAATTCTTCATATACGGAGTTGTTCGACTTGTACTCTGGCACTATCTCCTTCATTTTCTTGACAGTAGCCATATTGTCGTAGCCCTTCGATATCTCGATGAGCTCGTCGATGTCCTTGGAAACTTCAGCAAACTCGTAGCTGCGAACTTCAGCAATACGAATCTTCTCATGGAAGGTAGGCTTGGTACCCTCCTTGTCGTTGAGCACTTCCTCATAGAGCTTCTCGCCAGGACGCAGACCGGTGTACTTAATCTCCACATTCTTGGCACCACTCAGCTTAATCATGCGCTTGGCAAGGTCGGCAATGCGCACGGGCTTACCCATATCGAAGACGAAGATTTCGCCACCATTGCCCTTGGTACCTGCCTCCAATACCAGCTTACAAGCCTCGGGGATGAGCATAAAGTAACGAACGATATTCTCGTCAGTAACGGTGACAGGACCACCATTACGAATCTGTTCCTTGAACAAGGGGATAACCGAACCGTTAGAACCCAGCACGTTACCGAAACGGGTGGTCACAAACTGCGTCTGACAGGTCTTGTCCAGTGCCTGGACATAAATCTCACAGATACGCTTCGAACAACCCATGACATTGGTAGGATTCACGGCCTTGTCGGTAGATACCATCACGAATTTCTTCACACCGTATTTCACGCTGAGGTCGGCAATGACCTTTGTACCATAGACGTTGTTCTGCACAGCCTCCGAGGGGTTGCCCTCCATCATAGGCACATGCTTATAAGCTGCTGCATGGAAGACATAGTCTGGACGGAACTCCTTGAAGATAGCTTCCATGCGGTCTTGCTTGCAGATAGAGGTGACGACAACCTCTGACTGAACCTTCGGGAAACGCTTCTGCATCATCAGCATCAGATCGTGGTCTGGCGTCTCTGCCTGGTCAATCAGCATCATAGCCTCTGGCTGGTAAGCAGCTATCTGACGTACCATCTCTGAACCGATGCTACCTGCTGCACCAGTAATCATCACGCGACGACCAGTCAACAGTTCACCTACTGACTTCATGTCCACACGGATTTCATCACGAGGCAGCAGGTCTTCAACGCTGACCTCCTTCAGGTGCAGACCGTCGTCTTGCTGATTACCCTGCAGCTCACCATCCTTCACCTCAACCTCCTTGGCTGACTCTGACATAAAAATCTTGATGCCTGCACCCAGCAACTGGTCTTGCAACTTCTGGTCGTTACGGAACTCCTCCGTACGTTGTGCAGCAACCAGCACAGCCTCTATATGCAGACGTTTGGCAATCTGAGGAATGTCGTCCGTAGAATTAAACACATGCAGACCCATGACCCTGTTATGGGAATTATATTTACCATCGGGGGCAATGAATCCTTTCACATTGAAACGGGCAGGACTCTGCGAACGGATAAGCTTTGCCAAGCCTACTCCACCCTCCATTTCGCCATAAATCAGCACACGGATTGCTCTGGCGTCGAGTGTCGTAATCTCATAGAGCGTCTTAACCATGACCCTCAGTCCCCACATCATCAAGGTACCGATAGTGTACATCAGGACGATATGACGGAATGCCAGATGATAGAAGATGTCACTCGGATAGTAGAGCACCAGGAAGTGCATCAGATAAGCCACAAGCAGTGACACAATGTTAGCATAGAGAACTCTTGTCAGGTCGACAAACGATGAATAGCGCACAATACCGGAATAGGTATGGAACATTCGTGCACCCACAAGACTGGGCAATGCATACATCACCAAGGTCTTCAGAAGCAGGAACTCGTTATGCTCTATAGTATTGCGGAAAATAAATATCCAGTATGTAATAACACCAGCTAGTAATAAAATGAGGAAATCCAACACAATAATTCCCCAATAAGGTAAAGCGTTTCTACTGAAATACCAGCTTAAAACTTTTTCAACGGGTTTTATCATAGCTAACAATCATTTCTCTATATCCATTCAGCGTGCAAATTTACGAATAATTATCACATTAACCAAATAATTATCCATTTATTTTACTAAAAGGGGCAAAGAATTGACAAACCGTCAAGAATATACTTCGTTCATGCACACGTCAAAATCCTCTGTTGGGACTGCTGCCACACGCTGAAAAGGGAAGCAAATACCTAACAATAGTGGTAAGGGATGAGAGGGCAATGACGGGAAGTGGGAAGCCAGGAAACGGTCATAGTAACCTTTGCCACGTCCCAAGCGATGACCCGCAGCATCGAAGGCCATACCAGGCACTAGCACAACATCGATATCTTCATAGTCCGTAAATGGTTCCCCAACGGGTTCCAGAATATGGAACGCCCCTTCAGCCAAATCGTCTTGTGAGGTATAGCGTCGCAGTTCCATGGTCTCATCACCAGTAACTTTTGGCAACACAACAGTCTTCCCCTGCCCTACCAGCCAATGGATGAGCGGACGGATATCCACCTCGTCGGGCAGTGGCCAGTAGGCCATGATGGTGGACGGTGAGGGGTGTGAGGTTAAAAACCGTTGAAGTTTTTTAACAATCTCTTCTGACATTTGGGCCAGCTTATCCTGATGCAGCTTCTTTGCCTCACGTATCTGCTGGCGCAACAAGGGTTTCGTCAGTGCCCCATTGCGTGCAGAAAATTCACAACCACAATATTGCTGATTATAGAATCCATATTCTTTCAGCAGTTGGTTTCTCCGTTCCTGTAAGCCCCCCTTCCGCCAGTTCTGAGCCCAAAAAGTCACACCACCAACAGCCTGCTCAGCAGCAAGTCCTGCACGTTCTATCTGCTCTAAGCTTTTCCAACGACTGGAGGCCAGTGTGGTCGCAAAATACTTGATACCCAGTTCTTGGGCCTTGCGGGCTGTAGCCGTCAGTCGCAATGTGAAACACTGTTCACAGCGACGCCCCCTTTCAGGCTCCCCCTCCAAGCCACAGACGCCCTGTTTCCACACCTCATGGTTATAGTCATCGTCTATCCATTCTATGCCCAGCGATTCCGCATGGCGCTTGCTCTCCTCCTTACGAATCTCATACTCCTCGCGCGGCCATATATTAGGATTATAATAATAGATGGTAGGGCGCACCCCATTTGCCATCAACCATTCCACAATGGCCGATGAACACGGAGCACAGCACGCATGCAGCAGCACCTCCTTACACCCTTCCGGCACCTCTATCGCCATTTTCTTCATCACTTCCGTTCCTTATCGTCTGCAAAGTTAGTACAAATCTAGCAAAATAAACAATTTTTATTTGAGTTTTTTCTGCAATACGCAGAGAGCCG
>CAMJIA010000099.1 GCA_946405695.1 uncultured Prevotellaceae bacterium | reverse complement strand
TTTAAGCGTGCAAAATTACATATTTTCGTTGATATTTGCAAGAAAATGATTACTTTTGCACCCAAAATTAAACGAAATTGAGCAGAAATAGCATATATATTCAACTTTTCGCCTTTTTGTTGCTCCTGTCCGCCTGTGGTCAGAAACGACAAGAACCTGTGGTCACTCCATGGGGAGAGATAACAGATACCATTCCTGTTGATGAGGACTTTGACTTGGAGGATATTCAGCGGAATGGTGAACTCATTGCCCTTACGCTGACGGGACCTGAGACCTACTACGACTATCGTGGCAGGCATTTGGGAACGCATTATCTGCTTTGTCAGCGCTTTGCGGACCAGTTGGGTGTCAGTCTGCGCATGGAGGTTTGTCGCGATACTGCTGAGATGCGACAACGACTGGCTGATGGTGAGGCAGACCTTATCTGTTATCCGCTGACAAAGAAGGGGACGGGCTGGATAGTGGGCGATGATAAGCAAGACCTGCAGAATGAACTCCAGCAGTGGTACCGTCCATCGTTGATGACTGAGGTAAAGAAACAAGAGGATTATCTGTTGTCGTCGCGTAGTGTCAAGCGTCGTGTCTTTGCTCCCATGCTCAATCGTGCCGGAGGTGTCATCTCTCACTATGATAGCTATTTCCTGCGCTATGCTACCCAGATCCGATGGGACTGGCGACTGTTGGCGGCCCAGTGCTACCAGGAGTCTACCTTTGACCCGCAGGCTCGTTCGTGGGCTGGTGCTTGTGGTCTGATGCAGATTATGCCCTCTACCGCCGACCATCTGGGATTGGCGCGTGCTGATATCTATAATCCTGAGAAGAATATTGCTGCTGCTGTGAAATACCTGGCTGAACTGGAACAGTCGTTCTCCGATATCCGCGAGCGTTCCGAGCGTACCAAGTTCGTGTTGGCGGCCTATAACGGTGGCGGCTATCATATTCGCGATGCGATGGCTTTGGCGCGCAAACATGGTCGCGATGCATCTCGTTGGCGTGATGTGGAGCCCTTTGTCTTGGGCCTTCAGCGTCCGGAGTATTACAACGATCCCGTAGTGCGTAACGGTTATATGCGTGGCTCTGAGACTGTTGACTATGTTCGTCGTATCCATGAACGCTGGAATGGTTATCGGGGCGTTAAGACCGTGCGCTCCGTAGCAGGTCCTACGGGTATTCCCCAAAAGGCCAAGCGTGAGCGCAAGTCGAAATATCAAGTGACAGAGTAATCGGCAAGACCTTAAATATTGGTGTTTTTTCGCCAAATAATTGCTACTTTCCCAAAAATGTAGTACCTTTGCAAAAGTTATGGAACAAAGACATACCCGTGAAGAGAAGATGGAAGCCTTCGGACGCATGCTCGACGTGTTGGATGCACTACGCGAGAAATGTCCGTGGGACCGCAAGCAGACCAATGAGAGTCTGCGTCCTAATACGATAGAGGAGACTTATGAGCTCTGCGACGCCTTGATGAAGGACGATGTGGAGGATATTTGCAAGGAACTCGGCGACGTTCTGTTGCATATTGCATTCTATGCCAGAATAGGTGAGGAGAAATCGCAATTTGATGTAGCGGATGTCTGTAATCATCTGGTTGACAAACTAATATTCCGCCATCCTCATGTGTATCATCCTTCGCAGATTGGTGCTCCAAATCCTCGTCCTTTACCCTATGGCGAGAACGAAGAGGAAAGGGAATTTGCCAAGGTAAAGAATGTGGAACAGGTGCTCGACAATTGGGAGCAAATCAAGCAGAAAGAGAAGGGCGGAAACAAGACCGTGTTGGCAGGTGTTCCTGCCTCATTGCCTTCGCTCATCAAGGCCTATCGCATTCAAGACAAAGCCCGTCATGTGGGTTTTGACTGGGAAGACCGTAAGGATGTATGGGCAAAGGTCCGTGAGGAGTTGCGCGAGTTGGAGGATGAGCTGCAGCGTGACGACCGCGAACGTTCCGAAGAGGAGTTGGGCGATTTCCTGTTCTCTGTGATTAATGCCGCTCGTCTGTATAAACTGAATCCAGACAATGCATTGGAGAAGACCAACCAGAAGTTCATTCGTCGCTTCAACTACATCGAACAGCACAGCATCAAGGCCGGGCGCCCATTGACGGAGATGACGTTGGAAGAGATGGATGCCCTCTGGAATGAAGCGAAACAAATGGAGAAAAATAGTGATGATATAAAAGCTTAAAGATATGAAGAAGATAGGTATTGTTCTATTGGTTGCTGCCGTCGTATTAACGATGGGCAGCTGTGGTAACAAGGCGCAGCAGGTGCCGTTTGACAATGGTGATTCGCTAAACCTGACGGTTGACTCTACCTTGTACGGCATCTGTGGTGAAGGCACCTCGATGAACATGTTGCAGATGATTACGGATACGGGCGACACGCTGATGCTTGACATTTCCAATGCCAAGGAAAAGGATAGGGTGTATGGCGGTCTGCAGGTGGGTGATCGCATGGCTGTATTGCCTAACGATGCCAAGACTGCGGCCAAGATGGTTATCAACCAGACTACGTTGTTGGGTAACTGGGTAATGCCGAATCCTATTGATGGCAGTGACGAGGTTGGTATCAGCATCAAGGAAGGTGGTGTGGCAGAAAGCATCGACCAGAGCAGCATTATTTACCGTACATGGCGCTTGAGCCAGGGGCGTCTGGAGATTGTCCTTGTTCGTGATGGTGCCAGCGACGTTGAGGAAATGAGCGTCTATGACATCGTGAAGCTTACCGCCGACTCACTGGTATATAAAGACGAGGAAGAAACCTTTGAATATGGTCGTCAGAAGCCCAAGGAAACTTATGGCACTGATGTGAAGTTGGAAGACTCGTCATACGACGACTTTAAGATGTAATAGGCACTTGGAACCGTTTCAAGTACATATATTGGGTTGTGGCAGCGCTTTGCCAACGCTAAAACATTTCCCTTCTGCACAGGTTGTGGAAGTGCGGGGCAAACTGTTCCTCGTCGACTGCGGTGAGGGCACACAGATACAACTGCGCCGTTCGCGTCTGCGCTTTACAAAGATTAGCGCTGTCTTCATTACCCATCTGCATGGCGACCATTGTTTCGGACTTATCGGCATGCTGAGCACCTTTGGTCTGCTGGGTCGTACAGCCAAGTTGACGGTCTATGCTCCAGCTGAACTTGCGGATATTCTTCAACGACAGATAGATTTCTTCTGTCGTGACTTAGACTACGAGGTGGCGTTTGTTCCTGTGGATACCACTAAACAGCAAATCATCTATGATGACCGTTCGCTGACGGTAGAGACACTTCCCTTGGAGCACCGAGTACATTGTTGTGGTTATCTGTTCCGTGAAAAGCCCTCGTTACCCCATATCCGTCGTGATGTGGCAGACTTCTATGGCATTCCCGTCAGTCAGTTCAATAACATTAAGGCAGGAGCGGGATGGACGACAGAAGAAGGGGAGGAGATTGCCCACGAACGATTGGTGGAGCCTGCCGATGCTCCCCGAAGCTATGCCTATGTCAGCGATACCCGTTATATGCCAGCGCTGGCGGAACGTCTGCAAGGTGTGAACACCCTCTACCATGAAAGCACCTATGGTGAGGACAACCTGCTGATGGCTCAGAAATATAACCATTCAACAGCCCGACAGGCTGCTCTGGTGGCTCGTGAGGCAGGTGTGGGACAGTTGCTGTTGGGACACTATTCGTCGCGCTATGAGCGAGAGGAAGTGTTGCTTGACGAAGCCCGTGAAGTATTCGAAAATAGCCGTCTGACCAACGAAATGGATGTTTTTGATGTCTGACAGTGATTTTTTTGCCTAAAAATTTGGAATCTACGTAGTTTTTTTCTATCTTTGCACCAAATAATCGATTGTTGCTTATGAAGAAAACATTACTCATATTATCTATGTCTCTCACAATGTTGCTTGCTGTGCCTTCTTTGGTAGCAGCAATTCCTGTGGCTCCAGGCATAGAGGAATTTGTTGAGGAGAATATCACTATTACCATTAGTGGACAGACCGTCACCGTAACAGGTGGTCAGGGACAGACGTTGGAAGTCGTGTCGTTGACAGGTCGCTGCATCATGTCGGTAAAGGTAGAGAGCCCCGCTCAGAAGATTGAACTAAATGTACCAAAAGGTTGCTATATCTTAAAAATCGGAAAGGTAGTCAGAAAGGTTTCTGTTCGCTGATCGGACTACTGACCTTGGCAGCACTGCTCCTGACAGGCTGTGGCAAGGATAACACTTTTAAGAACAAGGAGATAACAATGGAGGCGTTTTCTGATATGAAGGCGCCTGCGTTTGTTTTTGACTTCGAGCAAATAACCCAGTTGGTTCGTTCAACAGCCCAGAAAGAAGGTGCTGTCACAGAGGCAGACCGTAGGGTGCGCGATTATTACGAACAGCCCGATGCCCAGTTGTTGTGGGTTGATAGGGCAGGCGTTGACTATCGCGCCGACTCGCTGTTAGCCTATCTGCATCGGGTGGGAAATGTTGGTTTCTCCGAGCAGGCATTCTATGTCGACGCCATTGAGTGTGACCTGCAGCTGCTGCGCCAGTTGCAGTTTACGGAAGGCGATGGTGACATCAACCATGTAGCTGCCCGACTGGACTACCACCTCACGAAGGCCTGTCTGCGCTATGCCTATGGCTACCGTTACGGTTTCATCAATCCCTCGCGCATCTTCAATCACCTCGATATTGACGAAGACAAGAAGCCTTCCAATTATGTTCGCTATCGTGGACTCTTCGATGTGGATATGGAGAAGGCTCCTGCCGACTACCATCTCT
>CAMJIA010000098.1 GCA_946405695.1 uncultured Prevotellaceae bacterium | reverse complement strand
GGAACAGAGGTATCAGCTCGTCGACAAAGGCACGGCGCTTCTCATACAACGTCTCACCAGCTTCAGCCATCTGCTCCTCCCATAGCTGCAGCACCAAGGTGTCGGGCGCCGGGTCCTCCATCTTCAACAGAATGTTACGCTGCTGCAAGGCATTGTTGTAGCGGCTCAGCGCATCGATATACGAGCGGTCGTACTGTGCGATGACCATATCCATCAGTTTTCTACGCTCCTCGCTACCACCTTCTATGAGCATGGCATCAGCAGGCGACACCACCACCAACGGTATCAGTCCGATGTGCTCCGACAGTCGTTTGTACTCTTTCTTGTTGCGTTTGAAGTGCTTCTTCTGCCCTCGCTTCATACCCACAGAGATGATATCCTCTTCATATTCCCCTTCTATCATACAGAAAGGCTCCTCATGGCGTATCACCTGCGAGTCAATAGGGTTCGATGCCGACCTACAGAACGAAAGGTAGTACACGGCATCGAGCACATTTGTCTTACCCATGCCATTGCTACCGATGAAGCAGTTCATTTTGGGCGACAGCTCCAACTGGGCCTCGCCAATGTTCTTGTAGTTCAGTATCGACAGCTTCCTAAGTATCATTTCGTATGCAAAGGTACGAATAAGCGAGGAAAATGCAAAAGGAAAACTTATTTTTCTTTGCATTTTCGAGCGGAAGTACCTTCGAAGAAGTCAAAAATACTCGTTCGTTATTCGGCAATAAGGCACGCTTATTGTTCAATAATGTACGTTTAATGTTTGTTACGTCACTTTAGGGTCGTTCCTGACGTTCCTTGCACCCGTTCCGATGGCATCTTGCGGTCGTTCCGATGATACTTTACCCCCCTAAAGTATCATCGGAACGGGTCGTAGATGACGTCGGAAGCACCCGAAGATGACGTGGGAGCGAGTCATAGATGACGTCCCTTCAAATCATTGTTGTCCTATTATATTATCTATGCCTGTACAAATGAAGTATCATTTCTCATATAAAGATAAGAAAATTTTTGTTTTTATTTGGTTTTTTGCTCACTAATTTGTACCTTTGCACCCGATTTGTGGCTAATCACGAACAGGGACTACGCCCTTGAAACAAGAAAGAACGAAAAAATAAAACAATAAAAATGGCAACAAACAATCAGAAAGCAGCTCCTGTAGAGGAGCAGCAGGTCACTAAGACCGAAGCCTTCTTCGACAAGTACAAGAAGGCCATCGTTGGCGGCGTAGCAGCCGTTATCGCTATCATCGTATGCGTTATTCTCGCAAACAACTATTATTTTGAGCCACGCGCCAATGAGGCCAGCACCGAGCTCGCCAAGAGTCAGGAACTCTTCGACCAGCAGCAGTACGACAAGGCCCTTGTTGGTTTCCAGAAGGTAGCTGCCGACTACAGCGCTACCGACGCTGGCAATCTGGCTCAGCTCTATATCGGCATCTGCCAAGCCAACCTCGGCAAGTGGCAGGAGGCTGTCAACGCACTGGAGCAGTTCAGTGGCAAGGGTGACCAGATGATTAGCCCTGCTGCAGAGGGTGCACTGGGTAACGCCTATGCAAACCTGAACCAGTTGGACAAGGCTGTTGAGCACCTGAAGAAGGCTGCCAAGATGGCTGACAACAACTCGCTGTCTCCCACGTTCCTCATCCAGGCTGGTGAGATTCTGGAGAGCCAGGGTAAGAAGGACGAGGCTCTGAAGCTCTACGAAGAGGTCAAGGAGAAGTACTTCAACTCTATGCAGTACCAGAGCATCGACAAGTACATCGAAAGATGTAAGATGTAAGAAGTAAAAGGCAAGATATGGCAACTAAGAATCTGTCGGAATACAATGCCGCCAAGGTACCCGATGCGTCGAACATGATTTTCGGTATCGTGGTGTCAGAGTGGAATCCTGAAATAACAGGAGCCCTGCTCGACGGCTGCGTATCGACATTGGAGAAGCACGGGGCACTGCCAGAGAACATCCACGTGAAGACCGTACCCGGCTCTTTTGAGCTCATCTACGGAGCCCGTCAGATGACACTCAACGACGGCTACGATGCCGTCATCGTGCTAGGCTGTGTCATCCGCGGCGAGACGCCCCACTTCGACTACATCTGCCAAGGTGTCACTCAGGGCATTGCCCGTCTGAACGCCACCAACAACATCCCCGTGGTCTTCGGCCTGCTGACTACTGAGAATATGCAGCAGGCACAGGATCGTGCTGGTGGACGTTTGGGCAATAAGGGCGACGAGTGCGCTGTGGTAGCTATCAAGATGGCTAAGTTCTAAACAACTTATATATCTATCGCGATTGAAGAACCATTAAAAAGTAACAGCTATGAAAAGAACAATTCTTTCAGCACTTATGCTGGTATGCGGACTAATGCTGGCTATGGCCCAGAATCCCGCTCAGATAAAGTTTGAAAAGACCACTCACAACTTCGGTACCTTCTCAGAAGCCAATCCCGTTGTGTCGTGCGTGTTCAACTTCACCAATGTCGGCGAGCAGCCTCTGGTTATCAATCAGGCCATTGCCTCCTGCGGATGCACCGTTCCCGAATACACCAAGGAGCCTGTCAAGCCCGGTGAGAAGGGTGAAATCAAGGTAACATACAATGGTGAGGGCAAGTTTCCCGGTCACTTCAAGAAGTCTATCACCGTTCGCACTAATGGTGCAGTTGAAATGACCCGCCTCTATATTGAAGGCGACATGACAGAAGCTGACAAGAAGTAAGAGGCCAGAAGTTAAGAACAATAAAAAAGCGCTGCCAAACGGCAGCGCTTTTTTATTGCTAAAAGCTATACGTCAAACCAATGGAGCTCCACTCCTGCAGCTGGAAGTACCCCATATCGTCGTCGCGGACGTTTCCGTCGTCAAAGCGCGGATAGAGGAAGAGGTTTGCAGAGATATACTTCGTCACCTTCAGCTCGAACTGGTTTTCCCACTCAATCTTTGATTGATGATAAGTGGTAATGGCAAAGAGGCGCGTCTTCCACGACACCTGATCAACGATGTTCCACTTCAACTCTCCCGTAAACTGCGAAGCAAAGTCCTCCATGGTGTGGTGTCCGCTATGAATACCATTGGCTTCAATCAGGGCTTCACGGGCTACATAGCGGAAGTTGAACGCAAAGGGCAGGAAGTTCAGTGTGCCTTTCAGCTTACCCCCCAGCGCATCGACGTTATACTGCATACCGATACCGATATTCAGGTCGAATGGTGAGGTAAAGTCTGAGAAAACCTTCTCGTTGTTAGCCTTAAAGCCGCGTGCAAACTGCGTATAAGCCAGCAACTGCAAGGTATAGTACCACTTCTTATGCGCCTGAATACCCAACTTACTGGTGAGACGCAGCAGGTCGTTGTTGGTTTTGTACTTGTGAACAGTATCTGAGGGCGACGTCTGCACACCCAGCTTCATCTCCAGCTTGTTGTCGAAGGTGATGCGGTCTTTATCGTTGTAGTTCAGCTCCAGATTGGCTGCAGCCACTGCCGAATAGTTGCTTTCGCCACCCTTATGCCAGTTGCTCGACACGTAGTTCTGCAGGAACTGCAGGTAGCCGTCGCCCTTGAATTTCCAGAAGTTCGGCTTCTGTATCACAATACTGATGGGTACAGCCTCCGGCTCTTCAGGCACTGGTGCCGCAATATCTGTCAAATCCAGCTCTTGCGTCAGTTCCTGATTGACATCTTCTCGAATAGTACCCGCTGCCTGCAGGTTCGACTCATTATTCACCACCAGGTCTGGACGACGCAGGTAGATATTCATCATCGCCTGATCGATGGCATCAGCCACCTCGTCGTCAGATTTCGGTTGTAACGACAGCGTCTTCTGGGCACCGGAATGATAGAACGTAGTAGGTGCGAACAGTCGGAAATAGCGGCCGTCGTTCTGCTCGGTACGCAGTTGGTCGTTGACCTGCTGTAGAGAGTCCAAACGCTGGCGCATCACGTTCAGCGAGTCCAGATACTGTTTCACCACCAGTGCCGTATCGGGCACCTCAGCCTTGACAGGCTTTTTCGCACGGCGTTGCGCACTGACACTAAGCGTTGTCAGCAGCAACACGGCAATTAACAGGATGTATTTTTGTTTCATAACTGCCTGCAAAGATAATGAAAAAATTATAAAACGAAAAAATAATAAAATAAAATATGGGAAAACTAACCTTTTTTTCGTACCTTTGCAAGCGTTTTATATTAATAAGGTAAAAATCAACAATGAATAGAGACACCATTATCGGCTTCGTACTGATAGCATTAGTCCTGATTGGTTTCAGTTGGTGGAACCAGCCATCAGCAGAACAGATAGAAGCCGCACGCAAGCAAGACAGTATTGCAGCCATCCAGAAAGATAGTGCCCAGAAAGCCGCTCAGCAGGCCGCAGCCGTAAAGGAAGCTGTCACTGACAGCAACAGCTGGCTGCTACTTGACACCACCTCTCTCTTCCACGCTGCCAAGCAGGGTGTGTCAGAGCAGGTAGTGCTAAAGAATGGTAAGCTGACACTGACACTGAACACCAATGGCGGTACCATTGAGAAGGCCGTCATCCATAACTTCCAGAGCATTGACGGTAGCAACGACGTCACCTTGTTCGACATCAAGGACCAGCAGTTGAACTTCATGCTGGCTGGCAAGCAGGAGAACATCGTGACCAACGAGCTGTTTTTCACTCCTACAGATGTCACAGACACTACCGTCACCATGATAGCTAAGGCTACCAATGGCGGACACATCGCCCTGCGGTACCGTCTGGGCAAGGACTATATGCTGAGCATGGCCTTGGAGACCAAGGGCCTGGCTGGCGTGTTTGCTCCTTCCTATAAGGAGATGGACATCGAGTGGAACGACCACTGCCGCCAGCAGGAAAAAGGTTTCTCTTTCGAGAGCCGCTATACGGGTTTGTTCTATAAGGAGGCCAATG
>CAMJIA010000097.1 GCA_946405695.1 uncultured Prevotellaceae bacterium | reverse complement strand
GGCTGGTCGCCTGTAGGTTTGTATTGTGAGGTCAGAATATAGTCCATAAGTTGTGCAAAATTACAAAATTATTCCTAATTCCATGCCCCTAATCCTAATTTTTATCAAAAAACTTTGTTTTTCTCAATGGAAATGAGTAATTTTGCACGTCAATTTAGAAAATCGCATGAAGAAAACCATTTTTCTTTCACTCTTGACGGCTGTCTTTCTGACAGGATGCACCAACGAGTATAACCATTTGTTGAGGTCGGACGATTTGTCATATAAATACGAAGGTGCCAAGCAACTTTTTGCTATGGGCAAGTTCGGACAGGCTTCTCAACTGCTGCAGGACCTTGTCATTTCACAGAAGGGACGTGGCAATGCTCAGGAGAGTCTTTATATGCTGGCTTTGGCAGAGTACAACAATCGTGATTATGAGTCAGCCAGTCAGACCTTCAAGAAGTATTTCCAGAGCTATCCCAAGGGCGACTATGCCGAGCAGGCAGCATTTTATATCGGTCAGGCACTCTACGAGAGCGTTCCTGAGCCCCGTCTCGACCAGACGCCTACTGTAGGTGCCATCACGGCTTATCAAAACTTCATGGACTACTTCCCCGACTCCAAACTCCGTGATGTTGCTCAGACCCGACTCTTCACTCTGCAGGACAATTTGGTGCAGAAAGAGTTGCTCTCCGCCAAACTCTACTACAACCTTGGTGGTTACTTTGGCAATATCAACGATGGTACCGAGTCGAACTACGAGGCTTGCATCATCACCGCCCAGAATGCGCTGAAGGCTTATCCTTACACTTCCAAGCGTGAGGACTTCTGCGTGCTCATCATGAAGAGCAAGTACTATCTGGCCAAGAACAGTTCCGAGGCCAAGAAGTTGGAGCGTTATCGCGACGCTGAGGATGAGTGCTATGGTTTCCTCAACGAGTTCCCTGAGTCCAAGGAGGCCAAGACCGCCCAGGATTTTATCACGAAATGTAAGAAAATAACAAAAGATTAATTTTATAATATGGATTACAAGAAATCAAAAGCACCGGTAAACACCGTAACACGTAACATCATGGATCTCTGCGAAGAGACCGGCAACATCTACGAGAGCGTAGCAATCATCTCCAAGCGTGCCAACCAGATCAGCATTCAGATCAAGGAAGACCTGTCGAAGAAGCTGGCTGAGTTTGCCTCTTATAACGATTCGCTGGAGGAAGTCTTCGAGAACCGCGAGCAGATTGAGATTTCACGCTACTACGAGAAGCTGCCGAAGCCCTCATTGCTGGCTACACAGGAGTTTGTAGAAGACAAAATCTACTGGCGCGACCCTCGTGAACAGCAGGCATTTAACAACTAAACGCCCTGCAAACCCCATGATTCAGCGTAAACAAACATTATTCCTATTAATAGCAGTCATCCTCGGAATGGTTCATTTCCAGGCATGGCTGCTATTTATCGTTCAGATTCTGGCCTCGGCCATCGCGCTGATAGCCATCTTCCTCTTCAAACGTCGTCCTTTGCAGGCCACGCTGTGCCTCAGCGCCATCCTGGTCAACATTGCCTGGTATGTTGTACTGGCTGTACTCATTCAGCAGGGAAAGCTTTCTGAACAACTGCCCTTGACGGCTTCTTTGCCCATCATCGCCGCCATATTCTGTCTGCTGGCCCGTCGTGGTGTTCTGGCCGACGAGAAACTGGTGCGTGCCGCTGACCGCTTGCGTTAGCCGTTACCACAAGTTTATGAAAGTCAAAATAGCAATTTCTACGCTTCTCTTGATGATGACAGCAACGGGTCTGTGGGCTCAGAAGAAAGAGCTGTCACAAGCGCGTACCTATATTAAGAGTGGCAAGGACTATGACAAGGCTGAGAAGCTGATGACTGGGCTTCTGGCCGACACTACCCATCGCAAGAATGCGAAGGTTTATGCCACTTGGTATGATGCGGTGGCAGGACAATATGCGCAGGCCAACGAGAAGCTCTATCTGAAGCAGAAGTACGACACGGCAGCCTTCTTCAACATCACCAAGCGAATGTACCTCATTGCTGAGTCGCTGGACTCGCTGGACGTGCTCCCCGACAAAAAGGGGCGTGTGAAGCCTGAGTACCGCAAGGAGCATGCTGAGCAACTGAACCAGTTGCGCCCCAACCTATATTATGGTGGAACCTATCAGGTCCGTCGCGAGGACTACAAGACGGCCTTCGACTATTTCGACCTGTATATCGGTGCGGCCCATCAACCGTTATTTACGGACTATAAATACCTGGAGAGTGACAAGCAAATTCCGCAGGCAGCCTATTGGGCCACATTATGCGGTTTCAAGTTGAAGGACGCCAAGAAGACGCTGAAATACAGTCAGCTGGCACTTGTCGACAAGGAAAAGTCTCGCTTCGTGTTGCACTATATGTGCGAGGCCTACCAGCAGCTGAACAACGTGGAGGAATACATCAACACGCTGAACCTTGGCTTCAAGTTGTTCCCTACCTATCCATATTTCTTTCCACGTCTGGCTGACTACCACAAGGGACAGGGCGACAACGCCACCGTTCTGCAGTTGGCTGAGCAGGGGCTGAAGAACCATCCAGACAACGAGCTCTTCCTGCTGGCAAAGTCCATAGCGCTGCTGAACATGAACCGCTACGACGAGTGCATTGCCATCAGTCGTCAGATGATTAGCGCCAACGAGGAACATCCTGAGCCCTATTTCAATATTGCCACCTGCTATCTTAACCAAGCGCTGGCATTGGAACAGCTTAACGAGCCGCGCAAGTACCGTCAGCAGTTGACGAAGCTCTACACCGACGCTATGCCGATGATGGAGAGATACCGCAAACTGATGCCCGACGACATCCAACGCTGGGGCCCTGGGCTCTATCGTATCTATCTTAATCTGAACAAGGGTAAACAGTTCGAAGAGATAGACCGGCTGATGAAACAACGGCAGTAAATAATAAAAAATGTAAAAAATGCAGACTAAAGATACTGATTTCGAAAATAAATCAGTATCTTTGCGTTATTATATTACTAATCTATAAATGGTATAATATGGAAAACAACGCTCAACTCATTGCTCAGTGCGAGGCACGTGCAAAGGAATGGCTCTCTCCGGCCTTTGATGAGGAGACTCGTAAGGAAGTTCAGGCAATGTTGGATAATGCCGACAAGACAGACCTGATTGACGCTTTCTATCGCGACCTGGAATTCGGTACAGGTGGACTGCGTGGTATCATGGGTGCCGGTACTAACCGCATGAACAAGTATATCGTGGGTATGGCTACTCAGGGCTTTGCCAACTACATTCTGAAGGCATTCCCCGGCAAGCAGTGCTCAGTGGTTGTTGGTCACGACTGCCGTAACAACGGTCGCATGTTTGCAGAGACCGTTGCCGACATCTTCTCAGCCAACGGCATCAAGGTTTATCTGTTCGAGAGCCTGCGTCCTACACCAGAGATCTCATACGCTATCCGTCACCTCGGTTGTCAGGCTGGTGTCAACGTCACCGCTTCTCACAACCCTCGCGAGTACAATGGTTACAAGGCTTACTGGGACGATGGTGCTCAGGTGCTGACTCCTCACGATGTAGGTATCATTGCCGAGGTCGAGAAGGTGAACATCAGCGACGTGAAGTGGCAGGCCAACAAGGACTTGATCATTCCTATCGGTGGTGAGATGGACTGGGACTACATTCAGGCTGTCAAGGAGGCTATGGTTGACCAGGATGTCATCCTGCGCCAGAAGGACCTGAACATTGTCTATTCACCCATGCACGGCACAGGCCGCGTGATTATCCCTATGGCTCTTCGCTCTTGGGGCTTCCAGAATATCCACGTGGTTCCTGAGCAGATGGTTATCGATGGTAACTTCCCAACAGTTGTCAGTCCGAACCCAGAGAATGCCGAGGCTATGACTTTGGGTATGAAGCTGGGTACCAAGCTGAATGCTGACCTCGTTATCGCTTCTGACCCCGATGCCGATCGCTTGGCTATCGTTTGCCGCAACTCAAAGGGCGAGTGGGAGATTCTGAATGGTAACCAGACCTGTATGATGTTCTCTTGGTACATCATCGCTAACAAGAAGAAGCTCGGTCAGCTGAAGGGCAACGAGTTCCTGGTGAAGACCATCGTAACTACCGAGGTTATCGCTGAGATTGCCAAGAAGAATCAGGTGGAATATAAGGACTGCTACACCGGCTTCAAGTGGATTGCCAACGAGATTCGTGTCAACGAAGGCAAGAAGAAGTATATCGGCGGTGGTGAGGAATCATTCGGCTTCCTGCCATATGATAAGGTACGCGATAAGGACTCCCCCGCAGCTATCTGTCTGATTTGTGAGATTGCTGCATGGGCTCGCGACAACGGCATGACGCTCTATGACCTGCTGATGAATATCTACAAGGAGTATGGCTTCTCTCGCGAGGTAACCATCAACGTCGTTCGTCCAGGTAAGTCGGGTGCCGACGAGATCAAGCAGATGATGACCGACTTCCGTGCTAACCCGCCGAAGGATCTGGGTGGTTCGAAGATTGTGCTGCAGAAGGACTACCAACTGTTGGAGACCAAGACTGCCGATGGCGTGAAGCCTCTCGACATGCCTGCCAAGTCTAACGTGCTGCAGTGGTTCTGCGAGGATGGTACCAAGGTTTCTGTTCGTCCTTCTGGTACGGAGCCTAAGATTAAGTTCTATACCGAGGTGAAGGATCCTTCGTTTAAGGGCGCTGCCGACTACGAGCGCTGCACGAAGGCTGCCGAAGAGAAGATTGAGGCCATCAAGAAGAGCCTGAACCTGTAATACCGCAAGGTCAATCAAAACCAGAAGCCCCTCCAGTTTCGGAGGGGTTTCTTCTAACAAGAATAGCATGAAGAAAGTCTTTGTATCAGGATGTTACGACCTGCTGCACAGCGGACACGTAGAGTTCTTCCGACAGGCAGCACAGTATGGAGAGTTGTATGTTGGCATTGGCTCCGACAAGACCATCGAGGGCTACAAGCACCACAAGACCATCTACTCCGAGCAGGAG
>CAMJIA010000096.1 GCA_946405695.1 uncultured Prevotellaceae bacterium | reverse complement strand
ATTCGCATATCAAACATGAAAATAGGTAAATTATTAACCCTTTTTGCCTTTTGTCTGTTGGCAACAACAGCTTCTGCTGACATTGAACTCAAGGCAACATACGCTGACAAGAATGGTGTTGAGGTAGTGGCAACTGAAGATTTCAACGCTGAAGCCCCACTCTATGTGCAGTTCACATCGAACCCATCGAATCTTGATCCTGCAGCAGCTATCGAGTGGCACATCACCAATACCTCGGCCGACATCAATGTCACACGCTATGAAGAGAACACCAGCTATACATTCACGGCAGCTGGCAAAAACACGATTACCCTCAATGTCGTGCTCGACGGTGACATCATCGAGACAAAGAGCATGAACATCACTATCAGCGACAGTCACCTGGAGATACCCAATGCCTTCTCGCCCAACGGTGACGGAATCAATGACTACTTGCAGGCAAAGACTAATACGAAAAGTATTGTCGAGTTCCACGCCTACATCTTTAATCGACATGGTCAGAAACTTTACGACTGGACTGACTGGCAGAACGAAAAAAGCGGATGGGATGGCACCCACAATGGTCATCCCGTCAAGGACGGTGTCTATTTTGTCTATGTCAAGGCGCGTGGTGCAGATGGTATGGAGTATAGCATCCGCCGCGATGTCAACCTGCTGCGTAACTTCAATACGGTGGACAACACCAACCCATAAAAAGTCCATTAATCCCATTAGACTCATTATCTAAAAATGGAAAAAATCCAAGTCTTCGGCGCCCGTGTCCACAACCTGAAGAATATCGACGTAGAGATACCACGCAACTCATTGACAGTCATTACTGGTCTAAGTGGTAGTGGTAAGTCGTCGTTGGCTTTCGACACCATCTTTGCCGAAGGACAACGCCGCTATATCGAGACATTCTCGGCCTATGCCCGCAACTTCCTTGGTGGCATGGAACGTCCTGATGTTGACAAGATAACGGGTCTTTCGCCCGTCATTAGCATCGAACAGAAGACCACTAACAAGAATCCACGTTCTACTGTGGGCACCACCACGGAGATTTACGACTACATGCGTCTGCTCTTTGCCCGTGCCGGACATGCCTACAGCTATGCCACAGGTGAGCCAATGGTGAAATACACGGAGGAGAAAGTCATTGAGATGATTCAGAGCGATTATGCAGGTAAGAAGATTCTCATCTTAGCGCCATTGGTCAAGAGTCGTAAGGGCCACTACCGTGAACTCTTCGAGTCCATGCGCCGCAAGGGCTACCTCCACGTTCGTATCGATGGCGAAGTGAAGGAACTGATGCCAGGCATGAAGGTAGACCGTTACAAGAACCACGACATTGAGGTGGTCGTTGACCGCTTGGCAGTGAAAGGTGCTGACGACCGTTTGAAGAAGAGCGTCCAGATAGCTATGAAACAGGGCGAGGGTCTCCTCATGATTATGGACCATGAGACAGGTTCCGTGAAGCACTTCTCCCGTCGTCTGATGTGTCCCACCACAGGTATTTCCTATGGTGATCCTGCACCCAACACCTTCTCGTTCAACTCTCCGCAAGGTGCCTGTCCCCGTTGCAAAGGTCTGGGATATATCAACGAAATAGACCTTTCCAAAGTCATCCCTAACCGCAAGCATTCCATCCACGACGGAGGTATCGTACCCCTTGGCAAGTACAAGAACCAGATGATCTTCTGGCAGATCAGTGCCATCCTTGCCAATTACGAATGCGACATCAAGACACCTATTGAAGAGATATCCGAGGAGGCACTCAACGAGATTCTATATGGCACCCTCGAACCAGTCCGTATCGACAAGGAACTGGTACATACCTCCAGCGATTACTTTGTTGATTACGACGGCGTCATTAAGTATCTGCGCTCCGTCATGGACGACGATGACAGCACACCAACTTCACGTCGCGGTCCGTCCTTGGGCTCAGAGAAATGGGCCGAGCAGTTTCTGGCCGAGTGCCAGTGTCCTGAGTGTCACGGCCAACGACTGAACCGCGAAGCGCTATCTTATAAAATCTGGGATAAAAACATTGCCGAACTGGCGAATATGGATCTTGATGAGTTGCGCGAATGGCTCAACGAAGTGGAAAAACACTTAGACAACCAGCAGCAACAGATTGCCACAGAGATACTCAAGGAGCTCCGCACTCGTCTGGACTTCCTATTGGATGTAGGCCTCGACTACCTGTCGCTGAATCGTCAGTCGGCCTCGCTGTCGGGCGGTGAGAGTCAGCGTATCCGACTGGCCACACAGATTGGTTCACAACTGGTCAACGTACTTTACATCCTCGACGAGCCATCCATCGGACTGCACCAGCGTGACAACGAGCGACTCATCCGTTCGCTCAAGGAACTGCGCGACCTAGGCAATACCGTTATCGTTGTTGAGCACGACCGCGATATGATGCTCAGTGCCGACTATATCGTCGATATTGGTCCTAAGGCAGGTCGCAAAGGTGGCGAAGTGGTCTTCCAAGGTACTCCCGCTGAACTACTGAAGAGCAACACACTTACCGCTCAGTACCTCAATGGCACCATACGCTGCGACTCTGTCGCAACAAAGAAAACCACCACCAATCAATGCTTGGTCCTTACCGGCTGTCGCGGCAACAACCTGAAGAACATCACGGCAGAATTTCCTTTAGGTAAACTCATCGTCGTCACAGGTGTATCGGGTTCAGGTAAGTCCACCCTCATCAACGAGACACTCTACCCCATCCTCTCCAAGCATTTCTATCGCTCGCTGCAGGCGCCGCTGCCCTACGACAGTATTGGGGGACTGAAATATATAGATAAGGTGGTGAACGTCGACCAGAGTCCTATCGGTCGTACACCACGCTCCAACCCAGCCACCTACACCGGTGTCTTCAGCGACATCCGTTCGCTGTTTGTCAACCTGCCCGAAGCGCAGATTCGCGGTTATAAACCTGGTCGTTTTTCGTTTAATGTTAAGGGTGGACGTTGCGAGACGTGCGGCGGCAATGGTTACAAAACCATCGAGATGAATTTCCTGCCCAACATCCAGGTGCCCTGCGAGGAGTGTCACGGCAAGCGCTACAACCGCGAGACGCTAGAAGTACGTTTCAAGGGTAAGTCCATTGCCGATGTACTCGACATGACCATCAATCAGGCCTGCGAATTCTTCGAGAACGTGCCCGACATCCTGCGTAAGATCAAGACCATCCAGGACGTGGGTCTTGGATATATTAAGTTAGGTCAACCATCAACGACCCTCTCCGGCGGCGAGAGCCAGCGCATCAAGCTGGCTGCCGAACTTTCGAAAAAGGATACTGGCAAAACGTTCTATATCCTCGACGAGCCCACTACAGGTCTGCACTTCGAGGACATTCGAATCCTTATGGAGGTACTGCGTCGCTTGGTAGACCGCGGCAATACCGTCCTCGTCATCGAGCATAATCTCGACGTTATCCGTCAGGCTGACCATATCATCGACATGGGACCTGAGGGCGGACGTGGTGGTGGAACAATTCTCTCTACGGGTACGCCAGAAGAGGTGGCTAACAGTGATAAAGGCTACACGCCCCGCTTCCTCAAAGAAGAGCTAGAACGCAAATAGAACCAAAAGGCTCGGCACTTTCATCATGCCGAGCCTTTTGTCATTACATATCCTCCCAAGTATCAAGGTAGGTGACATGAGTGACGAGATACTCATCGACACCATGCTTGCCGTCAGCACCGCCAATACCACTCTTCTTGACACCAGCATGGAAGCCCTGAATGGCCTCGAAGTGCTCACGATTGATGTATGTCTCACCAAACTCCAACTCGCGACAAGCCTTGACGGCAACGTTGAGGTCCTTGGTGAAGATACTCGATGCAAGACCGTACTCGCAGTCGTTAGCCCATTCTATGACCTGATCGAGTGTCTCAAACTCTACGAGAGGAATAACCGGACCGAAGGTCTCCTCGTGGATGATATCCATATCCTGACGACAGTTGTCCAGAACAGTGGCAGCATAGAAATAGCCTTTGTCGCCTACACGATGGCCACCACACAGCAACTTAGCACCCTGGCCAATAGCACGTTCAACCTTCTCGGTGACACTCTCCAGAGCACGCTGTTCTACCAGCGGACCCATATCTACGGTCTCATCCTTGCAGGGGTCGCCAACTTTCACCTTCGACATCTTGTCCACCAGAATCTTTGTGAACGCATCCTTTACCTCCTTCTGTACATAGACACGCTCGGCATTATTGCATATCTGACCATTGTTACCAATACGACTGTCAACAATCCACTGAGCTGCACGCTCCAAATCAGCGTCATTCATGACAATGGCGGGAGCTTTACCACCCAACTCAAGAGAAACCTTGGTGATATTCTTCGATGCTGCAGCCATAATGCTCTCACCAGCACCAACAGAACCCGTTACGCTGACAATGTCAATCTTGGGAGAACCCGCCATCTCGTTGCCAATAACCGAACCCTTACCGGTAACAATATTGATAACACCAGCGGGAAGGCCTGTTTCAGCAACCACCTTTGCAAACTCCGTACAGTTCTCAGGAGTGAGCTGTGAGGGCTTGATAACAATGGTACATCCAGCTATCAGCGCAGCACCAGCCTTGCGAGCAATCAAGAAGAACGGGAAGTTCCAAGGCAGAATGCCTGCCACAACACCAATAGGCTTCTTAGTCAGCAGGATGGTCTCGTTGGGACGGTCTGACGGGATGATCTCACCCTCGATATGACGAGCAAAAGAGGCCATATACTCAAAATAGGCAATGGTAGCACCCACTTCAATGGAAGCCCATGTGCGGGTCTTACCCTGCTCACGCATGATAATCTCAGTAAATTCCTGCTCGCGTTTCTTGATGCCTTCAGCCATCTTCAACAGATACTGTGCACGCTCTATGGCAGGAGTCTTTCCCCACTGCTTCTGGGCAGCACGTGCAGCATCCAGGGCACGGTTCACGTCTTCAATTGTTCCTTCTGGTTGACGGGAGATAACCTCCTCTGTTGATGGGTTCAACACATCAATCCACTTGCCGTTCGAACTTTCGCAGAACTGGCCATTAATGTACATCTGTAAGTCCTTCATAGAAATAATCTGTTTTGTTATAAATTAGTAATTGTAGTTTTTGTCTGGGCAAAGTTACGAAA
>CAMJIA010000095.1 GCA_946405695.1 uncultured Prevotellaceae bacterium | reverse complement strand
GACGAGAACCACTGGGTGCTGAAGCCTCAGAACGGTATTCTCTGGCAGCGTACCTTCTTCGACTTCTTGGACATGTGGCTGAAATAATTCGAAATAACGGAATAACGAAAAATAGAAATGACACAACAGATTCAAAAGACACTTCGTGACAGCGCTGCTATGCGCTGGACAGCTCTGCTGCTGCTGGCTATGGCCATGTTCTGCAGCTACATATTCATGGATATCCTCTCACCCATCAAGGACCTGATGCAGGATACACGCGGATGGGATTCGACAGCCTTTGGTACCATGCAGGGTTCAGAGGTATTCCTCAACGTGTTTGCCTTCTTCCTCATCTTCGCAGGTATCATCCTCGACAAGATGGGTGTACGCTTCACGGCTGTACTCTCTGCCGCCGTTATGCTCGTTGGTGCCTGCATCAAGTGGTATGCCGTCAGCGAGAGCTTCATGGGTAGTGGTCTGGAGACTTGGTTTACCAACAACCTCAACTACATTCCCGTATTCGACGAGTTGGGCGTCAGTCCTTTCTATGAGGGTATGCCAGCCTCAGCAAAGTTTGCAGCCAGTGGATTCATGATTTTCGGCTGTGGCTGTGAGATGGCAGGTATCACCGTTAGCCGTGGTATCGTGAAGTGGTTCAAGGGCCGTGAGATGGCACTGGCCATGGGTTCTGAGATGGCACTGGCCCGTCTGGGTGTTGCCACCTGTATGATTTTCTCACCGTTCTTTGCCCGTCTGGGTGGCGAGGTCAGCGTAAGCCGTTCAGTAGCATTTGGTGTGGTACTGATGTGTATCGCACTCATCATGACCATCGTCTACTTCGTCATGGACCAGAAACTCGACGCACAGACTGGTGAGGCAGAAGAGAAGGACGATCCCTTCAAGATTAGTGACATTGGCAAGATTCTCAGCGACAGCGGTTTCTGGCTCGTCGCCCTGCTCTGCGTACTCTACTATAGCGCCATCTTCCCCTTCCAGAAGTATGCCGTCAACATGCTGCAGTGCAACCTGACACTCGTTGCTCCTGATGCCAATTCTTTCTGGGCTACAGATACAGTCACCTACATTCAGTACGCCTTGATGCTGTTTGTTGCAGCCACTGGTTTTGCCAGCAACTTCCAGGAGAAGGCAAGTAAGAAGTACGGACTGCTGGGTCTCAGCATCTTGGGTCTCGTCACCTATTGCTATATGGGATTCATGCAGCAAACAGCAGGTAGCATCTTTGCCGTATTCCCCCTGTTGGCAGTGCTCATCACCCCCATCTTGGGCAAGTATCTGGACCACCATGGAAAGGCCGTTAGTATGCTGATGCTGGGCTCATTACTGCTCATCTTCTGCCACCTGACATTTGCCTTCATTCTCCCTCTGTTCAAGGGCAGCACCACTGGCGGTGTCGTTATTGCCTACATCACCATCCTCGTACTCGGTTCATCCTTCTCACTGGTTCCTGCATCACTGTGGCCCAGCGTTCCCAAGTTGGTTGATGCCAAGGTTATCGGCTCTGCATACGCCCTCATCTTCTGGATTCAGAATATCGGACTATGGTTGTTCCCCCTGCTTATCGGCAAGGTGCTTGATGCTACCAACCCAGAGGGTACCAGTGCTACAGAACTCAACTACACCGCCCCACTTATCATGTTGGCATCGCTGGGTGTTGCTGCTCTGCTCCTTGGTTTGGTGCTGAAAGCAGTTGACAAGAAGAAGGGACTGGGACTGGAAGAACCCAATATCAAGTAAACCATGAGCAATTTATATCAGTTAAACAACGCTCAGGCAGAAGTATTCAGCTTTACCGGTCATGGTGAGGTGACAGAATACCATGTCATGATACATGCCAAGAGTGATGGACTCACCTTCCAGCAGCAACTGGATGCCGTACTCGACGGCTATGAGCAGCTAAAGGCAACAACATTAAATGGTGCAACAGCCGTACTAAAGCGTTACTTCCTCAGTGACGTAGCCAATCAGGCCGACGATGTACTGCTGGCCGACACCAGCGACTGCGCCAAGAGCATTATCGGACAGGCTCCTCTTGACGGTTCTAAGATTGGACTGTGGGTGTACTTGCTGACGAATGTTAGTAGTCGACAGTTAGCAAATGGCCTTTATGAGGTCAGCCACGGCAATTTTCGTCATCTCTGGAATGCCTCTGCCCATAATACAGCCCAGAACTCTGAGTACCAGACACGACTGCTCTTCAACGAGTACGTCTTACAATTGGCTCAGGAGGGTTGTACGCTGGCCGACAACTGTATCCGCACATGGCTTTTCGTCAACGATGTTGACGTAAACTATCCAGGTGTGGTGGCAGCCCGCAACAAGGTTTTCTTCACCCAAGGACTGACAGAAGAAACCCACTATATTGCCTCGACAGGTATTGGTGGTCGTGCCTGCAATCCGCAGGTGATGACCCAGATGGACAACTACGCCATTGCCGGCATCAAGAAGGAACAGATTCATTATCTCTATGCTCCTACCCATCTGAACCGTACCAGCGACTATGGTGTCAGTTTTGAGCGTGGCACAACCATTGACTATGGCGACCGCCGCCATGTGATTATCTCTGGTACTGCCAGCATCAATAACAAGGGACAGATAGAGCACCCAAAGGATATTGTAAAACAGACCCATCGGATGTGGGACAATGTAGAAGCCTTGCTCAAAGAGGCAGGCAGCAGCTACGACGAGGTGGGAGTCATGATTGTCTATCTGCGTGATATTGCTGACTACGAACTTGTTAACCGTCTTTACGAAGAACGTTTCCCCAATCATCCACGCATCATTGTCCATGCACCAGTTTGTCGTGCAGGCTGGCTCATCGAAATGGAAGTGATGGCTGTCAAGGAACAGACAGTAGCAGAATTGCCTATCTTCTAACGACGAAAACGTACCACCAGCGGCAGATGGTCACTGAAGCCACGCTGGTAGCGATAACCATTAAAGGTGCGGAGGGGTTTTACTCCTCCGTATTTTTTATCTTCTTCCAACAGAAAGGGAGCATCATTGATGAAAGACTGCTCAACGGAATTGAGCAGCACCGTACTTACGAAGACATGGTCGATACTCTGCCAGAAACCTTGGTAGCGATAGGTGGCTTTCGCACCATGCGAGCCTTTCACGCCAGCAGTAACATTGTGCAGACCGTTGTCTTCCAAATAGCGTAAAGCCGGATCTTTAGCCTCATCATTGAAGTCGCCAGCTACAATCACTTTGGCGTCTATAGGCAACTGACGGATAGCGTTCACCACACGGTCTGCTATCAGCTTGCGATTAGGGCGCGTCTGTTTCTCACCACCAAAACGACTTGGTGCATGAACAACAAAGATATGAAGGGTATCATAGTTTAACGTTTCCCCTTGGACATAGAGGATATCACGTGTTGGACGCATCCCTTCTAATGGCGTAATAGCAAGATAGTCATAACAGATAGGACGAAATGTCATGGGTTGATAGAGCAGTGCAACGTCGATGCCACGCACATCAGGCGACTCGGTCATCAAATACTCATACCCTGCCCTCCGCAACAATGAACGGTGTGTCAAGTCGAAGAGAGCGCTATCGTTCTCCACCTCCACCAACGCCACCAAATCAGGTACACCATCTTCCTGACAAGACAGTATCTCCTGACCTATATGGTTCAGCTTCCGCCAATAGCGAGCATAGGACCACTTCCGTTTCCCATCAGGCATCCATTCTGTATCGTCTTTCAGCGAGTCGTGCTTGCAATCGAACATGTTCTCACAGTTCAACTCGACAAGCGTCAGGAAGCCCGTTAATAACAGACTCAGGAACATGTTCGCTTGATTTTCCAACCTATCGACGCAATGAAAATGCTCATCAGCGGTGACAGGTAGTTAAAGAAACAATAAGGAAGATAGGTCAGTGTGGCAACACCAAGTACCGTACTCTGCGTCAGTCCACACGTATTCCATGGTACCAGTACAGAGGTCACCGTAGCACCATCCTCACACGAACGACTCAGCAATTGTGGCTCATAGCCACGTTCACGATACGTATCTTTAAACATGGAACTGGACAACATGATAGACAGATACTGGTCAGCAGTGGCGATATTACAAAACAAAGCAGTACCTACTGTCGAAGCTACCAGCGAGGCAGTACCACGAACAAGACGTAGCAGCAGACGCATGAAATCCTGCAACTGACCAGTAGCCGTCAGTGCACCACCAAACGTCTGTGCACAGATAATCAGCCAGATGGTTGGCATCATGCCAGACATACCACTGGTATGTACCAGTTCGTTCAGCACACTATTACCCGTCTCAATATTTGTACTGCCATAGCAAACGCTCATCATTCCTTTATATGATGTCAGCAGACCTCCGTCATCTCCAGCTATGCGGAGCACCAAGTCAGACTGAACTAATAAAGCTACAACAACAGCCAGCAGGATAGCCATAAACAGCACCACCATCGAAGGCCAGCGACGGGCTATCATCACTCCCGTCAATACAGGAACAATGAGTAGCCATGGCGAGATGACAAAGGTGTGTTGCAAACCTTCCATGAACTCATGAACGTTGCCGTGTCCTTGTACATCCATCGTAAAGCCGGCAATGAGGAAGATGGTTAGCGAGATGCAGAATGTCGGAACCGTCGTGTACAACATATAACGGATATGCGTAAACAGCGACGTTCCTGCAACACTGGATGCTAATACCGTTGTATCAGACAATGGGGAAAGTTTATCACCAAAGTAAGCGCCTGTGATAATAGAGCCCGCTATCCATCCGTCGTCAAAACCATGAGCTTTACCAATACCCATCAGTGCCAGACCAATGGTGGCGACAGTCGTCCATGACGAACCAATCATCAGACTCACCAAAGCACACAGTACGCTACTGCTGACAAGGAACACCTCTGGCTGAATAATCTGCATGCCGTAATATATCATCGTAGGCACGATACCTGCTACCATCCATGTTCCACCAATGGCACCAATCAGCAATAAAATAATGATGGCTGGCGTACAGCTTGAAATCTTATCCGAGATTTCCTTTTCCAGATTTTCCCATTCCAGTCGTTTCGAGAAATGACCTATCAGCACACTCACTGCCGAAGCCACTAATAGCGATACCTGTGAGGCACCATCAAGTGTTGCATTGCCAAAAACGGCAATGCAACACGTAAT
>CAMJIA010000094.1 GCA_946405695.1 uncultured Prevotellaceae bacterium | reverse complement strand
ATAGAGCCGTCAGAGCAGAGGTTGACGCAGAGCGACAGGTTCTCGTAGGGAGCATAGGCCTTGTCGATGACCTCGAAGTCGAAGGTCTCTGCTACAATCACACCACGGTCGTACTTACCTGTGTTCAGCGCATCGTTGAGGATGGCTGCAGGGAACGCACGGAAGATGTTGCCACCACCGAAGTGTACCCAGGTGGGTTCTTTAGCGGTCTTCTCGCGTACAGCCTTGATATCATACTTAGGAAGCTGGTAACCCTTGGCTTCCCACTCGGCAGCATTCAGCTGACCATTCAAGATGTCCTTTAGTTTCATTTGTATCTGTTTTAGTTTAACGATTATCTTTTATCAATTAGTTTCATAGCATGCTGCACAATATCGTTCTGCTCGTTCATGACAGCAAAATACTCCGTCATAGTCCATAGGTCACGAGCTATCAATGCTTTCAGTTGCGCACGCAGATAAGGCAAGGTGCGTTGCAACTCTGCATCATCTTTAGGCTCAATCTTCTGTTTCTTACCTTCAGCAAGGATGTTGTCGATGAGCTTCTGTGGAATCTCATAGCGTTCACGGAAATCGGCAAAGTCAGGATACTGCTTCTTCAGCTGCTTGCGATGGTTGTCGACATAGCGCAAGTTCTGGTTGATGATGACAGACTTGGCCGCCAGTTCCCGATGGAATCGGGTATATTTGGTCGTGTCAAGGGGTACGAACTCATCAGGCATGATACCTCCGCCTCCATAGACCACACGATGTTCGCGAAGCGTGTAGTACTTCAGCGAGTCGCTGAAATGGACACTGTCGGCCGACATCAGTTCACCGCTCTTCAGACGGTTGTTGACATCCATCGCATAGTCCAACTTCTTACCTTTCTCATAAGGTTTCTGGATGCAGCGACCAGAAGGTGTGTAGTAGTGGGCAATAGTCAGACGAATCATAGAACCGTCAGGCAGGTCGATGGGACGCTGAACGAGTCCCTTACCAAAGGTACGACGCCCCACGATAATGCCACGATCGTAGTCCTGCACAGCACCAGAGACAATCTCTGCTGCCGAGGCCGTATAGCTGTCCACCAATATGAAGACCTTTCCTTCAGTGAAGAGTCCGCCACCACGTGCCGTGTATTCGCTGCGGTTCACGCGTCGGCCGTCCGTATAAACGATGAGACTGCCCCGCTGCAGCAGTTCGTTGGCCACCTCCACAGCAGCATGCAAATAGCCGCCACCATTCTCCTGCAGGTCAAGGACCAGCGTCTGCATACCTTCTGAAAGCAGTTTCTTCAGACTCTCGCGGAACTCATCGGGTGTCGTGGCGCCAAAATTACCTATGCGGATGTAGCCCACAGTGGGACGAATCATATAGGTAGCATCGATGGAATGGACTGGAATCTTGTCGCGGGTGATGGTAAAGGAGAGTCGGTCGGCAATACCTGGACGCACGATGCCCAGTAGCACTTTTGTTCCTTTGGGACCACGCAGGCGCTTCATAATTTCCTCTTTCGACATCTTGACACCAGCAATAGCAGTGTCGTTGACAGTAACGATGCGGTCACCTGCCAGGATGCCCATCTTCTCAGAAGGACCACCGCTGACCGTCTGGATGACGAGCAGCGTATCTTCCACCATATTGAACTGCACGCCAATACCCTCGAAGTTGCCTTGCAGGGGCTCATTCATCTCCTTGACCTCCTTAGGCGTGGAATAGGTGGAGTGTGGGTCCAACTTCTCCAGCATACCACGGATACCATCCTCCACGAGTTTCTGTTCGTTGACCGTATCTACATACAGCTCATTGATAGCCATCTCCGCTATCTGCAGTTTGCGCAATGGGGAATCAGCACCCATCTTGATGCGCACCTGAGCCGTAGCGGATATCGTTAGCAGCCAAAACATGGCTGCATACAAAATGCGTTTATTCATAATCAAAATCCTCCGGTTTGTCTTCCTCGATGACGAGGTTGTCGATGATGAAGTTCTGACGCTCCATCGTGTTCTTACCCATATAGTACTCCAGAAGCTTCTGTACCTGGTCATTCTTGTGGAGTGTTACCTGTTCCAGACGCATGTCAGGTCCGATGAAACCGGCAAATTCTTCAGGCGAAATCTCACCAAGACCCTTGAAGCGGGTTATCTCTGGATCAGGAGCCAGTTCCTGAATAGCCTTCTGACGTTCCTCTTCGCTATAGCAATAGCGAGTTACGAAGTCACCCTTCTTGGTGTCGTCGAGCATCTTCTTGTTCTTAATCTTCGTACGCTTGTTACGAACGCGGAACAAGGGAGTCTGCAGGACATAGACATGACCCTTCTTGATGAGTTCAGGGAAGAACTGCAGGAAGAAGGTGATGATGAGCAGACGGATGTGCATGCCGTCGACATCAGCATCGGTGGCCACTATCACCTTATTATAACGTAGGGTATCGAGACCCTCCTCGATGTCGAGAGCAGCCTGCAACAGGTTGAACTCCTCATTCTCATAGACCACCTTCTTGGTGAGTCCGAAACAGTTGAGGGGCTTTCCTCGCAACGAGAAGACCGCTTGCGTATTGACATCGCGACTCTTGGTGATAGAACCGCTGGCTGAATCACCCTCCGTGATGAAGATGCACGACTCTTCCTTCTTATCGTTCTTGACATCAGAGAAGTGAATGCGACAGTCGCGCAACTTACGGTTATGCAGGTTAGCCTTCTTGGCACGCTCACGAGCCAGCTTCGTAACGCCAGCCATCGCCTTACGCTCACGTTCCGTCTCCTTGATTTTAGCCTCAATGACCTCAGCAACATCCTGATGGATGTGCAGGTAGTTGTCGACCTGTTGTTTGATGAAGTCGCCCACATATTTATTAATGGTATCCCCATCAGGCGCCATCTGCGTAGAACCCAGCTTGATCTTTGTCTGACTCTCGAAGACAGGTTCCTCCACATTGATGGCAATGGCAGCAACGATACCTGTACGGATGTCGCCATACTCATACTTGCCAAAGAACTCCTTGATGGTCTTGGCGATATGCTCCTTGAAAGCACTCTGATGGGTACCACCCTGCGTGGTATGCTGACCATTGACAAACGAATAATACTCCTCACCATACTGGTTAGAGTGGGTGAAAGCCACCTCGATATCCTCGCCCTTCAGGTGAATGATGGGATAGAGCGGGTCGTTGGTCATGCGGTCCTTCAGCAAGTCCTCCAATCCGTGACGGCTGAGGATGCGACGACCATTATACATGATGGCGAGACCTGTATTCAGGTAGGTATAGTTACGCAGCATGTTCTCCACGATGTCGTCGTGGAAAGTGTAATCCTTGAACAAGGTGTTGTCTGGCTCGAAATAGATATAGGTACCGTTCTCGTCCTGGGTATCTTCCGTATTGTCCGTCTGCAGGATGCCTCGTTCAAAGGTAGCACGACGAACCTTGCCATCACGATAGCTGGCCACCTCAAAGTGAATACTCAGCGCATTGACCGCCTTCACACCTACACCATTCAGACCAACAGACTTCTTGAAAGCCTTCGAGTCATACTTACCACCTGTGTTCAGCACGCTGACAGCCTCGATGAGCTTACCCTGAGGAATGCCACGACCATAGTCACGAACGGAAACACGCAGATTGTCGTCGATAGTGATTTCAAGGCGGTCGCCAGCCTTCATCTTAAACTCGTCGATGGAGTTGTCGATGACTTCCTTCAGCAACACGTAGATACCATCTTCTGGCAAGGAACCATCGCCCAGACGTCCGATATACATACCAGGACGGGTACGGACGTGTTCCATGTCCGACAAGTGTCGGATATTATCGTCATTATACTGTACTTGCTCTTCGATGATGTTGTTCTCTTCGTTCATAATGTTTTCTTATAACACCTTCTGCGTTTATGTTGTATATGTTCCAAATACTGCCACTGCGACTGCACCTTCTCGTTGGTCTCCATCTCTACATTCGTCTCGCCCCACTTGAAACCATACTTCTGATAGATGGGTATGAGGTCGTAGAACAACAGGGCGTTGGCACCTTTCTGCTGGTATTCAGGCAAGATACCAATGAGCATCAGGTCCAGGCACTCTGCCTTATGGAACTTCAGCGCCTTCAAACAATGCCACCAGCCAAAGGGCCACAAGCGTCCGTTCTTACACTTCTGCAGGGCACGCGTCATATTGGTAATGGAGATACCCACACCAATGACCTCGTGGTTAGGAGTATTCCAGTCTTCTATCAGACAAAGCATATCCATGTCGAGCATGGGGAAATACATCTTCAGATACTCGTCTATCTGACGCTCTGTCATCTGCGAATAGCCATAGAGGTGGCCAAACGACTTGTTGACCACATCGAGCACCTTGCGACCATACTGTTCCTTGCCAAACACCTGACTACGCTTGGGGTGCATGGTATGCAGGTTATAGCGCTTCATGACCAGCTCAGCCACCTTGCGGAATTTCTCTGGCATTCCCTCTTTGGGAACGATCAGTTTATACTCCACATAGTCGTTGTCCTTGATGAAGCCACCCAACTGCTCAATATGCTGAGGATAGTAAGGATAATTGTAGATGGTAGCCATCGTACCCAACTGGTCGAAACCCTCGATGAGCATGCCCTCTGGGTCCATATCCGTAAATCCCAAAGGTCCGACCATCTCCGTCATCCCTTTCTCACGCCCCCACTGTTCAACAGCCTCGAAAAGCGCCTTCGATACTTCCAGATCGTCGATGAAATCGACCCATCCGAAGCGTACACTCTTACGCTCCCAACGATCATTGGCACGATGGTTGATGATGCCAGCAATACGTCCTGCGACCTTTCCGTCGCGATAGGCCAGGAAATACTCAGCCTCGCAGAATTCGAAGGCAGCATTTTGGTCCTTACTCAACGTATGAACTTCGTCGCTGTACAGGTTGGGGGCATCATACTCGTTGCCCCGATACAAGTCGTAGTGGAGTTGGATGAAAGCATCAAGCTCTTTCCTGTTGGTGACTTTTCTAATCTCTACTGGTGACATTTGCTATACTCTCTTATAAACTATCTTGCAAAGGTAACGAAAAAGCAGGAGAAATCCAAAATATTTAACCAATTTTACGGCAAATAAATAGACTGTGCGCTCCGTCAGCCTTTGTGGTAGCAAAGATATAGACATCACCCCCGTCTTTCAATTTCAGCTTTTTACGCAGCTGATCGACTGTCAAGGGGAAGTTACGAACGGCAATATTTGCCTTCTCGACGC
>CAMJIA010000093.1 GCA_946405695.1 uncultured Prevotellaceae bacterium | reverse complement strand
GCTCGATGTCGTAGTCCTTGCGCGTCACTAAGTGGCCACCACCGAAGTTGATCCATTCCAATTGGGGGAACCACTTCGCAAACTTCTCTTCGATATGCTGCAGGGAGCGCTCAAAGACGTCGCTGCCACTCTCACAATGACAATGGCAATGGAAGCCCTTGATATCACCGGGCAACTGTTCAGGCAACTTGTCGGCAGTAACACCAAAACGGGTGCCTGGTGCACAAGGGTTGTAGAGCAGCGTCTCTACCTCTGAATATTCAGGATTAATGCGCAGTCCCAGCGAGCACTCCTCTGCCCTTTCATGGAACCGCTCATACTGCGAGAGCGAGTTAAACGTCAGATGACTGGAACAACGGACTATCTCGTCAAACTCATCATCTTTATAAGCTGGCGAATAGGTATGCGCCTTGGCGCCAAACTCCTCAAAGGCCAAGCGAGCCTCGCTGAGCGAGCTGGCAGTAGTCGACGAGATATACTCGCGGAAGATAGGAAACGTCTTCCACAAGGCAAAGGCCTTGAAAGCCAGTATCCATTCAGAATCGGTGCGGCAAGCAACCTCACGAATCTGCGCGAGGTTGTGCCGCAACCGCTTTTCTTCAATAATATAGACGGGAGTCTTCAACTGTTTATCGTTTACCGTTTACGGTTTAGAACTCCTTGGTCATTTCCTTGACCTCAGCATTGATGTGGTCGATGAACTCCTGGATGGTCATGACCTTCTGCTCGCCACCGCCCTGAGGACGTACGGCAACGGTGCCATCCTGCTGTTCCTTCTCACCAACAATGACCATATAAGGAATACGCTTCAGCTCGTTGTCACGAATCTTACGACCCAGCTTCTCGTTGCGCAGGTCGATGGTAGGACGCACGCCACCCATATCGAACTTCTTGGCAACCTCCTTGGCGTAGTCGTTGTACTTCTCTGACAGCGGCAGGATAGCCACCTGGTCAGGAGTCAGCCACAAGGGGAAGTGACCGCTGGTGTGCTCGATGAGTACGGCGCAGAAACGCTCCATAGAACCAAAGGGAGCACGATGTATCATGACAGGCGTCTTCTTCGTGTTGTCCTCGTCGGTATATTCCAGCTGGAAGCGCTTAGGCAGGTTATAGTCTACCTGAATAGTACCCAACTGCCAACGACGACCGATGGCGTCCTTGATCATGAAGTCGAGCTTAGGACCATAGAAGGCAGCCTCACCATATTCAACCTTAGCGGGCAGACCCTTCTCCTCGCAAGCCTCCTGGATAGCCTTCTCTGCCAGTGCCCAGTCCTCGTCGGTACCTACGTACTTCTCGTGGTCGTTGGGGTCGCGGAGAGAAATCTGAGCCTCGAACTCAAAACCGAAAGCTTTAAGCACGATATTGATGATGTCCATCACGTTCAGGAACTCCTGCTTCACCTGGTCAGGACGACAGAACAGGTGGGCATCGTCCTGCGTGAATGAACGTACACGGGTCAGTCCATGCAACTCACCACTCTGCTCGTAGCGATATACCGTACCAAACTCAGCAATACGCAGAGGCAGGTCACGATATGAACGGGGCTTCCAAGCGAAGATTTCGCAGTGGTGAGGACAGTTCATGGGCTTCAGCATGTACTCTTCGTCCTCCTCAGGAGTATGGATGGGCTGGAACGAATCCTTGCCATAGTGAGCATAGTGACCAGAGGTAACATAGAGGTTCTTCGAGCCGATATGCGGAGTGATAACCTCCTGATAACCAAAGCGCTTCTGAACTTTACGCAAGTGGTCCTGCAGGCGCAGGCGAAGCTCTGTACCCTTTGGTAACCAGATGGGCAGACCCTTACCAACCTTGTCGGAGAACATGAACAATTCCATCTCTTTACCAATCTTACGGTGGTCGCGCTTCTTGGCCTCCTCCAGCATCACGAGATACTCGTCGAGCATCTTCTTCTTGGGGAACGAGATACCATACAGGCGCTGCATCTGCTCACGGGTAGCGTCACCACGCCAGAAAGCACCAGCCACAGAGGTCAGTTTTACAGCCTTGATCTCGCCCGTATCCATCAAGTGCGGACCACGGCAGAGGTCAGTGAAGTTACCCTGCGTATATGTCGTGATAGAACCGTCTTCCAAGTCCTGGTCGATGTGCTCGCACTTATAGGTCTGACCATCGGCAGCAAACTGCTTCAGGGCATCGGCCTTAGCCACCTCTTTGCGAACCACCGGCTCCTTCTTGCCAGCCAGCTCCTTCATTTTCTCTTCAATCTTGGGGAAGTCGCTCTCCTTGATCATCTCGCCGTTAGGCAGCAGCACGTCATAGAAGAAACCATTCTCCACAGCGGGACCAAAGCCGAACTGGATGCCAGGATACAACTCCTGCAGAGCCTCAGCCAACAGGTGTGCCGATGTGTGCCAGAAGGTATGCTTACCCTGCTCGTCATCGAACTTATAGAGTGCAATCGTAGCGTCCTCATTGATAGGACGATTCAGCTCTACAGTCTCACCATTCACGCCACAGCTTACCACGCTGCGTGCCAGAGCCGGTGAGATGCTCTCGGCAATCTGAAGTCCGGTTACGCCCTGCTCATACGAGCGAACAGATCCGTCCGGAAAAGTAATGTTGATCATATCTACAATATATGTTTAAGTTTAAATCGGGCACAAAATTACAAAATAAAAGCGGGCTGACAAAATTATCAGCCCACTTTCTTATCTCATTATGGTTTATTTCAGTTTGAACGTGATCGGTAGCGAGTATTTTACGCGCACCTTCTCGCCACGACGCAGGGCTGGTTCCCAATTGGGCATCTTGCGGACAACGCGCAGCGCCTCTTCCTTCAGCTGGCCCTCACCCTTCTCACGCATGGCATACTTATCTATATCAGAATACTTTTTAAACTTCTTGTCAGACAGTCTGTTCTTCAGCTCGGTCTTCGCCACCTTCATGTCCGACACCGTGCCGTCCTTGTCTACAACGAAGTTAACCATCACACGGCCCTCAACGCCGTAGTGCTCAGCTTCTACAGGATATTGGATGTTATTCGACAGAAACTTCATCAGTTCAGGAATGCCGCCAGGATATTGTGGCGCATGATCCAGACCTGCCAGTTCGGGAGCCACCAGCTTGTTAGCCTTCTTCAGCTCTTCCAGCTTCGCCTTCAGCTTCTCGATTTCCACCGTTGCCAACACCACGTGACCCTCTGTGTCCAACAGATACATCGTTGGTATCCACTGAATGTGGTAATCCTTCGCCATCTTCGAATCCTTCATCTTCTCCAGCTCGCTGAGCACGCGCCAAGGCATCTGCTCCTTATCCATGTATTCCTGCAACTTGTCAGCATCGGTATCAAACGAGATGCCGATGAAGTCTACACCCTGAATATCATACTGAGTATACAACTTCTTCATCTCAGGCATGTCCTTACGACAGTCGCCACACCATGATGCGAAGAAGTCGAGCACCAAGCAGCGACCACGGAAGTCGTCTATCGGGTGAACCTTGTGCGTGGGGTCTACCAAGTCGGGGGCCTTTGTTCCTACAGGCAGCAGGTCTGCGGCGTACTTCTCGTCGAGGCCTTGGGCCGTCGTCGTGCTGACCATAGCCATCAGCATGCCAGCCAATACAAATATCTTTCTCATCATCTATTCTTGTTTTTTTGCTTCAATAACTGGCTGCAAAGATACGGATTATTATTGATATGGCCAAAATTTTCCGCCAATAAGCGGTGGGGTATGTAAAAAATATTGTACCTTTGCACTCGTTTTTATAATCATCATCGAAATGAAGAAACTAATTTCATCACTACTCTTGACCGTTCTATGTACGGCGGTCTATGCACAATTTACCACAGCAGGTAACGGAAAAACGTACAACATCCAGACATTAGCTGGCATCGGAGAGACAGGCATCGTAGCCTTCGAATTGGCAGAAGGCGAGCCACCTACATATCAATTGTCGCAAAATATCACCATCGCCAATGGTGACAAATTTGTGATGGACGACGGCATCGATCTGCTGTTCGAAAAGAATGTCACCCTGACCATTGAAGGTGAAGCAGATTTCAACCTGACCAACGGTTCGTCATTCGACAGTGCCACCGACTACGAAGAACCACTGAATGCTGCCGTGCGCATTGCAGGCACCACGACGACTCAGTTTAACAAGTGCACATTCTATGAGGTGGGATTGCAACTGATGTCTGAGGGTGCAACGAATATGAACCGCTGCAGTTTCTACTGTCATGATGGCTCCAGTGCTGCTGCGCTCTACTTTATCTCAGCAGGAGCAGCCAGCACCATTGAGAACTGCTACTTCGAGTGGTGTGCCAAGGCTGCCATTGGCAGTGCCGCCAATGCCTCGCAGCCACTGACTATCAAAAACTGCACCTTCGAAATGAACTCGGCAGCCAACAATAATGTCCCACAGATTAACATCACGGCAGCCAAGCCTCTGACCATCGAGGGTTGCGCCATCAATGGCAACTCTGTAAACAACATGGTGGGCGGCATCGGCATCTCCAACTTCATGAGCTACGATGCCGACATTACCATCAGCGGCTGCGACATCAGGAACAACCGCTACGGCATCGGACTGGTAGGTCCTGCTGCCAGCATCCGCATCAAGGACTGCACGCTGCTGGACAACCACTACGAGACGAATCCCATGAACGGCGGCTCAGGCATCAGTCTCTATGACCCCTACCTGCAGACAAAGGCTATCATCAGCGGCAACCATATCGAGGGCTCGCTATGGGGTGTAACCATCATCGGCTGTCAGGATGTCAACCTGGGATGCCTCAACGAGGGCGAGAACTATAATCCTGGTGGCAATGTCTTCAAGAATAATGGCAACAACGGCGAGCTCTACGACCTCTACAACAACTCTACCCTGACGGTCTATGCCCAGAACAACACATGGAACGTCAGCGAACAGACGGAGGAACAGATAGAGAGCGTCATCTTCCACAAGCACGACAACGCCTCGCTGGGCGAAGTCATCTTCATGCCCGCTGCTAACACCACAGACATCAAAGGCATAACCGTCGACAAGAAGAACGACAGCATCTTCGACCTGCAAGGCCGCAAGACGACAGCAACACAAAAAGGAATCTATATTGTGAATGGTAAGAAAGTGGTTCGCTAATCTGTCCTGCATCGTGCTGCTGGCCTCCTGCCAGTCACTCAACACTGGTGACCTGCTGTTTCATGTGGTGGAGAAAGGTAACGCCATCACCGATGTGACACCAG
>CAMJIA010000092.1 GCA_946405695.1 uncultured Prevotellaceae bacterium | reverse complement strand
TTCATTATAAGGCGTGTTCGTTTTCTGTAGCAGTCAATCCTAATTGTGACATACGGTAGACGAAGTTGTTGAACTTCGTATAAGGTGGTAACTGACCGACGAATTCCTCGACAGCATAACGACTTGCTTCTGTCAGGTACATGAAAAGGGAATTCTTATGCTCTTCGTCCAGCATAGCCTGAACCTCATTAAGCGCTTTTTGGTCAACATCCTTCCAGGTGCGGTTGGCACGTGTTACCATCATATTAATGGTACCCATATTCAATAGGGCAGGAGAGATAGAGTAGTCATCCAAGTTAGGATACTCGATGATGGCAATCTCCTCGGGGAGAATATCAGGGCAGAGATCTTTGATGCCCTTAGCCAGAATGAATTTGCTGTCTTCTGCTAGGAAATCTTCATCGTAGGTCAGGCGACGAACCTGCAAACCAATAGATATCCAATAATTTTCTAACTCCTGAGCAATATAGCTTTTACCGTTGCCAGAGTCGGTTGAGATGAGGTTAAGCACATTTTGCTGGCCTTCCTTGAATTTTGGTAAGAGAGACTTGCTTAACTGTTTCATAGCCATATCGGCAATAGTCTTGTTGTAGCGGCGATAGCGCAGATTGCTCTCTTGTGGGAAACAACCTATGACGGGTACCTTTGTTATACGCTCTGAACGCATACGGTCACGAAGAGTGCGGTCGAGCATCTCGATAATCAAGAAGTAGAGCGTGGTAAGCATGAAGGTGAGCATGAAGGCTCCCAACAATATCATCAGACGGTTGGTGGGTTGCGAATTCAATGGGAACATTGGGGGATTAAGCACACGTAGGGTAGCTGTGGTCATCTGTAGATTGCGTTGGCGCATACGGGCTGCATTAAGACAACGGAGCATCTCCATGTAGTTACCTTCAATGAAGCCTATATGACGTTCCTTACGATCGAGCGTAGCACCGATAGGCGCATAAAACAAGTACTGCCTGTCCAAATTCTCTTTCATGATATCAGTGGCAGTCATCTCTGCCTTAGTCTTTTCTAGAAGCAACAACTGTTCCAACCAACGTTCTAGCATGTCCTGAGCCTTGACCCCTGTCTCTGTGCTGAATGTGGCTGCCTCGATGTCTCGTGTCAACTGATTGACGCGCCCAGTAGCTCGTTGCAAATCACGCTGAGCCTTCGCCAATTCTTCTTGAGATTCGTTATTATTACCACCTCCTTCACTACTCATCAATTTTAGATTGGAGATACGGGACTGAATGCGCGAAATGTCGCGCACTTGATTGGTAAATTCCTTGTTTGATCGAATGACCTGTGCACGATTTCCCAATTGGCGCTCCAAATAGTCGAGCAGAGCTTTGGCCGTGGTGTAGTTCATCAGCTGGTCATTACGGAAATTCTGTTGCTGAGCTTCCAAGTTGGCTACTTGTTTGGTCTGCTCACCATAGTTGATAATGCGTTTTGAAACATTATAACGAATAAGATCGTCCTCTGCACTGGTTAAGATACGGTATAGACGAGCCACCTCACGTTCAAAGAACTTGATGACATTGTTGGTCTCGCCATAACGCAACTGCTGATATTGACGGGCAAAAACATCATTCAAGATGTCCAGTGTGTTAAAGGCAATACCGGCATCGTTGGCTGAATAACCGATGTCGATGATGTCACTTCCGTGAAGTTGAAGAACTTTTAGACGACTAGTGATATTGTCAATACCAAAATAGGGATGATAGTTGAGCAAACCAAAAAGGAAATTGTCTTGTGATGGTTTCTCGTAGGCTTTCAAATTGGCGTATGTAGCTGACTCATTGTTGTGATTGATGAGTCCTTTTACATCAGCAGGAACCGTGGCACTCAACTGACGGAAATGTTCAGCGGAGATATAGTTGTTGTCCTTGTTGGGATTACCATACATCATGCATCGGGCAAAGAGACGCAAAGCTACCTCATGAATGGTGTTGTCGGTGGTGATAATCAGCATCAGGTTGGTGATATTGGTCTGCGAGTTACCGCCAGCAGTACCAGTTCCACCTTCAATATTGTAACCAGTAATCATGCCTGTATAGATGGTCGTGTTGGTATCATAGATGCGCTCCATGTTGCGGGTAGAAAACCAAGCAACAATCAACGCAATCATCGGCAAGATGACTAAATACCAACGTATTTTATAGAGGAAACGGACAAAATATCTAAACAAATCCATATTGAGTACGTGTTATTGATTTCTTTTCTTCTCTTGGCGAGCAGCTTTGCGAAGTGTTTTTTTCTCAGTCTGCTCTAATTTTCGATAGCGTCTATCTTCTTCTGCGGCTGCTTTCTTGATGTTTTTGGCGACCTCACGATTTTGTTTGCGAATGTCTTTTTCCGATAATTGGTCGTCATCGAGAGTGACGTCTGTTGTGGTGTTGGTTAGAATAGGGGTATGGGAAAGCAGTTCCAATGTGATAATATCTGTTGTGATGACAGTTTGCATGTCCTGATACTGACTGACGATACCAGCCTCATTCATTTTTGTACTTGCAAAAGCTTCAATGGTCATATTGCCTTGGTGGAAATCCTCTTGGTTTAATGCACCGGCACCTTGATAGATGGCGGCTCCCTCACTCACCGTTTTCAGTGTTACTAGATTGTTAGTAATCTTGATATAAAGTGTAGCAATTTGTTTTTTAAGCTCGTCGAAGGCAATATCTTTCTCAATACGAGCCTTATCCACTTCCAACTTCTTACGTCTTACAGAAGCTGTCAAATCAAGAATATCCTCCAAGGGTACGCTGACATTGACACCCACATTCCAATAACTTTGCTCACTGCCTTGGAACTGGTAGATGGTGGTATAGCTTTGCGTACTGTTGTTATTACCCCACATGTCCGTTTTGCCATAACTGTAGCTAGCATGCCCTTGAACGTAGGAGAAGATATGGCGTTTCTGCTTGGCTACCTCGGCCTGAGCAATCTCCTGCGCTTTGTTCAACGACAGAATCTGGGGGTTCTGCTTAGCATTCTCATAGAGCACTGCCAATGGTGGCAGGTGGAACGTAGAGAAATTAATGGTGTTATTATCACTGGAATCAAAAAAACCAGCGCTAATACCACTATTATTATATTGCGCATGGCCAACAGAGACTGTGGCCGCCAATATTATCGTAAGAAATAATTGTTTCACACCGTTCATAGGCAATCTCAACACATTAAACGTTTCCAGTCTGCTTGAAGCGTGTAAAGGTCTTTAGGATAATCTTCATATCCAACCAGAAATTATAACTCTGTCCATAGGTAATATCCAACTGCTTGCGTTCTTCAGCAGACATTGTGCCTCCGCGACCACGCTCTTCGACCTGCCACAGACCTGTCAGTCCGGCAGGAGCCATGAAGCGGTCGATGCTGGAGTCTGCCGTCAACTTCTCTGCTTCATAGAGTGGCAACGGACGATTACCCACGATAGACATATCGCCCTTGAGTATGTTGAACAACTGTGGCAACTCGTCGATGCTGTACTTGCGGATGAACTTGCCAACCTTGGTGACGCGAGGGTCGTTTTCAATCTTGATGAAGACGTTGTCGTTTTCCTCTTCCTTGTGCTTGTTGAAGTCGCTCTCAGATACCACGAAGTCGTCGCCAACCAACATGATTTCCTCATCACTAATCATCATCTCTGAATCCATACCCATATTCATCATTGCCATCTCTGCTTGGTCACCTGAAGAAACGGGAGTGGTCGACTTGGACTCCTCGGCATCCTGTCCCTTGTACTGGTTATGGTCCTTGCTCAGTTCCATTAACTGGTGCTCGGCATCCTCATACATGCTGCGGAACTTCAGAAAGTCAAAGACGGTATAGTTGGTGCCTACGCGCTTTGATTTGAACAGTACGGGTCCCTTGCTCTCCATCTTGATGGCTATAGCCGTAATGATGAAGATGGGGGAAAGAATAATGATGGATAGCGTGGCAACAACGATGTCAAAGAGTCTCTTCCAAATCGGAATCTGGAATTTCAGGATGCCACGCTTGGGAACCTCATCGGAGAAAAGAACATTCTCACGATCAGAGATAAACTGAATCTTCTTGTTCATTTCCGTGACGGATGCTTCCTGCTGGATGGTGTCGTTGATACCGGATTTAATATAGATGTTACGCTCTTCGTCTGTCATGGTGTCAGTCATGAGAACAATATATACGCTGCGACATTTCTTGCGCAGATAGGTGATGGCCGTAATATCCTCATTGCGGACATTACGCTCAAAGAACACGAGGAAATGCTCGTTAGAAACGTGTGGTGTACAAATCTGAGCAGCTTCCTTGTAGGCAGTGGTCATTCTGACCAACTGTCCAGGAATGTACTTCAGACGTTCTTGTGTCTTCTGGTTATTACCTAAGTATACAACACCTATCATGTCAATTTCAATTTGACTAATCGACCTTGGTCGCTTTGACCGTTAGGTCTAAGAATTTACAATCTTTGATTAATTGGGAAGAATCTTCTTGACACGAATCTTTAACTCCATGGGGTTGAAAGGTTTGACAATGTAGTCCACAGCACCAATCTCTAACAGGCGAATACGCTCACTGGTAGAGTCCTCGCTCGACAGCATGATAACAGGAATGTGGCAGAATAACTCGTTTTGCTTGATCCACTCCAGGAAATCGTCACCACGCATACCCGGCATACGGATGTCGGAGATGATGAGGTCGGGCGTATTGCCTGCCTGAAGCCATTTTACACCTTGTAAACCATCGGGCAACCACTGTACATCGTAGTCACTCATGAGATAGATAGAGAGCACCTTTGCGATGGTCTCTTTGTCGTCAAGTATCAGTATTTTCTTTTTCATAAATCAAACAAACCTTAGCTAATTGTTGTTTTTCTATTCTGCAAAGGTATGGAATTTTTTTTAATTGTAGTCAAATAATAATAAAAAAATATTGAAAATCTGTAAAAAAGTTGGTTTTTAAAGATTATTTGCAGAATTTTGTAGTGCGAAAACGCACAATATACAGATTAGAAAACATAATAATATTATTATCAACAATGGCAAACAGGTATTTATTAGGTTTCGATGTTGGCAGTTCGTCTGTCAAGGCATCGCTCGTGAATGCAGACAGTGGAAAATGCGTAGCAACAGCGTTCTATCCTGAGAAGGAAGCTCCCATCATGGCAGTCAAGGCAGGATGGGCCGAGCAAGATCCACAGATGTGGTGGGACAATGCCAAGTTGGCACTGAAGAAGATTATGGCCGATGCTCAGGC
>CAMJIA010000091.1 GCA_946405695.1 uncultured Prevotellaceae bacterium | reverse complement strand
TGCGCGACTTCCCCGGCATCGACTGGCCAACAGTGTTCTGGGTGACGGGATTCCCTGCCTTCAAGCAACTCGTGGTAAGACAGCCAGAACCCTTGCACGGGGTAGAGAAGATACTTGCCGACACACCGCTCGACGACCTGAAGGCCTACGCCGAGGTGCGCATCATCATGGGGGCAGCCTCCTGTCTGACACAAGACCTGCGCCGTTCGTACTTCACCTTTGCGCAGACGATGACAGGCCAGCCGCAGGATGACCCTCTGTGGAAGCAGGCCACTGCTTTGGTCAACGGCGTTCTGGGCGATGCCATTGGCAAGATGTACTGCGAGAAGTACTTCCCAGAGTCCAGCAAGCAGCGTGTGCTCACGATGGTTCGCAATCTGCAGACAGCACTCGGACAGCGCATCGATGCCCTCGAATGGATGGGCGAAGCCACTAAGGCTGAAGCCAAGAAGAAACTGGCAGACTTCCACATCAAAATTGGCTATCCCGACAAATGGAAGGACTACAGCCAGATGCAGATTGACGACCAGCTGTCGCTCTACGAGAACCTGGCCAACGTGAGCGAATGGAATTGGATAGATGGTTTGAACCGTAAGGTTAACAAGCCCGTCGATAAGGAAGAATGGAAGATGACACCGCAGACCATCAACGCCTACTATAACCCCACCACCAACGAAATCTGCTTCCCCGCTGGTATCCTCCAGCCGCCGTTCTTCGATGCGGAGGCCGATGACGCACAGAACTACGGTGCCATTGGTGGCGTAATCGGTCATGAGATGAGCCACGGCTTCGACGACCAGGGCTGCCAGTTCGACGTCACGGGCAACCAGCGCAACTGGTGGACGGCTACTGACAAGGCCGCCTTTGACAAGCGTGCCGCACGTCTGGCCGATTACTTCTCAACCATCGAGGTGGTGAATGGCAAGAAGGTAAACGGCCAGTTGACGCTCGGCGAGAACATTGGCGACAATGGTGGGCTTCACATTGCCCTGCAGGCACTCCATAATACGGGAAATGATCGCGTTATCGACGACCTGACTGCCGACCAGCGTTTCTTCCTCGGTTGGGCCCGCGTATGGGCAAGCAACAACCGCGAACAGTATATGGACATGCTCCTCAATCAGGATGTCCACTCGCCTAACCTGGTGCGTGTAAACGGTGCCCTTCCCCAGATCGATGAGTGGTACGACGCTTTCGACATCAAGAAAGGCAAACTGTTCATCCCAAAGAAAAAGCGTATCAGAATCTGGTAAAATGAAAAGAATTGTTTTGGCATCGACCTTCGCCCTTGCCTGCATATTGGCGAGTGGACAGGAGCAACAAGATAGCTTAAAATCTGTAAGCATGATGCAGGAGTTGCAGGAGGTTGTCGTGAAGGGCAACCTCCCCAATACCCGTCTGAAGGGCAATGCCATGATAACCCGCATTCAGGGAACTCCGCTATCAGATGCAGGCACACTGGGCGAGATGCTGGTGAAAGTGCCTGGCATGACGGGCACGGACGAGACACCCGAGGTATTGGGAAAGGGTTCTCCGCTTATCTATATCAACGGCCGACTGATACGCGACAATAGCGAACTGAAGCGTCTGCGCAGCCAGGAAATCCGAGATGTAGAGGTGATCAACAATCCTGGTGCGCAGTACGACGCGACGGTGCGGGCCGTGGTGCGCATCCGCACTGTCCGTCAGCAGGGTGACGGCCTCAGTCTCGACCTCACGCTGTCTGATGAGCACGACTTGCGTTACGATTTCGATCGTCCGCAGATGAAAGTAGGCGCTAACTATCGTAAGAACGGCGTTGATGTGTTTGGCTCTGTGTATTACTATCATCAGGACTATCGTCAGTACAGCACCATCGAGGATATCACCACAACGGATAAGGTGTTCCGTCAATATGGCCCTTATACGATGACGTGGAAGCACGATAACCTGACCTATACGGCTGGTGTGAACTGGCAGTTGTCGGACAATCACTCGCTGGGTGTTCGTGCTGATTTGACGCACCAGATGAACGGCAAGAATCAGGTGATTTACGATGAGGATGTGTTCGAGAATAATGCCCTTATCGACCACCTCTACTCTCACCAGACCAGCAAGGAGACGAAGCCATTGGGATGGCTCACCAACACCTATTATAATGGTAAGTTGGGCAAGCTGGACATCGACTTCAACTTCGATTTCATGAGGAATGGAACGGATACCGACCGCGAGAACGTGGAGCAAAGCCGTGTGGCTGACGATTTTGTCGTCAGCAAATCCGGCACCAGGAGCCGTCTCTATGCTGGTAAGCTGGTGCTGTCTTACCCCATTTGGAAGGGTGAGCTGGAGGCTGGTACTGAGATGACCTTTGTGAATCGCAACAACACCTATTGGATTGATAAATCCATCATTGCCAATTCCGATGCTGATATCAAAGAGAACAATGTGGCCGCCTTTGCCGAATACAGCTGCGATTTCCAGAAGTATGGCAGCGCCTCCGTAGGTCTGCGATACGAGCATACACTCTTGGATTATGATGATGCCATCAATAATGACGAAAAGCTGCATCGCTCAATGGACGAGTGGTTCCCCACGGCATCCTACTCTGTGACCTTGGGTAAGGTGCAGACGGCTCTGTCGTATAGTATGAAAACCTATCGCCCCAGCTTCTTCGCCATGAACGATGCCGTGACCTACATCAGTCGTTATATGTATCAGGCAGGAAACTCTCAGCTGCTCAACGAGCGCGTGCGCGACCTGACGCTGAACGTATCGTATAAGTGGGTGACGCTGACTGCATCGTACGAGCACCTGACGAATCCCATCACCCAGTGGAACTTCCTTACTGAGACTGATGCCATGCTTTGCAAGCACATCAACCTCGACAAGCCTATCAACACGCTGAGTGCCTATTTGGCTGTAACACCTCGTGTTGGAATCTGGTCGCTCAATGCCACAGCTGGTGTGGAAAAGCAGGATCTGTATCTTGACGTTGAGGGTCCCAAGGGTGTTTATCGCGTTTATTACGACAAACCACGATACACGCTTAATGCCTATAATAGCTTTACGCTAAAGCACGGTTGGAAGTTCGATGTGAACCTGATGTACCATTCGAGCGGATGTTCGTACGTGTTCTATAACGATACCTACAACCTGCGTTTGGGTTTGGTGGCGCAGAAGAGTCTGCTCAAGGATAACTCACTCACCCTGCGTGCTGCTGTGCTCGACTGTCTCCAGCGCAACCGCATGAACGAGTTCTCGGATTGTGGCTACAACCAGATTCAGCAGAACAACCGCTTCTCAACCCACAAGCTGATGCTCTCGCTCATCTATCGCCTCAATGCCACCCGCAGCAAGTACAAAGGCACTGGCGCTGGTCGTGATGTTCAGGCTCGTATGAGATCGTAGCTTAATATACAGGAAGGCCATTTTATTCGCAGTAGAGAGACCATTCGTCACAGAACTATGCAGATTATCCCAGATATTTGGTTATATCGGCATCTATCTGTATCTTTGCATCGCCAAACTTTAAAAAAATGAAGATATGATACAAGAATTCATTCCAGGAATCGTTATGTGTGTTATGGGATTCTGCCTGTTGTTCATTTCAGCGGATAAGATTTGGACTGTTGCAGAGAAGTGGAAGACAATTGGAGGAGAACGACCTTCAAAGAGTTATGTTGTCATCACACGTGCATTGGGAATAGTCTTCATTTTAGTTGGAGGCGGCTTGTTAGTGTGCAGTCTAATTTAGTAGGAAATAATATGCAAACAAAAGCACTTGTCGTTATCGACATCCAGAATGACATCACGAAGCACTACCGCGACATTGTTGAGAATATCAATGCTGCTATCGAATGGGCAGTGTCTGAGGGGATGCACGTTGTCTATATCAAGCACAACAACATCACCGCCAGCACACGTACCTTTAAGCCCGGCACTCGTGGCGAGGAATTGGTACCAGAACTGAAGGTGGTATCGGATAACGTCTTTGTGAAGACGAAGAGCAACGCATTGACAAGCGAGGCATTTTCCACGTTCATTGCGGAAAACGGGATCACAGAGTTTTACATCGCTGGTGCTGATGCTACCGCCTGTGTGAAGTCCACCTGTTTCAACATGCGGAAAGCAGGTTTTACGGTACACGTTTTCTCTGACTGCGTCACCAGCTATGATCTAAAGAAACTACCAGAGATGCTGGCCTACTATGCCAAACAAGGTTGCGAAGTGATTACTTTAAATGAACTATAAAATATGAATGAATTCATGACACCCCCAAAGATGAAACACGAAATTATTGAATTGCACGATGTGCAAATTATTGGCATGGCCAAGAAGATTGCCTTTAACGAGGCGAAAGAAGAATGCCCTAAGTTCTGGGGTGAGTTTGTTGAAAAGATTGTTAGGCCAGTGTTTTTTGAGAAGCAAGCCCCCAATGCTTTCCAAAAAGCAGCCATCGACAATGGCGTAGGTGAGTTCGGACTCTGCACTTGCGACATTCCCAACCACAATTGTGCTACCTGTTGGGAAGCGAACTTTGGGGCTTGCTGTAAAAATACCTTTACTTACGTCATTGGCGGCATATATAAAGGTGGCGATGTGCCTGAGGGTATGCAGCTCTTCCCCATTCAAAGCGGGAAGTGGCTGAAGATGCATTTCGAGGGAGGCATGAAAGCCTTTCAAGAGCAGTACGAGAAGTTCCATAAGGAGTGGTTGCCCGCTCATCCTGAATTTATATGGACACCGAATTCCTGTTGCATGGAGTGGTATCAAGGCACAGACATCCAGTCGCCCGATTACCAGTGTGGCGTGATGATGCCGTTGGAAGAACAGCCCCGATTTACGTTCAACACCGTTGGACTCTTTACTAACGACAATAAGGCTACCGTTGATTTCTACACTAAAGCTTTTGGTTTTACCACTTCATGGGATAGTGTACAGCCAAATGTTGAGATGTTCCTTGGCAACAATAGGATCATTCTCTTCCCGCGTAGTGCATTTGAGCAGATGGTCTCAAAGAAATTCCAGTATCCTGAAGGTTTTAATGGTACAATGGAATTAAGCTTCGATGTGCCATCTTTCGCTGATGTTGACAAAGAGTATCAGAATGCTCTTAACAATGGCGCAAAGTCCGTACTTCCTCCGACTACTGAACCTTGGGGACAGCGCACTTGTTACGTTGCCGACCCTGATGGAAACCTCATAGAAATAGGATCGTTTGTTGAATAATAAATTTAGTGTGATGCTATTA
>CAMJIA010000090.1 GCA_946405695.1 uncultured Prevotellaceae bacterium | reverse complement strand
GTATTCATACGGATATCGAGCTCAGTCACATGGATGTGCTTCACGATGGTTTTGTACTTTGTGATGGCAGCATCGATGTCCTCCTCAGTAGGTCCATAGACATTGTAGTGTCCCTGCATACCGATACCGTCAATGGGTACACCGGCATCCTTCATCTTCTTCACCATGTCAAAGATGCGATCACGCTTGCCGGGGTCACACTCGTTATAGTCGTTATAGAACAGCAGAGCATTGGGATCGGCCTCACGGGCAAACTCGAAAGCCTTAGCGATGAATTCATCACCGCAGAGCTGGTAGTGGCGACTGTCGCGATAGGGGCTGCCAGGTGTGAACTTACCATTGGCGAAGTTCGGACGAACATTGTCAGCCATAGCCTCGTTAACTACATCCCAGCAATAGACGACGTCCTTATAACGGTTCACTACAGCATGGATGTGTTCACGCAGACGCTGGTAGAACACTTCCTTCTTGACGGGCTTGCCCTTCTTGTCAGTGAACATCCAGTCAGCAAACTGAGAATGCCAGCAGAGGCAGTGTCCACGCAACTTGATACCATTCTGACGACAGAAATTGGCAATCTTATCGGCCTTCTCCCAGTTCCACACACCCTCCTTAGGATGCAGTTCACCGGGTTTCATGTCATTCTCGGCAGTGATGCTGTTAAACTCGGCCTTTACCAGATTCACCTGGTCATCATTGCTTACATTACGCTGATTGAGAGCAACACCAATCATGAAGTAATTCTTGTAAGCGTCCTTTAGCTTTACAGTTGGATTAGGATCAGCAGGAGCACCCCACTGAGCCCACGAAGCCAAACAATTCATGGCCAACACAATGGCCAAAGCAGTCTTAAAAGTCTGTTTCATTTGTGTGATGTTTAGTTGAGTTAATAGTTCATAATAATTACGCTTGCAAAGATACAAAAGATTTGTAACATCAGCGTTGGCTGATGTTACAAACTCTTTGGCTGATGTATCATGAACGGAGAATCCGTTTCCTAATGTTACAAACGAACGGTCTGTGCCGTGCCATCGTAACTGACAATCTGTTGTTTTCCGTCGGGCAGAACGATGGTAAACTGACGGTTCTGGAGCATGCCAGGATAGGTGCCTTGACGGTCGCCAATGGTCAGGGTGTGTGTCTTTTCATTCCAACCAAACGGGATGACACTGTACATGCCCTTCTCATAGTTATAGTTGTCACCTTCATCCTCATAGAGTACGAACTGACCGTCTGCACCCGGATAAATACGTAGCTCCAGGTTGTCCCATTTCTTCTCGCCGACCCACTGCATCTCGGGGCCTAATGGTAGGATACTACCCGCACGGACAAACATCGGCACGCGGTCGAACGAAGTCTCCAGAGTCACCATCTGACCACCCTTATACAGTTTATTCGTCCAGAAGTCATACCATGTAGCACCCTTCGGCAGGTATTTTGTGGCGGTCTTTGTGGCCGTCCAATCAATTTCTCCGACGGGAGAACCGTCGGACACACGCTGGCGGTCCCAGCCTGTCATAGCATCGGTACGGATAATCTTCTCCTCCGTATACTGCGGATTAACGATAGGTGCAGCAAGGATGCTGCGACCAAAGAGGAACTCGTCGGTCACGTCCCACACCTTCTTGTCTGCGGCGAAGTCGCTGAACAATGGACGCATATAGCTATCATTGTTTGAGGTCACCTGCCAGGCAGTACTATATAAATAAGGTAAGAGACGATAGCGCAGACGAATCTGCTTCTCAATAGCATCATAGACAGGCTCACCTTTCTTGCCAAATTGCCAGATCTCACGAGGTGCATCGGCACCATGACTGCGGAAGACGGGACAGAACAGGCCATACTGCATCCAACGCACATAGAGCTCCTGGAACTGGGGATTCTTGGGAGCAGAGCCTTTACCCTTGGTATTGTACGATCCACAGAAGAAACCACCTATATCAGTATTGAAGTTGGGGTTACCAGTCAACGAGAAGCTCAGTCCGGCAGGCACCTGCTTACGTAGCATGTCCCATGAGGAATTCACGTCGCCACTCCACATATTCGAGCCATAGTGTTGCTGGCCGGCAAACGATGAACGCGTCATGATGAAGATACGCTTGCCACGGTCATCCTTACGCTGCGATTGATAAATACCACGAACAGTCTCTAACGGGAAAGCATTGCGCTGTGAGCGCCACGTGCCGCCATACACTTTGTGTGCATAGTCACTCTCTCTGGGATTGAAGAAGTCTGGGTCGGTAGAGTCCATCCACCAGGCATCCGTACCATAGTCGTACAGCGTCTTCAGATATTTCCAATAGATAGCGCGTGCTTCTGGATGGAAGGCATCGTACACCTTCACACCCGACGGATACTTCATGACGGGTGGCCAGATGTGCGAGATACCGCTCTGGGGCCACGTCTCGAAAGGCATGAGCAAACCCTTCGCGTCGAGTTCACGGAACTGCTGCGTCATGGGACCGAAGCTGGCCCAGATACTAATCATGAAATGAGCATGCTTCTTGTGTACGTTCTGAATCATCTGCTTACCATTGGCAAAATCTTCCGACAGGAAGTCCATGGCATTCCACAGGTAGTTGCTGCCCCAGTACTGCCAGTCCTGGATGATACCATCCAATGGCACGTTCAGTGCACGGTACTGATCAACGATACCCTCCGTCTCCGCAGCGGTCTTATACCGCTCCTTCGACTGCCAAAAACCATAGGTCCACAGTGGGAACATCGGTACGTCACCGGTCAAGTAGCGCATCTGGGCGATGACACCATCAGCACTGCCGCCATACATAAAGTAATAGTCAACGCCCTGGCCTGCCTCAGAGGTAAACGTCATACCGTTGGCGTTGTCCTCAAACAGCGTAGGCGAATAGTTCTCCCAATAGAGGCCCCAGCCCTTGATGCTCTGCAACACGTTCTGAAAGTCCTCCAAGTTCGACTGCTCCATGCGTTTCTTCTCGCCACGACGGTTCATCTTACCATTCTGGATGGTCCCTAAGCCATAGATGGCCTCATCCTTGTCGAGGGTAAAAGTTTGACGTGACCGAGTCACGTCACACTCTTTTTCCCTGAGTAGCACCTTGCCCTTAGCGGTCAGGAAAGTCAGTTTGCCCTGGGCATCCTGCTTGACAGTAAGCGCACTACTCGACCACGTATCCCCTTTCTGTTTCACTGCAACCTGTTCAGGTTTTGCAATGACGACAAGGCTCTTGGTGGGTTCACCTTTTACAACATGGACAATAGTGGGAGTTAAAAACTCCACCTTTGTTTCCTGTGCCCAGCAGACAGTGGTCAACAGCCAGGCAGCTGCTATGAATAGACTTTTTCTCATGAGATCTTTAACTTATAGGTTTTTCCTGGGGTCGTATCAATATCATACTCATAAACCGTCGGCAGAGTCTTTTGTCCCTGTGTCTTCAGTTCTGGAGAGGTGAGAGGCTGTTTGATTTGGGCAGGGGCAAACAACAGGTTGGGACAAGCGCCCTTGGCAGGACGCAGGCCCTTACCCTTCAACGGCACATACGAGCGCAGACGCAGCGTACCACCGATGGTACTGCGGATGGTTGCAGCACGAAGCTTCCCTTCGCTCCATTCCTCGTCAACGATGAAACCTCCACGGGCTCTCAGCCCCTTGACGCTACCCTGTTGCCACTCGTCAGGCAGGGCAGGCAACAGATGTACCGCACCATCGTGACTCTGCAACAGCATCTCACAGATGCCCGCACAGACGCCGAAGTTACCATCAATCTGGAAGGGGGGATGGGCATCAAAGAGGTTCGGATAGGTACGTCCGTCGGGATATTCTCTCATCTTGCTATCATCAGGCAGAATACGAAGCATATTCTTGATAATCAAAAAGGCATGGTTACCATCAAGCATACGTGCCCATAGGTTCGTCTTCCAACCCAGACTCCAGCCCGTAGCCTGGTCACCACGTTGGTTCAGAGTAGTAGCAGCAGCGTTAAATAATTCTGGATGAGTGAACGGTGACAACTGATTAGAGGGATACAATCCATAGAGGTGCGACACATGACGGTGCTGATCCTTAGGATTGTCACCATCCCACAGCCACTCCTGCAACTGTCCGTGCTTACCAATCTGCATGGGAGGAAGTTTGGAGAGGGCTGATGTAAGACGTGAGATGTAAGTATTATCCTTGCCTAGTATCTTGGCAGCAGCAATGGTCTGACTCAACACATCGAAGACAATCTGGTTGTCCATCGTTGAACCAGCTGTTACCGTGGTGCGTTTACCCATGGGTCCATGTTCAGGCGACACCGTCGGGGCGGTCACTAGCCAATGATAGGTTGGATGCTCGCAAAGATAGTCAAGTAAGAAGTCGGCAGCCCCCTTCATCACGGGATAGTATTCTTCCAGTAACTTCTTGTCACCGGTAAACAGGTACTGTTGCCAGATATGCGTCGTCAGCCAGGCGCCACCAGTAGGGAACATACCCCATGTCGTACCGTCGATAGGTCCTGCGACACGCCACAGGTCGGTATTGTGGTGAGCCACCCAACCTTTGCAGCCATACATCTGCTGGGCTGTCTTCGCACCCGTCACACTAAGGTCACGAATCATTGACAGCAGCGGCTCCTGATTCTCCACGAGGTTACCTACCAGTGATGGCCAGTAGTTCATCTCGGTATTGATATTGATGGTGTACTTCGAGTCCCATGCAGGATTCGTCTTGTCGTTCCATACACCCTGCAGGTTGGCAGCCTGACCACCTGGTTGCGAACTCGATATCAGCAGATAACGACCATACTGCATCATCAAAGCAACCAACCCCAGGTCACTACCATCGAAACGCGCCAAGCGCTGGTCAGTAGGCAGCGCAGCAGCCTCCACTACTCCCGCAGTTTTTCCTGCGGGTTTTCCTACGGGTCCCAGCTCCAGGCTCACCCTGTCATACTGTTCCTTGTAGGCCTTCTCGTGGCGCTTCAACAGTTGCTGATAGACTTTCCCCTTGACGGCTGCCAGTGTCTGATTGTTCTTCTTCACCGGGTTGCCAGTGATGTCTTTAAAGTTTACGAAGTTAGTGGCGGCAGTGATATACAAGGTAGCAGTAGTGGCATTGTCGACCAGTAACTTGTCAAGGCCACGTCCCACCTTACCATCTGCTTCCACCATAATACGACATTCCGCCTTCAAACCGGCCTTGATGCCCTCATGCTCTACTCCATCCACAACAGCTGCAAGTTCGTTGACCTCACCGCTAATACCCTCGTGTTGGGAGACAGTAAACACTTTCGACTGCAAGGGACTGTCAAACGA
>CAMJIA010000089.1 GCA_946405695.1 uncultured Prevotellaceae bacterium | reverse complement strand
TCGGCAAAGTAGGTGCGGAAATACTCTGGGTCGCCCTGCAGATGGCCTATCAGCGAGGCCCACACATACTGCAGACACCAACCGCTGACCACTGCATAGTAGCTCGTGATGAGGAATCCAGCGAGCACACCCATATAGCCTATTACGGCCCACGGTGTTTTACCAGCCAACAGTCGGTATGCGCGTGCTGTATTGGCGTGGCCGTTACGCCCTACAATGAATTCACTGATCATGCAGGGAATGCCCAACAGGAGCACACACACCACATAGATGATGATGAACACGGCGCCACCATTCTCGCCAGCCATATAGGGGAAGCGCCACACATTGCCCAGTCCCACTGCTGAGCCTGCCGTAGCCAGTATTACACCCAGCTTACTGCTGAAATTATCTCTTTCGTTCACATTATTACTCATATCGTTTGCAAAAATACTAAATAATTCGTATTTTTGCAGCAAAAATTGAAGAAAAGATGCACTTTTTTATCCAATTTGTAAGAAAATACCCATTTTCCGTGTTCTGCATCGTGCTTATCTGGGTGCTTTCGCTGACGCCATTTTTCCCTGAGACACCCCTTGACGATGTCCAGTTCATCGACAAGTGGACGCACTTGGTCATGTATGGTGGCACCTGTAGCGTCATTTGGTTTGAATACTTGCGCCATCACCATACTATCAATTGGCGCAAAGTCCTGTTTCTGGCTGTCGTAGGCATGATACTTCTGGGTGGGCTCATGGAACTCCTCCAGGCCTACTGCACCACCACCCGCTCTGGCGAGTGGCTCGACTTCTGGTCAGACACCGTTGGAGTCCTGTTGGGCAATGGTATTGGTCTGCTTTATAAAGTTTTTTGTTGTAAAGGATAGCTCATTTAGTAAAAAAGTATTACCTTTGCAGGTAGTATGAAACAACAGATACTTTTGTTATGCCTTTTGCTGTTCACACAACAAGTCACTGCGCAAAGTGACTGGCAGGAGACGTTGCGTGAATGGCTGACGGCAGAGGATATGGAGGAGAGCTACGGCGAGGAACTCCTGGAACTGCTGGAGGAACGGGCGCAGACACCCATCAACCTGAACCAGACCAGTCGGGAGGAACTGGAGACACTGCCCTTTCTGACAGTGCAGCAGGTGGAGGACATCGTGGAATATCTGGACCGCTACAAGCCTGTCCGTTCGCTCAGCGAGCTGCAGATGGTGAGGGGGTTGGACTACCACACACGTCGACTACTGCAACACTTTGTGGTGGCTGGCGAAGAGCGGAAACCGTCTGTATGGCCCACGAAGGACGACCTGCTGACACGTGGTCATCACCGTATGACTATAACGGGCAAGATTCCTTTCTATGAACGTCAGGGCGAAAAGAATGGCTATCTGGGTTATAAGTATCGCCATGACGTGCGCTATCAGTACACGTTGGATAATCGTATCAAGGCAGGCATCACGGCTGCTCAGGATGCTGGCGAGCCATTCTTTACCAACAAGAACAGTTGGGGTTACGACCAGTATAACTACTATGTGCAGTTGCGCAACTTCGGGCGCTTGGAGGAGCTGAATCTGGGACACTATCGAGTGCAGATGGGTTTGGGCTTGGTGATGAACACGAGTTTTCAATTAGGTAAGCTGGCTATGCTGCAGACCATGGGACGCAGCATGCACACGCTGTCGGCCCACAGTTCACGATCGGTTGGTGACCATCTGCAGGGCGTTGCTGCTACGGTGCGTCTTGCCAAACAATGGCGAGTGACGGCCTTTGCCTCGTACCAGTCTATCGATGCCACGCTGAACAATAACGGTTCTGCTCGCACCTTATTATATAGTGGGTACCACCGCACACCCACGGAGATGGAGAAGAAGCACAACACTAAGGAGGCCGATCTGGGTGCGAGCATCGGGTGGAAACAGGGTACGTTGCACATCAATGCCAATGCCGTCTATACCCATTACGACAGACCACTGCAACCCCAGCAGAATGTGCTCTATCGAACCTATGCAGCTGAAGGTAACGACTTTCTGAACGTGAGTATGGACTATGGTTGGAATAACCACCGCTGGGCATTTAGTGGCGAGACGGCACTGAACAAGAAAGGTGCTGTGGCACTGATACATACGGCTAATTGCAAGGTCACCGACCAGCTTTCGCTGATGTTGCTGCACCGCTACTACGACAAGCGTTATACAGCACAGCATGCCAATAGTTTCAGGGAGGGTAGCAACATACAGAACGAGCACGGCATCTATCTGGGCGCTACGTGGCAACCCTTCAGGTCGTTGTACTTACAGGGCTATGCTGACTACGCACACTTCTCGTGGCCCCGCTATCGTGTGTCGGCAAGCAGCGATGCCTTCGATGCCTTGTTGTCGGCACGTTATAATAGGAAGCGATGGACATGGAACATGCGCTATCGCATGCATATCCGTCAGCACGACAATGATACGAAGAAGTTGATTATCAATCAGACGAGTCATCGCCTGCGTATGGCTATCGACTGGTCAGCGACATCAGCATTGACACTACGTACTCAGGGCGATGGGGTGGTGATTAACGAACAAGGCGCCAACAGTCGTGGTGTGATGGTGGGTCAGCAGGTGCGTTGGCAACAGCAGTGGCTGAAGGTGACGGGCACGCTGGCGTGGTTTCACAGCGACGACTACGACAGTCGCCTCTACCAGTACGAGCCCTCCATGCAATACGACTTCTCCTTTCCAGCCTATTATGGGCATGGCATCCGCTACAGTCTCATGGCACAGGCAGTCATCGGCCAGCATCTGGCATTGGCAACGAAACTGGGCGTTACCAACTATTTTGACCGTAGTGTCATAGGAACAGCTTTGCAACAGATAGACCAATCGTCGATGGCCGACCTGCTGGTACAACTTAATGTGAAGTTGTAATTACGAATTACGATAAAGTTCCGCTACTTGACGGGCAACGTCGTTACCCTCAAACTTCCGGATATACTCTCGACTGCGCAGGATGCGCTCCTGACGACCGCGGGCACCACGCAACGACATCTTCAGCGCCTCGGCCATTCCGATGACGTCGTCAGGTCCTACATAGCGGCTATGAGGTCCACCGGCTTCCTCCAGACACGAACCCGTACAGGCCACAACGGGCAGTCCGGCAGCAATGGCCTCAATGATGGGGATGCCAAAACCCTCGTAGCGGGAGGGATAGACAAAGGCTTCGGCCAGGGCATAGATGGCTGCGAGGTCTTGGTCGGGGACACCACTCAACAGGTGCAGACGTTCGCTGTGGGGCAACTGACGGACATAGTCGGTCTGGCGACCAACAGCCACCAGATGGATATCCTGTGGTAATAGGTCGACAGCCTCGACAGCCAGTGCCAGATTCTTACGGGCCTCGATGGTGCCAACATTCAGCACGAAACGCTGAGGTAGTTTATACTTCTCGCGGACAGCTGCCTTGCGCTCGTCCTTAACAGGTCCTGAGAAGTGGGGTGCAAAACTCTGATAGATGACGCTGATGCGGTCGGCATATTCCTCACCACCCAGTTCCAGAATGTCCTGACGGGTACGCTCGCTGATGGCGATGATGTGGTCGGCCTCGCGCAACGACTGACGGAACTTCCACTCGTAGATCTTCGTATCGAGCCAATGGTAATACTCAGGATGGCGCATAAAGATAAGGTCGTGGATGGTGACAATGCCACGGATGCCGGCCTTACGCAGACCTATGGGCAGCTCGCCCGACAAACCGTGATAGACCTCTACGCCATCGCGCACCAGATCGTTGATAATGCTGCGTGAGCGCCACCAAGCTTTGCGCAAGGCGGCAGGATGGCCCTTGGGATAACAGAACTCAGCACCCTCGATAATCTGGCTGCGCAACTCGTCGCGCCCTTCGTCAGGGGCATACAATCGCAGTTGCATATCGCTGTCGCCCAGACGGATAAGGTCGTTCACCAGCGTGCGACCATAACTGCCCAGTCCCGTTCCATTGCGCACGATGCGCTTAGCGTCAATACCAACAATCATAATAATTTTGCATTATTCATTAGATGAAATCGTCTCCGTATTTCATCTGTACCTCGTTAACATACTTGCGCACCAATGCCGACGAGTCGCCCTTCTTGCAGATGAGCAGTACGTTACCCTCTTCAGCTACGATATAGCCATCCAGTCCGTTGATGACGGCGACCTTACCTTTCGGCAACTTGATGACGTTGTTGCGCGAGTCTTCTATCATGACTTCTGAGTTAACCACCACATTATCGCCCTCGCTCTTGCTCATATACTCGTAGACGGCATGCCACGTGCCCAGATCGGCCCAGCCGAAGTCACACTTCATCATGAAAACGTTGTCGCTATGTTCCAGAATGGCGTAGTCGATGGAGAGGTTAGGGTAGCGCGGATAGTTCTGGGCGACATACTCCAGTTCCTCGTCGTAGTTGTACTTGGGCTTTTCAAACTTCAGATTGCGCAACACGCTGGGGAAGATGCTCTCGAAACTTTGTGTCAGTTTGCGACTGTTGGTGATAAACACACCAGTATTCCAATAGAACTCACCGCTCTCCATGAACATCTTGGCAAACTCACGCTCAGGCTTCTCGGTGAACGATTTCACCTTGAAGACGTCGGGCTTGCAACTCAGATCGCCCATCTGGATATAGCCGTAGCCAGGCTCCGGACGCGTAGGCTTCACACCCATCACCAACAGTACGTTGTGCTCGGAGACATAGCTGATGCCTGTCTCCAGACTGCGCATATACGAAGCCTCGTCAACAACCAGCTGGTCTGATGGCGTAATGATGATATTGGCATCTGGATTGGTACGCTTGATGCGCATATTAGCCCAAGCCACACTGGGTGCCGTATTGCGGTTGACGGGTTCTACCAGGATGTTGCGCTCGTCAATCTCTGGTATCTGTTCTTTGACCAGCGACAGGTATTCCTTACACGTACATATAAATATATTCTCCAGTGGTATCACCTTCGAGAAGCGGTCGAATGTCGACTGCAACTGCGTGCGACCCACACCAAAGAAATCGATAAACTGCTTGGGACGTTCATCACGGCTACATGGCCATAAACGACGGCCTTTTCCTCCGGCTAATATCACACAATAGTTCTGATTGGATTTTTCCATTTGGTATATAGATTTAAAATTCGACTACTAAGGTACGCTTTTTTTACTTACTAAGCAAGAAAAAGCAATTATTTTTTATTTTTTTATCCAATTATTTTGTTTTTTCCATTCTTCTTCGTACCTTTGCACCCGCTAAGAAGCCCAGATGGCGGAATCGGTAGACGCGCTGGTCTCAAACACCAGTGGGG
>CAMJIA010000088.1 GCA_946405695.1 uncultured Prevotellaceae bacterium | reverse complement strand
GAACCCTTTATCGGAAAGGAGGCCCGCCCATGAGAACACTCCTGCTAAGCATTCTCTTCACGCTGTTGGCCTCTACTGGTTGGAGCCAGGGCATTCCTTTTATCCGTAACTATTCAGCTACGGAATATGGTGGCAACAACCAGAACTTCGATATCATGACTGGCAAAGACGGAATTGTCTATGTGGCCAACTTCGAAGGTCTGTTGTACTACGACCATGCAGAATGGCACATGCTGCACACGCCTGGTGTGACACGCATAACGGCCCTCTTCCGTGACTCGAAAGGTACCATCTGGACGGGTGGTTATAACTATATTGGCTATATAGAAATTTCAGCCAATGGTTCTCCCATGCTGCATAGCATTGACAAGAAGAACGTCTTCCGAGGTGAGGTGCAATGGATATGGGAGCGTGACGGTGCTGTCTATTTCCTCGTCAGCGACAAGGAGGTGTACACCATCCGCAATAAGAACAATGTCGTATGGGCCGCTGGTGCCAAACTGCCAACGACAGGTCCGTCAACATTTATCGGAGAGGCTCACGTCAATCAGGTTCAGCAACTGGGAGACTATAATCTCCAGGCGCTGGCCACCGATGGCGAGGGTGTGGTCTTCCAGTATAAAGACGGAAAAGAGATATTCCGCATCACAGAGGATAACGGCCTGTGTTCCAACAATGTAAGATATGTCACCTACGACGATCATGGACTCATCTGGGGTGCAACGGACAATGGTATCTTCTGCATTGGTTTCCCCTCGGTTTATACCCATCTGACAGCCAAGGAAGGACTGCGTGGCGAGGTCCTGTCATTGATAAAGTATCAGCAGGCATTGTATGCTGGTACCCAGTACGGACTGTTCCGCATGCAGGGCAAGTCCTTTGTACAGTTTCCTGAGATTACCTATGCCTGCTGGCAGTTGGAGAAACAGGGCGATGACCTGCTGGCAGCAACTGCTGACGGTATCTATCGCATCAATGCCAATCACCAGGTCACCCAACTGACAACAAGCAACACACTATCACTATTGGTCGTTGAGGACGGCTTCTATAGCGGTGAGGCTGACGGCATCTTCTTCTACAACAACAAGACCCATCAACACAAGAAGATCAGCGACATCGAGAAAGTTGTCAAACTGTTGCGCGACAAGAATAATACCATCTGGGTACAGAATCTGTATGGACACATCTGGGAGAGCACTTCCGGTCACCAGTTCAAACCGATAAAGGACAGCGAAAGCGAGATAACCACGCTGGTAGAATATAAAGGTGAGGTGTCGATGATCAAGGCTACGGAAACAGAGCCGATTCCCTACCCTGCTTTCAGTTATGCAGATGACAGCGGCTACCTGTGGTTGACAGACAATAAAGGAAAGCGACTCTATGCCATGAAGGACGGCGTAAGGCATAAGTTGATGTCTACTGCGACGTACCCGTTGATGGACTTCTCCGTTCGAGCCATGTTACACGATGATGACCTGCTGTGGACGGGTGGTGACAAGGGGGTCAACGTGATTTCCCTGGTACATAAGGACCCTGTTAAGGAGGTCAAGCCTACCCTCTCGATACATTCCATCTATCTGCATGGTGGAGACAGCGTTCTTTGGGGCGGTTTTGGAGAAATGCCCAAGGAACTGCCTACACTGTCAAATAAAGACAGACATATCACCTTCACCTTCTCTACCAACATCCACTCGCTGCTGTTAAAGACGCAGTATCGCACGCGCATGGATAATGGTAGCTGGAGTGCATGGGACAGCGATACCCACGAGGAGTATTCCAACCTGGCACCAGGAAACCACGTCTTTGAAGTAGAGGCTCGCGATGTCTATGGACGAAGGACAGAGCCGATAAGCATTTCCTTCACCATCACTCCTCCCTTCTATATGCGCTGGTATATGGATCTGCTCTACCTCCTGCTGCTGGGCCTCATCATCTATGGAGTGATACGCTGGCGACTCTACAGTCTGGAGCGCGACAAGCGCCAACTGGAGACATTGGTTCAGGAGCGTACACAACAGGTTGTCAGACTGGAGAAGATGGCTACGGTGGGTAAACTGACGCAGGGTTTGATAGACCGCATATTGAACCCGCTGAACTACATCAACAACTTTGCCAAACTCTCGGAAGGTCTGGTGAAGGATGCAACAGCAAACATCGAGGACGAGAAAGAACACATGGATAACGAGAACTACGAGGACACCATGGACATACTCGACATGCTGAAAGGTAATCTGGAGAAGGTGGGTGAACACGGAGCCAACACCACACGTACACTTAAAGCGATGGAGGAGATGCTGAAAGACCGCTCTGGCGGATGTGTCAGCATGGACCTGACCAGTCTGCTGATGCAAAACAAGGAGATGCTGGAGAAGTACTACGTCCAGGAGATAGCGACACATCACATCAAGATTGACTTTGACGTGCCCAATCAGAAGTTGATGATCAACGCCAATCCCGAGATGCTGAGCAAGACCATGATGAGCATCCTCGGCAATGCCGTATATGCGGTTGTGAAGAAAGCCTCGCGCACTGCTTACGAACCTGTCATCTCGCTCAAGGTGACAGCAGAGCCACAGGTCATCACGATTGCCATTCGCGATAATGGTATCGGTATCGAGTCAACCATCATCGACAAGATTTTCGACCCCTTCTTTACGACAAAGACCACAGGTGAAGCCTCTGGTGTAGGCCTCTACCTCAGTCGTGAAATCATCCAGAACCACAAGGGTGACATCAAGGTGGAGTCTAAGAAGGATGAATATACAGAACTTATCATCACATTACCAACAACATAGGTTATGGAACAGGATATAGAAACCTTACGACAGCAATTGAAGCAGCAGGAAAAACTGGCCTCGCTGGGCATGCTTAGCGCTGGTATTGCCCACGAGATACAGAACCCGCTGAACTTTGTCATCAACTTCAGTAAGATGTCCAACATGTTGCTTCGCGACCTGACAGACATCATGGAGGACAATGAAGAGAAACTCTCTGATGACGATCGTCAAGAGGTAGAGGACATCATCAGCGACCTGAAGGATAATATGGGAAAGATTGTTGAGCATGGTGAACGTGCCATCAGCATTATCCACGATATCCTGCTTGTCTCGCGTGGCAAGGAGAACGAATTCCTTCCAACAGATGTCTGTAAGTTGGCGAAAGAGTATGTCTGGCTGAGTTACCATGCCATGCGCGCCAATCACAAGGACTTCAATGCCAGCATCCATGAGCAATACGAGGACAGCATACCCCAGATGATGGTCATCCCACAAGACCTGAGTCGTGCCATTCTCAATGTCATGAACAATGCGCTCTATTCTTTGTGGAAAAAATCACAGAGTGCGCCAGACGACTACAAGCCCGAGGTCACCATTCATGTCAGCAAGCAGGAGAATAACTGCATCATCATGATCGTTGACAATGGTATCGGTATGACGGATGAAGTGAAACAGAAACTCTTTGAGAACTTCTTCACCACCAAACCCGTAGGCGAAGGTACTGGTCTTGGCATGAATATTGTGCGCGACATCATTGAGAATAAGCATCATGGAAAAGTCACCTTCGAATCAGAGGAAGGTCAAGGTGCCAGCTTCACATTCACCATTCCTATTGTAAAGTATTAAATGCCACAGCCCAATACTGCAAAGTTCATCCTCAGGCTTTTGGATTCATTGAAGACGAATGAAGACAAGATAGCTATCGTTGACCAGAACGGCCAACGGCAGACCACCTATCATGAGCTCTACACGATGGCTTGCAGCGTGGCTGGCTACTTACAGCAGAAGAACTATTCTACTCACTCGTTCATAGGCATCTGTCTTCCTGCTTCTATGGAGTATGTGGCTGCTGAAATAGGTATCTGGTTGGCAGGTCATGCCATCGTCCCTATGGGCGACAACTATCCCCAAGACCGCATTGACTATATCATGCATCATTGCGAATCTCCGTTGTTGATTGATGATGATGTCATGCAGGCAATCAAAAAGACAGCACCTGCAGAAAGCTATGTACTGCCGGATGAAGATGATATCAGTGTATTATTCTATACTTCAGGAAGTACAGGTGTCCCCAAAGCTGTGATGGACACTTTCGCATCCTATAGGATTTCTCCAACCTATGATTCCATGATCGATGAGGAACATATTACCGTGATGGGTATCACGGCTCCCATGTACTTTGTTGTCAGCAAACAATTATATACCATTCTTGTCAAAGGTGGTATAGCGAACATCATTCCATCAGCAATCAGTAAGGATATTCGTCTGTTTGAAGCCTATCTCACCAAACACCTGATAGAGTTTGTATTTATCCCCCCTTCTGTTCTCGCTTATTTTCACAACCAATCACCCCATCTGAAGGTTGTCTTTGCTGCTGCAGAACGACTCTCAGGAATATACGCTCCAGAATATAAGATTATCAACAACTACGGACAGACAGAAACTGGTGGCGCTATTTTTACCTTTCTCGTAGATAAAAAATACGAGAACACACCTATCGGTAAGCCTGACGCAGATGTAGAGTATTGTATCTTAGATGCAGAAGGGAAGCCTGTCGCACAAGGGGAAGAAGGCGAATTGTGCGTTCGCGGACCGTTTTCCCCTACTTATTATAAGGAACCTGAACTGACAGAGAACCTCCATCGTGGTGGATGGTTACACACTGGCGATATTGTCAGCCAATTGCCTGATGGCAATGTCGTCTATGTAAACCGTAAGGACTGGATGGTAAAGATCAATGGCCAGCGTGTTGAACCAGGTGAAGTGGAAATGGTTATGAAGCAGGTTGATGGTGTCAAGAATGCTATCGTCAAAGGCTTCACCACTAAAAACAGACAGTTCCTCTGTGCTTTTTATATCGCCAACGACAACGTTTCTGAAGAGGCTATCCGCACGTATTTGCATTCTAAGCTGCCCGATTATATGGTTCCAGCATATTTCGTGCGAAAGGAGAGTTTCCCTCTTCTTCCAAGCGGAAAGACAGATCGCAGGGCACTACTTGCCCCTACCGATAAAACAGCAGATATCGTTCGAACTCCATACGCAGCACCTACAAATCCTATTGAGCGTCAACTATGCGAGGCTTTTGAAAAGGCTTTAGGCATTGATCGTATTGGCATTGACGACGACTTCTTTGAGCTTGGTGGCGACAGCATCAGAATGATGGAAGTGCAGACGCTATGTCCTGAACTGGCGCTTTCTTCACGAACGATTTATGCGAATCGCACACCTAAAAAGATTGCTGAGGTCTGCGCACATACGGAACAGGTCAGTTTCACGCAACAGCAAGATTATCCACTGAGCCAGACCCAATTAGGCATTTATGTAGAGTGTATGTCACAACAGGGAAAAGCACTCTATAACAACGCCCTGCTCTACAAACTTGCTGACGATATTGACACAGACCGGTTAGCACGCGCCTGTGAAACTGTTGTCGAAGCACACCCCTATATCAAGACCCGATTGTTTGTTGACGAAGAAGGACACCCCTGTCAACGTCGCAACGACAAGGAACCTTATCACCAAGCCGTAGAGAGCATGAGTGAGGCTGATTTCATGAAGTTGAAACCCCAACTTGAACAG
>CAMJIA010000087.1 GCA_946405695.1 uncultured Prevotellaceae bacterium | reverse complement strand
ACTTGGACAGGATATATAGATAATTACTATTACGACCGTTGGGGCCTGACAGGAAACTCTTATCGCACCGCTTTCTATTTCGAACGCGAGAATGCTTATGGTGGTTGGGGCTATGAGGTTGACTACGATGCCCGTCGTCCGTCAGACTACTGGTACTGTGATTTCAAATGGGAGGTAGTACGTGGCAACATCCGCATCCAGTACTACGACCGCGACTATACCGACGTCATCATCTACGACTATATGTTGGACGACTACCACTTCAGTGGAAATATGGATGATGGCTACTGCGATACCCGTACTCACTTTACGCTCAGCTACGACAATATGTTCAACTGGGACTATTGGACAACACGCGGTATCACTCGCGGAACTGTCGTCGGAGAATATCATGCTACTGGAACGGGTTGTTTCGCTAAGCAATAGTCACTAACACATACAGATAGAAAAAAGAGGGCTGCAACCCTCTTTTTTTATGCTTTTTATTACAGGAATCAGATTCCTAAGCCTCCTTCGTATGAGGCATCAACAGCCTTCGACTGCAGGATGCGAGAGTAGGGGGGAACGTCGTGCGTCAGCCAGATGTTACCACCGATAGTGGAGTGGTGTCCAATGGTGATGCGTCCAAGTACAGAGGCGTTGGAGTATATCGTCACATGGTCTTCGATAATTGGGTGACGAGGTACGTTGAGCATATTTCCGTCGGCATCATACTTGAAACTCTTAGCACCCAGCGTGACACCTTGGTAGAGTGTGACATGGTTGCCGATGATGCTGGTCTCACCGATAACAACGCCTGTGCCGTGGTCAATGGCAAAATACTCACCGATAGTGGCACCCGGATGGATGTCGATACCCGTCTTCGAGTGGGCCTGTTCTGTAATAATACGCGGAATGACGGGCACCTTCAACTCGTGCAGACGGTGGGCGATGCGGTAGTGGGTCATGGCGTTGACTACAGGATAGCAGAAGATAACCTCACCATAGTTAGGTGCAGCGGGGTCGTTGTCGAACATCGCCTGAATATCGGTGTAGAGCACGCGCTTCAGCTCGGGCAAAGTGTCGATGAACGCCAGTGTCAGTCGCTCGGCTTCCTGATAGACCTGTTCTTTGGTCTTGATACAGTCACAATCTTCACAGAATTGCAGTCCGTGGGCAATTTCCTTCTGGAGTAGGCGCTGCAGTTCTTGCATGTGTACACCGATGTTGTACGAGCGGATAGTCTCGTCGGGCTGTCGCTTGTTGAAGTAGTCGGGGAAGATAATATTCTTCACCAACGTAACTATCTGTTTCACCTTTTCTACCGATGGCAATGGTGCTATTGTTTTCGGCATCATGCGTACCTCCGGCTCCGTATGGCGAGAGAGAAGGTCAACGTTCTTCAATAGGATATCGTTGTTCATAATTCTTACGATAGGGTGTGTGAGTCGAAATACTGCTGTACGTCCTCTTTGTAACTGTCAGAGATAGGCAGATACTGGTCTCCGAAGACGATGCGGAAACGCTCAATAGCCTCTGCTTTCGACATGTGGACGATGTATGAGCGATGAGTACGCAGGAACTCCGGACGTGGCAGGTAGTCTTCCAGTTTTTTCATGTTCATCAGACTCATAATCTTCGTTCCGTCTTGCAGGTAAATGCGGATGTAGTCCTTCAGTCCCTCAATATAGAGGATGTCATCCAACGATACACGTACCAGTTTGTAATCACTCTTCACATACATGAAGCGATCGGTAGCGTAGGTTTGTTGCTTCTGGGTAATACTGAACCACTCCAATGCCTTGTTGGAAGCCTTCAGGAAGTCCTCATAGCTGACAGGCTTCATCAGGTAGTCCAGGGCCGACACTTTGTAGCCTTCGATGGCATACTGCTGAAAGGCAGTAGTGAAGATAACTTTTGTATCCTTGGGCAGTATTTTTGCAAACTCAATGCCTGAGAGTTCGGGCATCTGTATGTCGAGGTACAATAGATCTACCGGATTGTTGCGTATCTCCTTCATGGCTTCTACGGCACTTCCGTAGGTGCCGACAAGGTTCAGAAATGGTGTCTTCTCTGCGTAGCTCTTCAGCAGACCTGCTGCTAAGGGCTCGTCGTCGATAATGGCGCAGTTGATAATCATAATTGAATTGTTATTGTTGAATAATATGTTTTGTTATCATCTTTGGTGCCTTGCTCCCAAGTGTAGCGGTTGGGGTAGGCGAGTTCCAGGCGGCGCTGGACCTGTTGTAGTCCGATGCCGTGACCGCTATGGTCGGAAGAGGTCTTGGGGTTGTTCGAGTTCTCTATGGCGCAGACCAGTTGGTGTCCATCGGTACTGATGTTGATATGTATAAACGATTTCTCTGTTGGGCTAATGCCGTGCTTGAAGGCATTCTCTATCAGGGAGATGAGAATCATTGGAGCCACCTCTATGCTACCCGCAGGCTGTTGGGCGTTGAAAAGGACTTCTACGGATTCGGGCAGTCTGATGCGCATCAGTTTGACATAGTTCTCCAGAAACTCTATCTCATCCTTGAGGGGAATCATGGGTTTCTGGTAGTCGTAGAGGATGTGGCGCATCATCTTCGACAACTCCTGAATGGCCTCTTGTGCCTTGGCGGCGTCAAAAGCAGTCAGTGCATAGATATTGTTCAGCGTGTTGAGCAGGAAGTGGGGGTTGATCTGGTTGCGTAGGTTACGCAGTTCGGCTTGTGCACGGGCGGCTTCCAGCTCTTTCAGCCTCTGGTCGGCAGTTACCCAGCGGCGTGCCAGTGCCAGTGCCGTAGCACCCGCTGCAAAGACTGCCAAGTTCAGACTGTCGCGTAGAATATACGTGAACGTTCCCAGCGTGTCGGTGTCGCGGTGCATGCGTGGCATGAAGATATCGTTGGCCCAGTCCATCCAGTAGTGCAGGAATGTTCCCAGTGAGGAGATGAGCACGATATTGATGAGCAGGTCATAGCGGTGCTTGCCTGATACGAAGTACTTGGGTGCCAGGTACAGGTAATTCGTGTAGAACACAATCATCAGCAGCAGTGGCTGCATGGAGATCATCAGATAGTGGGGTAGGGTAATACCCGTTCCTCTCCAGAATGTCATGGGCGACAGGAACATATACGCCCATAAGGTCATATGGCAAGCGCCAGCCACATGTTTGTTGATGGAGAACTGGAAATTATACCTTTCTTTACTCATGACGGATGGCTTCTATGGGGTCCATGTTGGCGGCCTTTTGGGCAGGGATATATCCAAAGAGTACGCCAATGCAGACGCACACGAGGAAGGACACGTAGATAGACCAGGCCGGTACGCTTGACGGCATACCGAAGGATGCTACAAAAGTGCTGGCGGCAACGCCCACGAGGACACCCAACAGTCCGCCAGTCACGGAGATAAGTACCGACTCTATCAGGAACTGCAGCGAGATGACAGGGCCCGTGGCTCCTACGGCCATGCGCAGGCCTATCTCCTTGGTGCGTTCGGTAACTGACACCAGCATGATGTTCATAATGCCGATACCTGCTACGAGCAATGAGAAGGCGGCAGCAACGACGAGAATAATGGTTACGGTATCCATCGTGCTGGACATGGTCTCCATCATTTCTGCCTGCGAACGGATGGTGAAGTCGTCGACAGCCTCGCCCTTCAGTTTATGGTTGTCGCGCAGCATCTGTGTTAGTTCCTCAATGGCGGCATCTGACAGCTCTTCGGTGAGTGCCGAACAGACAATGCTGGAGAAGTAGGTCTGGGCAGCAATACGCTTCATCACGGTGGTGTAGGGCGCTATGACGACGTTGTCCTGGTCCATGCCCCACGAGTTGTAGCCTTTCGACTTCAGCACACCGATGACGCGCATAGGAATGCTCTTGAAACGGATGGTCTTGCCAATGGGGTCGTGACCATTGAACAACTCCTTGACGACGGTGGCACCTATGACGCACACCTTCGCGGCCTTCTTGATGTCTTCTTCAGTGAAGCAGTCGCCTTCCTCTACGCTCCATTGCTTGATGTCGAGATATTCTGTCGACTCACCATACATCGACGTGGTGGTATTGTTGTTGCCGTAGATGGCCTGACCGCTGGCGGTAACCTCAGGGGACACCTTCGACACAAACTTCTTCTCACGCATGATACGCTCGTAGTCGGCTATCTTCAGTGTCTGCATGGCCGACGGGTCTTGGCGCACGCCACCACGCATGTCGGCACCCGGACGGATGGTCAACAGGTTGGTACCCATGGTGGATAGTTCGGCACGGATGCTCTCTTTCGAGCCCTGACCGATACTCATCATGATGATAACGGCAGCTACACCGATAATGATACCCAACATGGAGAGGAATGATCTCATCTTGTTGTTGGCTACAGCCCTGATGCTTATCTTAAATAGGTTCAGTAAATTCATATTGTCTTACTTCTTACATCTTACTTCTTACATCAATCGTCCACAGGTGCTGGCAACTTGGCGAGGGCCTCTGCTGCCGACTTGATATTCTCGTTGATGGTGTCCTCACGAATCTTGCCGTCGCGCAGGTTGATGTTGCGACTGCTGTATTCGGCAATCTCAGGGTTGTGGGTCACGAAGATAATGGTGTGGCCCTGCTTGTAGAGCTCTTGGAACAAGACCAGCATCTCGAACGAGGTGCGGGTGTCCAGGTTACCAGTAGCCTCGTCGGCCAGCAGCACGGCAGGCTCGTTAACCAGCGCACGGGCAATGGCAACACGCTGCATCTGACCACCCGACATCTGGTTCGACTTGTGGTACAGACGGTCGCCCAACCCCACGGCCTGCAGGGCCTTGATGGCAGCACGGCGACGCTGGCGCGCATCGTATTTCGAGTTGTACATCAGGGGAAGCTCCACGTTCTCTACGGCCGTAGTCTTCGCCAGCAGATTGTAGTTCTGGAACACGAAGCCAATCTTCTGGTTCCTCAGGTGGGCACGCTGGGTCTTCGACATGGTGCGCACCGAGATGCCGTCCAGGAAGTACTCGCCGCTTGTGGGCGTGTCCAGACAGCCCAGCTGGTTCAGCAGCGTGGACTTGCCGGAGCCTGATGTACCCTGGATGGTGACGAACTCGCCCTCGTAGATTTTGAACGAGACGCCCCTCAGGGCTTTCACCGTTTCCGAGCCCACCTGGAAGTACCGCTTTACGTTCTGCAGCTCTATAACAACTTTTCTATTGTCATCCATACTTCTTACATCTTACATCAGACTTTTTACTTCTTCTGCTGTTGTCCGCCTTGCTGATTTCTGTTGTTACGTGGACGAGGCATGAAGGGGTTCTGTGCCTGCTGGCCGGCCTGCTCCATTTCGCCACCGCTAATCTTGAAGTCTACGAGGACGTCGGTGCCCTCGCTGATGCCACTGATAATCTCGGTCAGCATGCCGTTGGTGGTACCAATCTCTACCTTGTGGGCCTTGAAAGTGTTACCCTCCAGCGTCCATACCTTCATGGGTACTTCCAGATCTTCTATCTGTTGTCCGTCCTTCAGCAGTGCCTCGTTGGGCGTAAAGCGCAGTGCCTTGGCGGGAACAGCCAGCACATCGTTCTTCTCCAACGTATAGATAGTGACGTTGGCAGTCAGTCCGGGCTTCAGCTTCAGGTCCTTGTTGGGGGCTGAGATGACAACCTCGTAGGTTACCACATTGCTGGTGGTGGTAGCCTCCTGGCGCACCTGCGTCACCTGTCCCTCGAACTTGTCGTCGG
>CAMJIA010000086.1 GCA_946405695.1 uncultured Prevotellaceae bacterium | reverse complement strand
ATAGAAGAATTAAAGAAATCAAAATAAGATACATACTATGAAACAGAAGACGCTGAAAGGTAGTTTTTCGCTATTTGGCAAAGGACTGCACACGGGTCTGAATCTGACCGTTACTTTCAATCCGGCACCAGAGAATACCGGATACAAGATTAAACGCATAGACCTGGAAGGCGAACCCGTTATTGATGCCATCGCTGAGAACGTCATAGACACCCAGCGCGGTACTGTCCTGGCCAAGGGCGATGCCCGCGTGTCTACTGTAGAACATGGACTGTCAGCCCTTTACGCTTTGGGAATCGACAACTGTCTCATTCAGGTCAATGGTCCAGAGTTTCCTATTCTAGACGGTTCGGCCATTCAGTATATTCAGAAAATTAAGGAAGTAGGTACTGAAGAGCAAAATGCCCCCAAAGATTACTATATCATTCGTAAGAAGATTGAGGTAAAGGACGAGAATACAGGCTCGTGCATTACCATTCTGCCTGATGACGACTTTTCGATTACTGCCATGTGTTCGTTCGAGTCGAAGATTATCAACTCGGAGTTTGCAACACTCGACAACATGGAGAACTTTGCCACCGAAATAGCTGCGGCACGCACCTTCGTCTTTGTTCGTGACATCGAACCTCTGTTGCAGGCCAACCTCATCAAGGGCGGTGACCTAGATAATGCTATCGTTATCTACGAGCGTCAGACCACACAGGAGCGTCTGGACTCGCTGGCTGACATGTTGGGCGTAGAGCATCGCGATGCTACTGAACTGGGATACATCCAACACAAACCATTGGTGTGGGAGAACGAGTGCACACGCCATAAGTTGCTCGATGTCATTGGTGATATGGCTCTTATCGGCAAGCCCATCAAGGGTCGCATCATCGCCACCCGTCCCGGACATACCATCAACAACAAGTTCGCGCGTCAGATGCGCAAGGAAATTCGTAAGCATGAAATCCAAGCCCCCGTCTACGACCCCAATGAGGAGCCGGTAATGGACGTGAACCGTATCCGCGAATTGTTGCCTCACCGTTATCCCATGCAGTTGGTTGACAAAGTAATATCACTAGGAGCCAGTACCATTGTTGGCATCAAGAACGTAACCTCCAACGAGCCCTTCTTCCAGGGACACTTCCCTGAGGAGCCTGTCATGCCCGGCGTACTGCAGATTGAAGCGATGGCACAATGTGGTGGTCTGCTGGTGCTGAACACACTGGAAGAGCCGGAGCGCTGGTCTACCTACTTCATGAAGATCGACGACGTCAAGTTCCGTCAGAAGGTTGTTCCTGGCGACACACTCATCTTTAAGGTCGACTTGTTGGCACCTGTTCGTCATGGTATTTCGTCGATGAAGGGCTACGTCTTTGTAGGCGACCACGTAGTTTCAGAGGCCACCTTTACAGCCCAGATCGTCAAGAACAAATAAATCACCATATATTAATATTGTACGCGCATGAATCAGATACATCCACTGGCTGTCGTTGACCCTGAGGCAAAGATTGGCGATAACAACATTATCGGTCCCTTCTGCGTCATCGATAAGAATGTTGTTATCGGCGACAACAATAAATTCCTGAACAATGTCACCATCCATTTTGGTGCCCGCATCGGAAACAATAACGAGTTCTTCCCAGGTGCCAGCATCTCCACCAAACCTCAGGACTTGAAGTTCCAGGGCGAGGAGACTACCTGTGAGATTGGCAACAACAACTCCATTCGTGAGAATGTCACCATTAGTCGTGGTACAGCATCAAAGGGGAAGACCGTTGTCGGCAACGGCAACCTGCTGATGGAGAATATGCATATTGGTCACGACTGCGAGATTGGTAATGGCTGTATCATTGGCAATTCCACGAAGTTTGCCGGTGAAGTCATCGTTGACGACAACGCCATTATCTCTGCCTGCTGCCTGTTCCATCAGTTCCTGCACGTTGGTGGCTATATCATGTTTCAGGGCGGCAGTCGCACCTCACAAGATATTCCTCCCTACGTCATTGCAGGCAAGGAACCCATCCGCTATGCTGGTGTAAACCTCATTGGTCTACGTCGCCGCGGATTCCCCAACGAGGTTATTGACGCTATTCACGATGCCTATCGCATCATCTACTCCAAGGGTATCCTGAAGGATGGTGTTGCAGAAGCTCGTGCCAAGTATCCTGACTCTAAGGAGGTAGAGTATATCTGCTCGTTCATCGAGAACTCCAAGCGCGGAGTGATTCGATAGAGGTTAGTGGTTAGAGGTGACTAAGACGCTGGTTGTGATAACAGGACCTACGGCAGTAGGTAAGACGGCGCTGACCATGCAGTTGGCACAATATTATGGTGTACCCATACTGAATGCAGATTCCAGACAAATCTATAGAGAGCTGAAGATTGGTACAGCAGCGCCTACCGAAGAACAATTGCGGCAAGTAACCCACCTCTTTGTGGGTAGCAAGAGCATCGACGACTACTACAACGCCTCCATGTATGAACAGGAGGTGTTGACGTATATAAACGGGTCTTCAGCGCCTGTCAACCTGCTCTCTGGCGGCAGCATGATGTATATCGACGCTGTCTGTAATGGCATAGACGATATCCCTACTGTTCGCGACGACATCCGTGAGGAAATGAAGCGACGCTACGAAGAAGAAGGTTTAAAAGCACTCTGCGAGGAGTTGAAACAGTTGGACCCTGAGCACTACGCCATCGTAGACCGACAGAACTACCGACGTGTCATCCATGCATTGGAAATCTGTCACCAGACAGGCAAGACGTACACCTCGTTCCGCACCCAGCAGAAAAAGGAGCGTCCTTTCCATATCATCAAGATTGGACTGAACCGCGACCGCGAGGAACTCTACCAGCGCATCAACCAACGTGTAGACCAGATGATGGCTGACGGATTGCTAGATGAAGTTAAAGGACTGGTTGAAAAGCGACACACGAACGCCTTGAACACAGTAGGTTACAAGGAATTATTCGACTATCTCGACGGACGCTGGTCATTGGAAGAAGCAGTAGAACGCATCAAGGGGAACACCCGCCGCTACGCCCGCAAACAACTGACATGGTACAAGCGAGACACAGCGATGGAATGGTTTCATCCGGAGGATATACAAGACATACTGAACTATATTACGCACTATGAATAAATACATGGATAGATGCTGGAAAACCATCAAAGGTTTCTGGCCGTGGTACAAAAGCATATACGCAGGTCACAAATGGTATAGAAAGGTTGCTATCGCCTTCCTGACGTTTATCTTTGCCTTCCTGCTCTACCTGTTTATGGTAGACATTAACTTCCTGTGGCTCTTTGGTCGTTCGCCAGGCATGTCATCTATCATGAATCCCAAGACTGTACAAGCGTCAGAACTATATAGCGCTGACGGCGTACTCATTGGTAAATACTTCAGTGAGAACCGCACCCCCGTCACTTACGAAGACATCAATCCCGTCTTCTGGGATGCCTTGATAGACACAGAAGATGAGCGTTTCTACCATCATATAGGAATTGACTTCCAAGGTGTTTTCGCTGCCTTCAAGGACTATGTCGTTCATCACGAGGCCCGTGGTGCTTCGACCATCACCCAACAGCTTGTCAAAAACATGTTCCGTGTGCGTACGGAGTATTCTACGGGTTTGCTGGGCGAGATTCCTGGTGTAAAGATGCTCATCATGAAGAGCAAAGAGTGGATTACAGCTGTAAAAATCGAGCTCTTCTTTGACAAGAAGGAGATTCTGACCATGTACGCCAATACTGTAGACTTCGGTTCCAACGCTTTTGGCATCAAGACAGCAGCGAAGACCTATTTTGGCACCACACCCAAAGAACTGACAGCCGATCAGGCTGCCGTACTTGTGGGACTGCTGAAGGCCACCACCTACTATAATCCCCGCATCAATCCGCAGAACTCCATGAACCGTCGAAACGTTGTGCTTAACAACATGCTCAAGCACAACCATCTGACTCAGGAGGCCTACGACACGTTGAAGGTGAAGTCGGTAAAACTGGACTTCAGTGTAGAAAACAACTACGACGGACAGGCCCTCTATTTCCGCGAGGCCGTCAAGAACCATCTGCAGAAGTGGTGCAACGAGAACGGCTACGACCTCTACAAGGATGGCCTGAAGATCTATACTACCATCGACACGCGTCTGCAGAAGTATGCTGAGGAGGCAGCCGTCAAGCAGATGAAGCAGGTACAGAAGACGTTCAATGCCCATTGGGGTAGCACCAATCCTTGGCAGGACGAGCGTCATGTGGAAATTCCTCATTTCATCGAAGACTTGGCCAAGAAGACCACCTACTACAAGGTGCTAGCGCAGAAATACGACAACAACGAGGACAGTATCAACTACTATCTCAATCTCCCTCACAAGGTGAAGCTCTTCGACTACGAGCAGGGCACTATTGAGAAAGAGATATCCACCATGGACTCCATCCGCTACATGGAACACTTCATGCATTGCGGTTTTGTGGCTATGGAACCGCAGACCGGACATGTAAAGGCCTGGGTGGGCGACATTGACTTCAAGACATGGAAATATGACAAGGTGACTGCCATGCGCCAGCCTGGCTCAACGTTCAAGTTGTTTGTCTATGCGGAGGCCATGAACCAGGGTATCACCCCTTGTGACACCCGCAAGGACGAGTACTTCGCCATGAAGGTCTATGACGCCAAGCAGAAGAAAGAAGTAACATGGGCTCCGACGAATGCTGACGGCCATTTCTCAGGTGTAAACATTACCTTGAAGCAGGCCTTTGCCATGAGTATCAACTCTGTTGCCGTGCGTCTGGGACAGGAATGCGGCATCGAGCGCATTGCCAATACTGCCCACGAAATGGGTATCAAGAGTAAGCTCGACCCCACTCCAGCCTTAGCTCTGGGTTCCAGCGACGTTACATTGGAAGAACTTGTCAATGCCTACTGTACGCCCTGCAACAATGGTGTACACCGTTCCCCCGTCCTTGTCACACGCATTCTCGATCGCGACGGCAAAGAAATTTACGTTGCTCCTGACGACAGCAAAGAAGCATTATCCCGCAAGTCTGCTTTCATGGTTCAACAACTGCTGATGGGTGGTATGAGTGGTACCAGTTCACGTCTGCGCGGCTTCGTGGGCTATGATGTTACCGACACCGACTTTGGTGGAAAGACAGGTACGTCGAACAACCACTCCGATGCCTGGTTCATCGGTACCACACCCAAGCTGGTCTGTGGTGCCTGGGTAGGTGGCGAATACCGTTGCATTCACTTTCGCACAGGCGAACTGGGTCAGGGTAACCGTACGGCACTTCCTATCTGCGGTTACTTCCTGCAGAGTGTGCTAAAAGACGAACGCTTCAAGCAATATCACGCCAAGTTTGACAAACCTACAGACCTATCTGCCAACGACTACGGCTGTGGTGGCTACTTCAAGGCTCCTGTTGACTCTGACTCTATTTCTGTTGACAGTCTGGCTGTTGATGGTGAGAAGATGGTCGAGGTGCTTGACGAAATGGGTAATATCATCAGTCAGCCAGCCCACCAGAATGCCAATCAACAAGCCCTCCCTAATAACAAGCCTGTGGCAGAAGAACCGAAGGAAGAGTAGAATTCGTCGACAAAAGATTAATAATATTTATTAATTAGCGCATTTTTTGGGTGTTTTATTTTGTCATGTCAAATATAAGTTGTAATTTTACACCCAAAATTTGACTTACAACTTAAAACATCAAA
>CAMJIA010000085.1 GCA_946405695.1 uncultured Prevotellaceae bacterium | reverse complement strand
GTGGTGTCTATGAAATAAACCAACAAATGATTGACGACACGCTGCATGGTTGCGTGATGCACAACCACGCCTGCAATCTCGGCTGTCTGATAGCTCACGAGATAGCAAAAGAGATAGGATGTCGCTCGTTCATTGCCGACCCTGGTGTCGTTGACGAATTATCGCCCTTGGCACGCATCAGCGGTTCACCTCTCATGCCCCGTATCGCCATATGGCACGCCCTCAACCAGCGCGCCATCGCACGTCGCTATGCCCGTGGCATTGGCAAGGAGTACGAAGACCTAAACCTCATCATCTGTCATCTGGGAGGAGGCATCTCTGTTGCAGCCCACGAACATGGTCGCGCCATTGATGCCAACAACGCGTTGGATGGCGAAGGTCCCTTCTCGCCAGAACGTGCAGGTTCGCTGCCTGCTGCAGACCTCATCCGTCTCTGTTTCAGTGGCAAATACTCTGAGAAACAGCTGCTGAAGCGCATTGCCGGCAAGGCAGGACTCAACGCTCATCTGGGTACCAACAACATGCGCGAGATTCAAGAGCGCATCAAGAACGGCGACGAACATGCCAAACTCATCGTCGATGCGATGCTCTACCACGTTGCCAAGAACATTGCTGCAGAAGCTGCTGTACTCTGTGGCAAGATTGATGCCATCCTGCTCACAGGCGGCATGGCCCATTCCGAATATATCGTCAGCGAACTGCGTCGTCGTATTGGTTTCCTGGCACCTGTCTATACCTTCCCTGGCGAAGACGAGATGCAGGCGCTGGCACTCAATGCGCTCGCTGTGTTGCAAGGTAAACGCAACGTCAAGAACTACAATTAAAAACTCAAATTCTGTTAAAAAATCAGTCACTCGTTCCATTTATTTGTTTTTTCTTCGTAACTTTGAAGGCGTATTGTGTACCTATGGCATACGATACCCCTGTTTACGACAAGAAAATAAATAAAAATATAAATGCAATTTAAATGGAATTACGAACCACTGACACCAGACAGACAGCAAGCAGCTAACGAGCTGGCCGAGAAGATCGGGATGAGTCCCGTGATGGCCGGACTCCTGATTCAGCGTGGCATCAAGACGGAGAGTGCAGCAAAGCGCTTCTTCCGCCCTATGCTGAACGAGCTGATTGACCCGTTCCTGATGAACGACATGGACGTGGCAGTGGACAGACTGAACGACGCCATGGGGCGCAAAGAGCGTATCATGGTGTATGGCGACTACGACGTCGACGGCTGTACAGCCGTAGCGCTAGTCTACAAGTTCCTGCAGCAGTTCTATTCCAACATTGACTACTATATCCCCAACCGCGAGGAAGAGGGCTATGGTGTCAGTAAGAAAGGAATAGACTTTGCCGCAGAGACAGGGGTAAAACTGATTATCGTACTTGACTGCGGCATCAAGGCCGTCGAGGAGATAGCATATGCCAAGGAGCAAGGCATTGACTTCATCATCTGCGACCACCATGTGCCCGATGAGGTGATGCCTCCTGCCGTAGCGATTCTCAATCCGAAGCGCGACGACTCCACCTATCCTTTCAAGCATCTCTGCGGATGCGGTGTGGGCTTCAAGTTCATGCAGGCCTTTGCCAAGAACAACGGTATCCCTTTCTCACGCCTCATTCCCCTACTCGATTTCTGTGCTGTCAGCATAGCTTCTGACCTCGTACCTGTAGAGGGCGAGAACCGCACGCTAGCCTTCCACGGACTGAAACAATTGAACCAAGCACCCTCGACGGGTCTGAAGGCTATCATCGAGATCTGCGGACTCACCAATCGTGAGCTCACCATGAGTGACATCGTCTTCAAGATTGGGCCGCGCATCAACGCCTCTGGTCGCATGATGAACGGACGCGAAGCCGTAGACCTGCTCGTAGAGCGCGACCTGCAGCGCAGTCTGACAATGGCTACGCGCATCAACGAATACAACGAGCAGCGCAAGGACGTTGACAAGCAGATGACTGTCGAGGCCAACGAGATTGTGGAACGCTTAGAGAGTCAGCAACACCAGCAGTCCATCGTGCTCTATGACGAAGGCTGGAAGAAAGGTGTGGTGGGCATTGTGGCCTCACGACTCACTGAGCTTTATTTCCGTCCTACCGTGGTACTAACCATCATCGACGGTATGGCGTCAGGCTCTGCCCGTTCTGTGGCAGGCTTCGACGTCTACGATGCTGTCAAGTCGTGTCGCGACCTGCTGGAGAACTTCGGTGGTCACACCTATGCCGTAGGACTCACGCTGCGTCAGGAAAACATCCCTGAGTTCCGTCGTCGTTTCCAGGAGTATGTCAGTCACCACATCCTCCCTGAGCAGACCCAACAAACACTCGACATCGATATGGAGCTGGACTTCCAGCAAATCAACAAGCGACTGCTCAATGAGTTAAAAAGGCTGGCACCTCATGGACCAGGTAATAGCAAACCGCTTTTCATTACGCGCAACGTCTATGACTTTGGCACATCGAAGGTGGTAGGTCGCCATCAGGAACATATCAAGTTGGAGCTCGTCGATTCCAAGTCGGCAGTAGTCATGAACGGTATCGCCTTCGGACAATCGTCAGCAGCACGTTACATCAAGTCCAAGCGTTCGTTCGATATCGTCTATACTATCGAGGAGAACACCTACAAGCGTGGCGAGGTACAGCTGCAGATAGAGGGCATCCGTCCATCGGAAGAAGAAGATAGACAGTTGACCGTTGAGTAACTACAAAGAGATACTGAAGCACTATTGGGGCTATGACGACTTTCGTGGCATCCAACAGCAGATTATCGAGTCTATAGGACTGGGACGCGACACGCTGGGTCTCATGCCAACAGGAGGCGGCAAGTCGCTGACCTTCCAAGTGCCCGCTATGGCGCTGGAAGGGGTGTGCATCGTTGTCACCCCACTCATCGCCCTGATGAAAGACCAGGTGCTGCACCTTCGCCAGAAAGGCATCTTGGCTGCAGCCGTCTATAGCGGCATGTCGCACGATGACATCCTCCGCGTATTGGAGAACTGCATCCTGGGACGCACTAAGTTCCTCTATGTGTCGCCTGAGCGTCTCTCCAGCGAACTCTTCATCACCAAGTTGCGCCACATGCACGTGTCGTTCATCACAGTTGACGAGGCACATTGCATCTCACAATGGGGCTACGATTTCCGTCCTAGCTACTTGGAGATTGCCAACATCCGCACGCTCCTGCCCGACATCCCCATCCTGGCACTAACTGCTACAGCCACCCCTCAGGTTGTCGAAGACATCTGCGAAAAGCTTTCTGGTGAATCCGGGAAAACCGGATTCCACAGTGTGGAACACGGTTTTTCCGTGTTCAGAATGAGCTTCGAGCGCAAGAACCTCACCTACCTTGTCAAGGACAGCCCCGATAAGATGCAGGAACTCATCCACACCTTCCAGCACACCCAAGGCTCCGCCATCGTCTATGTGCGCAGCCGTCGTCGTACCAAGGAGATTGCTCAAGCACTCTGTCAGGCAGGTCTTAGCGCCACCTTCTATCATGCAGGGTTAGAGCATGAGGTAAAAGACCAGCGCCAGCGCGACTGGCAACAAGACCGCACACGCATCATCGTCTGCACCAACGCTTTCGGCATGGGCATCGACAAGCCCGATGTGCGACTGGTCATGCACTACGACTGTCCCGACTCCATCGAGGCCTACTTCCAAGAGGCTGGTCGTGCTGGTCGCGATGGACAACCAGCTCAGGCCATCCTGCTCTATAACAATGGCGACAATGCCAAGCTCGCCAAACGTATCGACGACACCTTCCCTCCAAAAGATGAGATTCGTCAGGTCTATGAACACCTGGCTTACTTCTTCCAGATAGCCACAGGTGACGGCTTTGGCATCACCCGAGAATTTAACATCGACGTCTTCTGCCAGCGCTTTCACCACTTCCCTGTGCGTGTTCATTCCGCCCTGCAAATTCTACAACGTGCAGGCTATATAGAATACGATGCAGCGCCCGACCTGCAGACGCGCGTGCGCTTCCTGTTGGAGCGCCACGAGCTTTATCGTCTCAACGACCTCTCAGACAGCGAAGATCGCCTCATCGTCACGCTCCTGCGCAACTATGGTGGACTCTTTGCCGACTTCGGATACATCGACGAAGCACTCGTCAGTCAGCAATGTGGCTTGCGTCCTGCCGACCTCCACGAGATGCTGAAGTCGCTAGCCCACAAACGCATCATCCAGTACATCCCACGCAGTCAGGTGCCCACCATCCGTTATATGCAGCGACGCGAAGACCCAGAACATGTCCAGCTGTCAGCCGACGTCTACGAGCGACGTCTGGAGCAATACCGCAAGCGCATCCATGCCATGCTCAGCTACATGCAGGACAACAGCCATTGCCGTTCACGCTTGCTGTTGGAATACTTTGGCGAAAAAGACACCCACGACTGCGGCCAGTGCGATGTCTGTCTCAGCAATCAAGGCCAAACCATTGCCCATCAACAGTCGCCCGATGCCAGTCAAGCCATTTTCCAATTGCTCCGCGATGGTCAGCGCCATCATCCTTGCGAGCTTCACAGTCTTCCCTTCCCCACGGAAGCCATCGATGCAGCCCTTCGCCAACTGCTTAGCGAAGAGCACATCCACATGACTGACGGGTTTATATCCTTGAGTCAATGAGGCGAACCATTATCTATAATATGTAACCTTTTGACAATAAATGATAATAAATTGCGATTTATTTTGCATTTCACTCGGTTTGCACTACCTTTGTAAACGATTATGAGAAAAGGACTGGTACTGGAAGGTGGGGCCATGCGCGGATTATGGACGGCAGGGGTAACAGACGTCATGATGGAACATAATGTCCAGCCTGACGGACTCATTGGTGTGTCGGCAGGAGCAGCGTTCGGCTGTAACTACAAGTCACGACAAGTAGGTCGCGCCATCCGCTACAACACTAGTTTTGCTAAGGACAGCAGGTATAGCGGCTGGTGGTCGTTGGTGAAAAGTGGCGACTACTTCAATGCGGAGTTCGGATACCACGTGGTGCCCTACAAGTACGACATCTTCGACACGAAAGCCTTCGAGGAGAACCCGCTGGAGTTTACCGTGGTGTGTACGGACGTAGAAACGGGGAAGGCCGTCTATCACCTGATGGACCACGTGGACTACGACGAGTTAGAGTGGCTGAGGGCGTCGGCATCGATGCCATTGGCGTCAAAGGTAGTAGAGGTTGATGGCTGGAAGCTGCTGGACGGAGGTGTGAGCGACTCGATACCTTTGGAATACTACGAACAGCAGGGCTATGACCGTAACGTGGTGATACTGACACAACCCATGGGGTACCAGAAGGAGCACAACCGACTGATGCCGCTGATGCGCCTGGCGCTGAGGAAGTATCCACATTTTCTGAAGGCTCTGGACGAGCGCCACTTGATGTACAATAAACAGTTGGAGTATGTGGCAGCGGCTGAGAAGGAAGGGCGCTGTCTGGTTATCCGTCCTGACGAGAAGATACCCATCGGTCACCTGAGCCACGACCCGCAACAGATGCGACTGGTCTATGAACTAGGACGCAAAGTAGGTGAAAAATATATTGAACAGATTAAAACGTTTTACGCATGCGAATAGATATCATTACCGTACTGCCCGAAATGCTAGAGGGCTTTGTTCACGAATCAATACTGGCACGTGCCGAGAAGAAAGGACTGGCTGAGATTCGTCTGCACAACCTGCGCGACTACACACTCGACAAGTGGCGCCGTGTTGACGACTACCCCTATGGTGGTTCTGCCGGCATGGTGATGCAGTGTGAGCCCATTGACCGCTGTATCACGGCGCTGAAGGCTGAGCGCGACTACGACGAGGTTATCTTCACCTCGCCTGATGGTGAGCGCTT
>CAMJIA010000084.1 GCA_946405695.1 uncultured Prevotellaceae bacterium | reverse complement strand
CAGGTTAAATTGATAAATCATTATAAATAGGGATAGTGAGATTCAATTGTTTGTCGTATCTTTGCAGCCGAATTTAAGCGTGGTATGATTCATGGGTAAAAGATTTGTTTTGCTATTCCTTACTTTCGCACTTGTCCTGCAGGCACATGCCCAAAAGGTACAGGCTGACCAAGACGCGTGGATGAAACTGGATGACTTGCGTCGTACGGTGGAATACTTGGCCTCTCAGGAACTTGGGGGCAGGTATCCGGGTACCCACGGCGACACCCTTGCCTCTGATTATATTGTCGGCAAAATTCGTAGTCTGAAGCTCAAGCCGATTGTCAAGGGGAAGAAGAAAACGGCTTATTATCATGACTTTACGTACGGGAAGACGGAGAAACGTACAACCCATAACATCATTGCAGTGATTCCTGGGAAAGACAAGCGCCTGAGGAACGAATACATTGTCGTTGGTTCGCATTACGACCATTTGGGGCTGGGTGGTAAAAATTCCGGTTCACGCCGTCCCGACACCTTGGCGGTGCATCCCGGTGCTGATGATAATGCCAGTGGTGACGCTGTGGTGCTTCAACTGGCAAGACACTTCAAAAAGGTACGTTCGCCACGAAGCATCATCTTTGCGTTCTTTGGCGCAGAGGAACAAGGTCTTGTTGGTTCCAAGTCCTTTCTGGATTGGATGAAGCATGGCGATAACCAGCGCATCAATCTCCCCAATGATATAAAAGGTATTGTGGCTATGGTGAATCTGGACATGGTGGGTCGCATGCGCGACAATGCCATGAGTATTTCTGGTACAGGAACAAGTAGCGGATTCAAGGCTATGGTGGAGAATATTGCTGAACAGACAGGGTTGCACGTCAGTTGTATTCCCGATGGTTATGGACCCAGCGACCAAGCTTCGTTTGTGGCAGTCGACATTCCCGTGCTCTTCCTTACAACAGGTGGTCACATGGAATATCACACACCGGCAGATCAGCCCAACACCTTGAATTACGATGGTATGCTGCAGACTTTTGAGTTCTCACGAGAGCTGATTACCCAATTGGCAACTATGCCCCAGACACCCGACTATATCAATGTGCCGAGCAGTCAGAAAATGAGCCATGCCAAATTTAAGGTTACCTTAGGTCTGATGCCGGATGTCATGGGCGCGAGCACCATTCCTGGACTTCGTGCCGACATTGTGGTTGCGGGGAAACCTGCACACAATGCTGGAATCCGCAGCGGCGACATTATCCAAGAAATTGATGGCAAACCAGTCAAGGACATTGATGAGTACATGGAGCGTCTGTCGGAGCTCAAGGCTGGCACCACCATTCCCGTGAAAGTTCTTCGGAACGAAGAGACAATTGTCTTTCAAGTTCACTTAATTCCTCCTGTAAGATGAAAAAATCCTTATATTGGCTTTTGGCTGTTGTCATCACATTGGCCTTGAGCGTCTACCAGCGTATGACGGGACCTACATATCCCAAGAAAGTGACTGTGGAACTGAATGGTGAGAGCTATCAGTTGAAACTACCCAGAAACGGTTTGCAGCACGATGAAATCGTTACGCTGAAAGGTGTCCCCTCTGATGCCAAGGCACAGATTCATTACCGCTGTTATCCGACGGGGAACGATTATACTACCGTGGATTTCAGTCAGAAAGACGGTGCTTTGCAGGCTGCTTTGCCCGTGCAGCCTGTGGCGGGGAAACTGCAGTATTATATTACGATTGGGGGCAAGGACTATCCTGCTGATGAGCCTGTTGTGATTCGTTTCCGCAATGATGTTCCTGCAGGAATTCTGATTCCCCATATCCTGCTGATGTTTGTGGCTATGTTGTTTGCCGTCTATACTTTATTGTTGGTTATCACGCGCAAGGAATATCGTAAGTGGCTGAAGATTACGGTCGCGACGTTGTTTGTGGGTGGTTTCATCTTCGGTCCTCTTGTGCAGCATGCCGCTTTCGGCCCTTGGTGGACAGGATTCCCCTTCGGCACAGACCTTACAGATAACAAGACGCTCTTGTCTTTCCTGTTCTTTGTGGTCGCACTTGTCACGTTGAAGTGGAAATACAACAAATGGATTGTTGGCCTGGCGGTTTTGTTCATGGTCATTATCTTCAGTATCCCCCACAGCGCTTACGGGTCAGAGTATGACTACACGACCCAGCAGTTGGGTACGGAGAAGATGAAAGATTGAAAGAAAGAATTATAAACATATTACAATAGTTATTTATGAAAATTAAAAATTTTATGCTTATGATGGTTGCGGCAGTGGCCATCGTGTTGGGAACTAGTTCTTGTGGTAGTGATGATGACGATATGGAAGTAGCCGTGGCTGCTCAAGTTGCAGGCTCTTATTCAGGCAATGAGATTATCATGGTCATGGGCGAAGAATCATCTAACACCACAACAACGTACGAATTTACAAAAGTCTCAGACTCAACGATAGATATGACGATTCCCGCATCGGGAGAGTCGGGCATGATGATGATTCCCGCACTTACCGTAAAGAACATCTCTCTTTCCAAGGTTAACAAGAATATCGTGGGAAATGTTGCTTCATACAGTGGTACGGTGACGAATGCCAGTGGGGTTGAGAAAGCATATACCATCAGTAATTTATCTGTCATCTTCTATGAAAAAAAGGTGGCCGTGGTATTTTCACTGAAGTATGGTAACATGCCCATGTCCATGGAAACGAACTTTACGGGTTCAATGATGTAACGTTTTCATTAAGCTAGACGAGCGGAATGTTTCATTTTGCCATGCCGAGAAAACGTGGGATAAAATCCAACAGAAACAGCGATTATTGAACTTTGAACCTTGAATGTTGAAGATGACGGGCAGATTCATACGGTCCTTATTGGCTGGCATGGCATTGGTCATGCCAGCTATAGGTATTTTTGCGCAGACCACCATCCGCGATACTGTAAACCTTGACCCCGTTGTCGTCACCGCTTCACATTCGCCTAAGGCATTGAAGGACGTTCCTGTCGTCACGCGACTGATTACTCTCCACGACATCAAGATTACCGATGCCACCAATATCCAGGACATGCTGACGCAAGAGATTCCAGGGCTGGAGTTTGGCTTTGCCATGAGTCAGGAGACATCCCTCAACATGAGCGGTTTCAACGGCAATGCGGTCCTCTTCCTCGTCGATGGTGAGCGCATGGCAGGAGAGACGATGGATAACGTTGACTACAACCGCATGAATCTCGACAACGTGGGGCGCATAGAGATTGTGAAAGGTGCGTCATCTGCACTCTACGGCTCAAATGCTGTAGGCGGCGTGGTCAACATCATCAGCCGCGAGAGTCTTGAACCCTGGACAGCCAATGTGAACTCACGCTTTAACACCTTCGGCCATGAATGGCGCAACGGTGCCAGCTTTTCGTTCAACACGGGGAAGTGGAACTCCCAGACGAGTTTCCAGCATACAAGGATTGACCCTGTCGATCTGCCCAAGGCGCACTCTCCAGAGGAGATTGCAATAGAGCTGATGAAGAAGGCACAGGGCCTGCCTTACGACGAATCTGTTCTGGCGGATGACTCCAACCTGAGTCGTCTGTATGGACAACAGACCTATAACATAAAGGAACGACTGATATGGCGCCCTACTGATCAGCTGACATTGACAGGAAGAGGTTCCTATTTCTTCCGTACCAGTGAGCGCGATACCCATGACTATCATTTCAATGCTTACAGTGCCGGACTGAAGGGAAGGTACGCATGGAACTATGATCGTCATTTGGAGTTGTCATACGCCTACGACCAGTATGACAAAGCTGATTTCCTGCCTGACGGCACACGCACACACGACCATGACTACAGCAATCGGCAGCATGTCCTACACGCATTGTTCAGCAATTCGTTCGGCAAGAACAATCTCATCGTAGGAGCTGACTTCATGCACGACTATCTCACCACCTATCAGTTCGTTGACAACAGCAGCCATTCTCAGGACAATATTGACTGTTATGCGCAGTTCGACTGGAACATCACAGAGCGACTGAATGTCGTGGGTAGTATCCGCTACGATTACTTCTCCGCCTCAGAACGAATGGCTCTCACGGAGCGTCTCGCTGTCGTGTATAAATTACCATGGATGACCATTCGTGCCAATTATGCCAGTGGGTTCCGTGCCCCTACGCTGAAGGAGATGTACATGTACTTCGACATGGGAAACATGGGGTATCTGCTCCGTGGAAACCCCGATCTGAAACCAGAGAAGAGCCATAATTTCAACGTTTCCATAGAGCGCACGAACCGCATACGCAATAGTGGATTCCTTGATGGGCGCTATAATTTCACCATCATGGGCTATTGCAATATCTTCGACAAACGTATCACCACCATCGACGGTGGACAATACGAGGGTATGGAAAGCGCGCTATACTGGAATGAAGAAGGCATCAAGGTTTGGGGCATCGATATGTGCTTGACCCACATCTGGGATTGTGGTGCGTCGTTCAAGCTAAACTATTCGTGGATGCATGAGACTGGCAATGTCTTTTTCTCGCAGTTCTACCAGCCCCGTTCACATTCCCTCACTTGGCGAGTAGGCTACGACCATCGCTTCTCGCGCAACTATGCTCTTGATGCGGCTCTCTCGGGACGCTGCCAGGGCAAGCCGCAATCAAGTCGCAAGGATGTTGACCAGGGCTATACCATCTGGAAACTGATGGTTCAGCACCATATTTGGCGCGGCATCAACCTCAACACTGCCATTGACAACATTTTCAACTATAAGCCCAAGTCTTATTACTATTGTTCTCCGCTGACAACAGGTATATCCTTCAACGTAGGACTTTCACTTGACTTGGACAAACTGCTTTAAGAAGAATTTTGGCACTTTCTGAAAGAAAGACAATGAGCGGGTGCTTCTGCGCCAGTCATTAAGGACCATCTCTTTATGTAATACTATGGATCAGAGAATAACCGAACAAGAATCCCGTTTTGAACACCTGGAACAGATGTCGGTAGCGGAACTGCTTACGCATATCAATGAGGAAGACGCTGGTGTGGCTATGGCTGTCGAGCGTGCTCTACCGCAGATTGAAGCGTTGGTAAAAGCCATAGAACCGAGAATGAAACGGGGTGGCAGACTCTTCTATGTCGGGGCTGGTACCAGTGGACGTCTGGGCGTTCTCGATGCCAGCGAGTTGCCTCCAACGTTCGGCGTTCCTGACTCATGGGTGGTAGGCATCATAGCAGGGGGAGACAAGGCTTTGCGCCATGCTGTAGAGAAGGCGGAAGATGATGCAGGACAGGGATGGCTTGACCTGATGGCATATCAACCAACAGCGGATGATACAGTGCTGGGTATTGCAGCCTCAGGCACAACGCCTTATGTTGTCGGTGCCGTTAGTCAGGCTCGCAGGAACCATCTTCTGACGGGGTGCATCACCAGCAATCCCGACACCCCATTGGCAGCTGTATCCGACTATCCTATAGAAACCATTGTAGGGCCAGAGTTCGTGACAGGCTCCAGTCGAATGAAGAGCGGGACTGCGCAGAAGATGGTACTCAACATGATTTCCACCTCACTTATGATACGAATGGGACGCGTTCGTGACAACCGCATGGTGAATATGCAACTCACCAACACGAAGTTGGTGGACCGTGGCACACGGATGCTTCAAGACTATCTTGGTTTGGATTATGATGAGGCGAAGCAACTACTGCTTAAAGCTGGCAGCGTGAATGAAGCTCTCAAGTCAACCCTATGAACAACGTTATCCAATAATCGTATAATACGGGATTGTTGGAAAAGCTTCTCCTTTTTTCAACTCATCAGTTCGGTGAGCGCTAAAATGCTTTTATCTTCTTTTTCTCCTTGATAATATGGCTATTCAGAAAAAAATATTATCTTTGCGCTGTGAAAAAATATCGTTCCCTTTCCAAAAGTCTTACCTACCGTATCATGGCGGTGGTGCTGGTAATGATAGCCGTCATTACTAAT
>CAMJIA010000083.1 GCA_946405695.1 uncultured Prevotellaceae bacterium | reverse complement strand
AAAGTCCATGACAAAGGCCATACCAAAACCTGTGATACCAGCATAGATGATATCACTGACAGCAGCACCGATACCAGTGACAAAACCATACCAGCGTCCCTTGTTCAACGTGCGTTGTACACAAAGGATACCTACCGGTCCCATCGGTGCAGAGGCCACCATGCCTATCAGCATGCCCTTAAACACCAGGTCGACGATGTTAATATGTAGTGGAAATGGCATATCTGAGTGCAAAGGTACAATTTATTATTGACATAAATCATTGCTTTACGTTAAAGGGAGTTAAACTGCGTGAGTTTTATGAAGAAATGACTATCTTTGCAACGTAGAAAAGCAATAATATAGAATAATAATATTACTATGAACGAGCAACAAGGAATCAAACCCTACGTCATCGGATTAGACTTAGGAGGTACCAATGCCGTCTTTGGCATTGTTGACCAGCGTGGCGATATCAAAGCCACCACAGCCATTAAGACCCAGCAGTACGATACTGCCGAAGCCTTTATTGAAGCATCTGTCAATGCCCTGCAGCCCATCATCGATCAGGTGGGTGGCATCGAGAAGATCAGGTCAATGGGTGTAGGTGCGCCAAACGGCAACTACTACAAAGGTACCATTGAGATAGCTCCTAACATTAAGTGGGCCCACGACTGTGTGGTACCCCTTGGCAAGATGTTCAGCGACAAGTTGGGCGGTATTCCTGTAGCCGTCACCAACGACGCTAACGCTGCTGCCATCGGTGAGATGGTCTATGGTGTGGCCCGTGGCATGAAAAACTTCATCGTTCTCACACTGGGTACAGGTGTTGGTTCAGGTATTGTCGTCAATGGTCAGCTGGTCTATGGTTCCGACGGTTTTGCCGGTGAGTTAGGTCATGTCACCATGGTACGTGGCGAGGAAGGTCGCATGTGCGGTTGTGGTCGTAAGGGTTGTCTGGAGACCTATTGTTCTGCAACCGGTGTAGCCCGTACAGCACGTGAGTTGCTCGACAAGACCAGTCGTCCGTCATTGCTACGCGACATCAAGCCAGAGGACATCACTTCTCTTGATGTGTCTATCGCTGCTTCTAAGGGTGACGAACTGGCTAAAGAGATTTATGAGTTTACTGGCAAGATGCTGGGTGAGGCCTGTGCCGACTTTGCCACCTTCTGCTCACCAGAGGCTTTCATCTTCTTTGGCGGTATGATCAAAGCTGGCGATTTAATTATGGATCCCATCCGCCGTGCTTACGACGAACACGTCATGAGTGTCTACAAGGGCAAGGCTCAGTTCCTGGTCAGTGGACTCGATGGTGCATCGGCTGCCGTACTGGGTGCTTCGGCCATCGGCTGGGAGGTTTAAGCTAACGTACTATTTATAGAAAAAGAGGTTGGTGCAGGACGCTACCAACCTCAAACTATAAATATGTGATAAGTGCCGTGGCAAATGCCTACGAAAGGCTTATCGGGGGCAAATATAGGCAATAATCAGATAAAATGCAAATTTTTCGCCCATTTTTTTCGTTGGTAGTGGCAATTTGATAGTAAAACAACACTTTTTCTGTCATTTCTTAAATTTTTCCACGAAAATATTTGCATATTTCAAATAATGTGTGTACTTTTGCCACCGAATTAGAAACAACAAGACAATGAAACAGTCAATGAACAATACATATTGGTGGCGCATCTCGAGATTCAACTAGTCGCGAGGTACGTAGCCGTATGGTATAGTTCGTAGAAGATACAAAGAGGCTCGTCGTTAACGCGACGGGCCTCTTTTCTATTTCGCAAGACAACAAAGACGCCAATTATAGCAAACCAACAAAAGACAACAAATATATGAGTTACTTAGTAGATGACAAAGGATTTTACGGTGAGTTTGGTGGGGCATACGTTCCAGAGATTCTCTACGCCACCGTACGTAAGTTGCAGGAAGAATACCTGCCCATCATCGAGTCGGAGGAGTTTCAGCAGGAGTATATGCAACTGCTGCGTGACTATGTCGGCAGACCATCGCCCCTGTATTTTGCTCGCAGGATGAGTGAGAAATACGGTTGTCAGCTGTATCTGAAGCGTGAAGACCTGAACCACACCGGTGCCCACAAGATTAACAACACCATTGGTCAGATTCTGTTGGCGAAGAAGATGGGCAAGAAGCGCATCATCGCTGAGACCGGTGCAGGTCAGCATGGTGTGGCTACCGCTACTGTCTGCGCACTGATGGACATGCCGTGTGTGGTCTATCAGGGAGCCCTGGACGTGGAGCGCCAGCATGTCAACGTGGAGCGCATGAAGATGTTGGGCGCTGAAGTTCGCCCTGTCAAGACTGGCAACTGGACGCTGAAAGATGCTACCAACGAGGCTATCCGCGACTGGTGCTGTCATCCGAGTGACACCTTCTATATTATTGGCAGCACGGTAGGTCCACACCCCTACCCCGATATGGTGGCTCGTCTGCAAAGCATCATCTCCAAGGAAATCAAGGAACAGTTGCAGGAGAAGATTGGGCGTGACTATCCCGACTACTTGATGGCCTGCGTCGGTGGTGGCTCGAATGCCGCCGGCACCATCTACCACTATATCGATGACGAGCGTGTAAAGATAGTCTTGGCAGAGGCTGGCGGACAAGGTGCCGACACCGGCCACACCGCTGCTACTATTCATGCCGGACGCTTAGGTATCCTGCACGGCGCCAAGACACTGGTGATGCAGACCCCCGACGGACAGATTATCGAAGCTGAAAGCATCTCGGCAGGTCTCGACTATCCTGGCATCGGTCCTATGCACGCCAATCTGGCCTCACAGCACCGTGCCACCGTCTATAGTATCAACGACGACGAAGCTGTCCGCGCAGCCTACGAACTGACACGCATGGAGGGCATCATCCCCGCTCTGGAAAGTGCTCACGCTATTGCAGCACTGCAGAAGATGTCGTTCAAGAAGGACGATGTGGTGGTGCTCACCGTCAGCGGTCGTGGCGACAAAGACGTAGAAACCTATCTGAACAACAAACAAATGGCAGGAGAATATGGAGACTTTTAAATATACGACAAGCAGTAAGACCATTCTGGCCGACCTGTATACACCAGTAGGCGTCTATATGCGACTGCGCGACCTGTATCCACAGAGTGCGCTGATGGAGAGTTCGGACTACCATGATGCCAACAACTCACACTCATTCATTGGCATCAACCCCATCGCCAGCGTAGCTATCGGCCACGGTATTGTGACCATAGGTTTCCCCGATGGTACCACCGAACGCAAGCCTTTGAGCAAGGACTTCGGTTCAGCTGAAGCCATCCACGCCCTCATTGACCGCATCGAGGTAACGGGTGACGACGCCAATGTCTGCGGTTTCTTCGGCTACACCTCGTTCAATGCTGTGCGCTATTTCGAGAATATTAATGTCAAGGATGAGACGCAGGAGAAGAACGATGCCCCCGACGTGCTCTATATATTATATAAGGTGGTGATAGTCTTCGACCATCATAACAACACGCTGAAAGTGGTAACGCTGCGGGCTAATGCCCTAAATGATAACGGAGAATTGATAAATGATAAATCTTCCTCCGACATCGATGCCGTGCTGAAGGCCATGAACAAAGCCAATGTTCAGGCCTACGATTTCCATCCTGTAGGTGACGTCCGTTCTACGCTGACGGATGACGAGCACCGTGCAAACATCCGCAAAGGCATCCAGCACTGTCTGCGTGGTGACGTCTTCCAGATTGTGCTCAGCCGTCGTTTCATACAGCAATATGAGGGCGACGACTTCAAACTCTATCGTGCCTTAAGGAGCATCAACCCAAGCCCATACCTATTCTATTTCGACTTTGGTGGGTTCCGCATCTTCGGTTCAAGTCCTGAGACACATTGCAGAATCGAGGGTCGCAAGGCCTATATCGACCCGATTGCAGGCACCACCAAACGTACAGGCGATGCAGAAGCCGACCGCAAAGGTGCTGAATATTTGCGCAACGATCCCAAGGAGAATGCCGAGCACGTGATGCTGGTGGACCTGGCCCGTAATGACCTGAGCCGCAACTGTCATAGCGTGAAGGTGGACTTCTACAAAGACCTGCAGTACTACAGTCACGTCATTCACCTCGTTTCTCGTGTCAGTGGTGAACTTGACGAGGGTGCTGATCCCATCAAGGCATTTATCGACACGTTCCCCGCCGGTACCCTCAGCGGTGCACCCAAGGTTCGCGCCATGCAGCTCATCAGCGAATACGAGCCACACAACCGCGGTGCCTATGGTGGTTGTATCGGTATCATCGGCCTCAATGGTTCACTGAATCAGGCCATCACCATCCGCACCTTTGTTTCTCGCAATGGTGAACTATGGTTCCAGGCTGGCGGCGGCATTGTTGCCAAGAGCGACGTGGAGTATGAATTACAGGAAGTGAACAACAAACTGGGTGCCTTACGTAAGGCCATCGAAAAAGCTGAAGCATTATGAAAATAGTCATCATCGATAATTACGACTCATTCACCTATAATCTGAGTCATTTGGTCAAGGAATTAGGTGCGGAAGTCACCGTGCTGCGCAACGACCAGTTTAGTCTCGACGAAATCGAGACCTACAGTAAAATTATCCTCTCGCCAGGTCCTGGCATTCCCTCTGAGGCAGGTCTGTTGCTCGATGTCATCAAGACCTACGCAGGCAAGAAGCCTATCCTCGGCGTCTGCCTAGGTCATCAGGCCATCGGCGAGGCCTTTGGTGGTAAGCTTGAGAACCTAAGCGACGTCTTCCATGGTGTGGCAACACCCTGTCACATCATTGCCGACGACCCGCTGTTCAGCGGCATTGACCACGACATCACCATCGGGCGCTACCACTCATGGGTGGTTTCGAAGGACGGTCTGCCCGACTGTCTGGAGGTAACTGCGGTTTCTGACGAGGGACAGATCATGGCTCTGCGCCATAAGACGATGAACATTCGCGGCATCCAGTTCCATCCCGAAAGCGTACTGACGCCCGACGGTAAGAAGATGCTGCAAAACTGGATGTTTCTGTAAAATGTAAAAATGTAAAAATTAAAGATATGGCACAAACAATGAAAGACATCCTGAACAGGATGCTGAACCACGAGGAGCTGTCTCGTGAAGAAATGAAGAATATTCTGATTGGTATCACGCAGAGTGAATATCCTACAGAGCAGATTACCGCCCTGCTGACGGCGCTGCAGATGCGTGGTGTCACGGTTGACGAACTGTTGGGTTTCCGCGATGGCATCTTGGAGACGGGTGTTCCCGCTATTCTAAATGCCGATCGCTACATTGACGTTGTAGGTACTGGCGGTGACCGCAAGAACACCTTCAATATCTCTACCACCAGCTGTTTTGTGATTGCCGGTGCAGGTTACAAAGTTGCCAAGCACGGTAACTATGCTGCAACCTCCGTATCTGGCGCTTCAAACGTCATTGCCCATCATGGTATCAAGTTCACCGATGATATTGACAAACTGAACCGCTCGCTCAACGAGGCAGGCATCGTCTATCTCCATGCCCAACTCTTTGCCAAGGCTATGAAGTTTGTTAGTCCTATTCGTAAGGCGCTGCAGTTCCCCACCATCTTCAACCTGCTGGGTCCGCTGGTGAATCCCTCTCAGCCCCAGTGTCAGCTGCTGGGCGTAGCTAACCTCGACCAGATGCGTCTCTACAACCAGGTGTATCAGAAGCTAGGCATCGACTACGGTATTGTAAACTCTATCGACGGCTACGACGAGATTTCACTTACCGGTGACTTCAAGGTGACTACCAAGCAGTATGAGCGCATCTTCAAGCCCCAAGATCTCGGCTTTGAGATTGCCAAGCCTGAGGAACTGGTGGGTGGTGCCACTGAGGAAGAGGCTGCCCAGATCTTCGATAGCGTACTGGAGAACCGTGCTCTACCTGCCCAGAAGAATATCGTGCTGGCCAATGCAGCCTTCGGTATTCAGGTACTGGAGAAGGGTCAGAAGACCATTGAGGAGTG
>CAMJIA010000082.1 GCA_946405695.1 uncultured Prevotellaceae bacterium | reverse complement strand
GCGTTCCATGCGCCCTGGGCCACAATACCCTTTTTCACGATGAGTCCCGCGAAGTTATTCGTACCACCATAGGTGAAGTTCAGTTGTCCGGCACCATCCTTTACGAGATAGCCCGTACCGCTGACGGCGCCCTTCAGCGAGAGGGCACTGCTGCTCTGGGTGATACAGATAGTGGCAGTATCGGTAAGGGTAATCTGGCGATCGGTACCCATATTGTCTTTCGAGAGTACCAGTGTACCGCCGTTCAGCTGCAGATTGTCTTTGTCAGCAGCAGAACTGCCAAGCGCACTTTTCTGTCCGCCGTCGTAGAAGTTGGGAACGGTCAGCGTGCCACCATTCACGATGGTCTTCCCCGTATAGTCGCTATACTTCATATTCAGCGTTACGTTGGCATCCTTGTTGACCGTGAGACCACCCTCGCCGCTGAGTCCGCCTTCACCGCTAAGGGTGTAGGTGCCGCTGTCGAAGAAGACACCGTTGGTGACCATCATCTCGTTGACGGTGATGTTCTTCTGCTCAGCCTGCACATTAAAGACGACGGCATCGCCAGCTACAAAAGCGGTAGGGGTGGCGGAAGCAGAACTTCCGCCCACACTGAAGTTCTTGGCCTTGTAGTCCCATACCTTGCTCTCTGCGCCTGTCCACACGACATTTTCCTGCGGAGCACGGGTCTCGTTGAGCACCAAGACGAGGTATTTGTTATCACGAACCATAAGGTCGTAGTTGACACCCTCCAGTCCGCGCGTCTTCAGTTTCGTCACATCGCAGGTCAGGTTCCCACTACACTGGGCTAATACACATTCACCGGCACCCTTATCCTCAAAACTGATTGTGATATAGTTTGTGCCCTTGAAGGTTAGGTCACCCTCTACCGAGAGATAATCCGTGCCCCGTGTACCGAATTCCAGATAGACATTGCCTGGTAGCGTCATGCTCTTCTTCGACACCATCTGTCCAGGTGCGAGTCGGCAACCCTCATAGTTCAGAGCGCCCTCGAAAGTGATGGTGTCCTGAAGGATGGCATTGCCACTCAACGTGCCACGAGCGCGCAGTTCCACGGGACCGGCTATCTCGCCGTTGACGCAGAGCACGCCCTCGCTGATGAGGTTCAGTCCAGTGTGTCCCAGGTTGCAGTTAAACGTAACGGTTCCCTGCATAGACTTGATGAGTTGACCATTGCCTACTGTTCCTGTACCATTAAACGTATAATCATGACCACGAGGATTCATCAGATAGAGGGTAGTGGGTTCATTGTTAATGGTTATTGGTTCAAGGTTATTCCCCTGCAGGTCGAACATCACGCTTTTGCCACTGGCCATCTGGTTGCGCACATCAGCCTCAAAGACGGGAGGAAGCGGCGGCATCGGCATGTCGCCACCCAGGTAGAACCCCGTGTTGGGATGCTGATAGTAGCCGCGTGTGGTGCAGTCGCCACGATAGTGCGGGTCTTGCTGCAGGCAGTAGATGCTGTAGTTGGTAGGCATAGCGGTGGTATAGCCCACAAGACCCGTACTGCTATTGTCGTTCTGCTTGGCAAGAATCACCTCTTCGCGCCAGTCACCAATGATATCGCCCATGAAGGCCGGACGTGTACCTGTGCCACCATGAGTGGCCCAGTTGCTCTCCTGTGAGAACTCCACCAGACGGTCGCCAAGCACCTTCGACACCATCATGTTGGTGCCCCAGCCACTGCCACCAGGCGAGTTGATCCACTCGCGCTGCAGGTCGCCATCCCACCAGCAGCCTTCATACATCGAGCCCGTGCGCGTCTGTCCGGTCTTCTCGCCCTTGCAGTCATACACGAACTCATCAGCATAGCTCAGTATCTCATAACCCTTGTGCGAAGCATCCATGTCAAGACAAGTGCCGCGACCTACGTCATAGACAGAGGGCAGATACCACTCTTTTATGCGTTCTGTAGTACGAGCATCGTAGAGCAACTGACCAAGTAGAGCCGACTGTTGAATGGCATAGACCTCCAAGCCTGGACGGTCAGGGTCGATGTCACTGAGAATATAGCGGTCACCGTGGCCAATGCCTGGACTGGCAAACCAACCCGTCTTGGGATTCACCGAGTAACCGCCCTGAATCATCTCGTCAGTACCATCACCGTCCACGTCGGCCACACGCAACTGGTGGAACTCTGCTGGCCAGGGTGTCTTGTCGTTACGGCTCCACGTCTTGTCATGATGCCAATTAGTTGCCACACCCGTTGTCCAGTCGTACTCCCAGGTGAACACGTAGTTGTGGTGCGTCTTATTCTTGTCACGGTCCAGACACTCCATGACGAGCGATGGGTGAATACCGTCGAGGTAGCAAATGGCAAAGTGGCCATCCATAGCTGAATAGCCATCGCTCATATAGTTGGGACGCGAGGTGCGGGTGTAACTGTCCGAGCCGTCGTGTACCTCGTCGTATTTCAGTTCACTGCAGGCTATTTCCTCGCCTGTCAGTCCGTCGATGACGCTGATATAGAACGGACGGTTGCGTACCTCCTGTGTGCGATAGTCCACGATGCCGTCGCCATCTACATCGGGCACCAGACTCCCCATGGCGTACTTGCCCCATGTCTCGTTCTGCTTGTCCCAGAAGCGGGTACCGTCGCTGCTGCGCACCATCACCTCACAGCGTCCGTCGCAGTTGATATCCCATGCCACCACCATGTCGTTCTGTCCGCCACAGATGTTCACATTCGGTCCCATGTCTACCGTCCACAGCAGTTCGCCCGAAAAACGGTAGGCCTGAATCTTGTGGCTTGTCGTAGCGGTATTCTCCGTATCCTCCTCGCCCGAGGCCGCACCAGCATACAAGCGGTCCACCACCACGGCATCATATTCACCGTCGCCATCGGTATCTATGGGCCAGCAGTATTTTGTACGGTAGTCATCACGACGTATCACATTATCATCGAAGTCGATGTTCAGCCACACATTGGGCCACGACTGAGTCTTGTAGAGAAAAGGCTTGCTCTTTGGACCCTCTACACCTTCGGGGGTGATGGCCGTTACCGCATACTCCGTATTGTTTGCCAGCGACGACGGCTTGTAGTTCGTCACTTTCAGGGGCGTGCTGTTCATCTTCGTGAATTCCGTCGAACCCTGTGCACGCCTATACACATTATAGGTGGTACCCTCAGGTTCCTGTGCCAGTTTGCGCCAAGAGACGAGGTAACCCGTACCACCCGACGAGGTGACACTACGACCACCAGAGCGATAAACCGCCACTACGCCACGGTCCAATGGCTGCTGCAGTCGCTGGGCATAGAGCGAAACAGGGGAAAGCACGACGAGCATGACTGTCACAACGATATGCGACAATGCCGTCAAAGCGTAGCTTTTTGATTTCATTGATTTGTAGTATTAATAACGTAGTAGTTTGTTTGCGGGTACAAAGGTATAAAATTTCTGCGAAACCTGTTGTGGTTTTGTAGATTTTTTGTATCTTTGCAGCGGATTAGTAATGTAATGATTAGCAAACAAGAATTTATTAGAACAGTTTACAGCTATGTGATTCCCTATTTGGTATTGCTCATGGCTGTACTCGGATTGTTGTATGCATATCCGAAGCCAGAGCTTCACATGCTGCTCAACTCCCATCACACCAGTTTTCAGGATACTTTCTTCAAATATTACACCTTGTTGGCAGAGTGGCCATTGTATGTAGTGGCACTGCTACCATTGCTGTGGAAGAAGCCGAAGATGACCATCTTCTATGCCATGTGCGAGGCAACGGGAGGTGTCATGGTGCAGATATTGAAGCACATCTTCAGAAGCGATCGTCCTGTCGTTGTGTTCGAACAATACCCTGATTGGGTGTTGCCCCTGGTGGAGGGTGTAAAGATGCATCATAGCAATTCATTCCCTTCAGGACATTCGTCTACGTTCTTTATGTTTTTCACCTGCTGTGTGATTATTCTGGCATATCACTATATCCGCGATGCCAAACCACATACCCTCAGGACGAAGTTCTTGTTTAATGCGTCGTTGTTGATGCTGCTGGCTATGGCCGCTCTTGGCGCATACTCACGTATCTATCTTTCACAACACTTCCTATCGGATGTGTGTGTGGGCAGCATCATTGGTTTTGTAACACCATTCCTGATGTTCTTCCTGTGCAAGGACAAGATATTGAAAATTGAACATTGAATATGACTGCACTATTTCGCAAGATAAGAAAGGTACTTAAGCGACCTATGTCGCTTATCACTTTCTCATGTATCGTTAGTATAGGCACCCTATTACTGTACAACATTCCATTCTTTGATTTTGCTATTGAAAACAGCAATGAGAGTTCGATAGGTGTCGTATGGCTGACGGTATCGCTGGTGATCATCATGTTGGCGGTAAACTTCATGATGACCTATCTCACCATGTTCTGCATGAGAATAGTGGGACGCATCTTGCTGGCTATCCTATCGGTTATCAATGCCACATCCATCTTTTTCATCCTGAACTACAACATCATCATCGATGAGATTACCATCGGAAATGTGTTCAACACCAGATACTCAGAGGCTTCGGGATTCTTCAGCTGGGGACTATGGCTTTTCATCCTGGTCTTTGGCATTCTTCCTGCCCTGTTCTGTCTGTTACAGCCGGTGGTGATGGAGAAAGCGAAAAAGATGGGTGTCTATTGCGGTGGTTCGCTGGCTGTCATTCTCGTCATTGCATTGCTGAACATCAATCAGACACTGTTCATCAGTCAGCATGATACTGAATTGGGAGGATTGCTACAGCCTTGGTCGTACATAGTCAATACGTGTCGTGTCATCAGTATTAGTCAGGACAAGCAGGCTGAGGAAATCAAACTGCCCGACGGTAAGTTTACTGATGATGAGAAAACTGTGGTGGTGCTCGTCATTGGCGAATCGGCAAGAAAAGCCAACTTCCAACTCTACGGCTACCAGCGTGACACCAATCCACTGCTGTCGAAACAGCAGGAATTGAAGGTGTTCCAGGCCACCTCCTGTGCCACCTATACCACAGCCGGCACTAAGGCTATCCTTGAGCCGAAAGACAGTGGTGACCTGTACGAACTGTTGCCCAACTACGCCTTCCGAACAGGAGCCGACGTGGCATGGCGCACCTCCAACTGGGGAGAGCCGCCCATACATATTGACGAGTATCAGACGAACCTGGATCTGACCAGTCAATATCCCAATATGAATTGCGACCATGACGCCATTCTCTTTGCAGGTCTTCGCCAGCGTATTGAGTCAAGTAGCAAGAACAAGGTGCTGATAGTTCTGCACACCAGTACCAGCCACGGTCCTCAATATGTCAATAAATACCCCAAGGAATTTGAGGTGTACAAGCCTGTTGCAAAGAATGTGGAGGAGGGTGAGAAACATATCGACATGCTGGTGAATGCCTATGACAATACCATCCGCTATACCGACTTCCTCTTGGATGGTCTTATCAACACCCTGCGCGATTTGAAAGACTGGAAGAGTGCCATGATATTTATTTCCGATCATGGTGAGTCGCTCGGTGAGAACAAGATATTCATGCATGGTCTGCCAAAGAAACTGGCACCCAAGGAACAGTATGAGATACCATTCCTAGTATGGACATCAGAGGGCTTCCGTGAGTATAGGAGCGACCTTCCTGAGGTGCTGGAGCAGCACTACGTCTTCCACTCCGTCCTCAACTTGCTGTCTATCCAGTCACCGGCTTACAACAAAGACTATGACATTTTTACAAATAACCTAATAACAACAGAACAATGATGAAAAAGATGATGAATTGGGTGCTCGCTGCCACCCTCATTTGCAGCGCTAGTGTGATGACCTCTTGTAAGGAGAAGCAGGCTCAGCAGGCACAAGAGAACACTGCTGAGGTACAAGTGGCCGATTCTGTAAAGAAAGTAGTGAGTGAGGAACTGATTCGTACCAGCAAGAGCTGGGACGGCGTGGATCTGCCCGACTATTTCCAGGGTAAACCCGAACTGGTGGCTGTGAAGTATGTCTTCCCCGCAGGTCAGAAGCTGGGCTGGCACCACCATCCCGTGATGAACTACGGCATACTGGTGCA
>CAMJIA010000081.1 GCA_946405695.1 uncultured Prevotellaceae bacterium | reverse complement strand
TCATAATCGTAACTTTTTAAATGGTGAATACTTCAATTCAAGACGTCTTTTATCTCTTTGAAGAAGAATTTGCAGAAAAATTAAGCAAGTATGAGAATTTTTTCGTAATTTCGCCAAAAATATCGAGTTATGTACTATCAGCGACTGTCAGACGAAGAGATTCTGAGCGGTTTCCGCGAGGGCGATGCCGACATTATCCGTGAGTATTTCTACGGGTACTGTCAGGTGGGCTATAACATCTTTGACCAGCGGTATCAGCTGCGCGAGAAGGAGAACCTGGACTTCATGTCGCTGGCTCACCAGTATGCGCTCTACCTGATGGAGCACGACTGGAAGCCGCTGGAGGACCGCTCGCCCAACGTGAGTCTGAAGACATGGCTCATCAACGGGTTCCGCTATGTGGTGCTCGATGCGCTGAAATGGTATCAGAAGGAGTATGGCAGCATCACGTTCGAGGACTATCTGATGTCGTTCGACGTGACCAGCGACCTGCGGTTGCAGTTCAACAAGATGGTGGAGGATGTGTGCGACCATGCTCCGCTTGACAGACAGGAACGGCTGATTATTGACATGCTGTTGTTGCAGGGCTTCAAGTCGAAAGAGATAGCGGCGCAGATGGGGATGACCCCGTCGGCCATCTCGCAGAAGTACAAGAAACTGAAGGAGCAGATCATCGTGCCGTATTTCAGGAAGAACTTCGACATGGACCTGGATATGCCGGAGGTGATGGACGAAATGGCCATCCTGCGCAGGGAGGTCACCATGGGCGAGGCCAGAATGTCGACGTCAGCACCGTCAATGGCAGAATCGATGGCATGCGAGGATATGGAATTCATCAAAGAGGATATTATGGACAAGAGGACAACACCAGAGTTTATCACGGAACTGCAGCCGAACGAGATTTTTGTTTTTGGCAGCAACCTGAAGGGAATGCATGGCGGTGGGGCTGCCTATATCGCCTACCGCAAGTTTGGAGCCATCATGGGTCAGGGCGTAGGTCTGCAAGGCCAGAGTTACGGCATCCCAACGATGCAGGGTGGCGTAGAGACCATCCGTCCGTATGTGGACGAGTTCATCGCGTTCGCTAAGGAGCATCAGAACCTGACGTTCCTCGTGACTCGCATCGGCTGTGGCATCGCAGGCTTTACTGACGAAGAAATCGCTCCGCTATTCGAGAAGGCCCACGACGTGGAGAATATCGTGCTGCCTCCTCATTGGTAATGATAAAGGATATGAACATGAAAACCAGAATGAAAGAATGGCTGTTGACACTGGTCATGACGGCCAACACGGTGTGTGTGTGCCAGGCACAGAACACGGTCAGCAGACTGTCGCCTGAGAACGGCGCGACAGAGGTGAATATCGACACGCACCTGACGATGACGATGAGCGACGACGTCGTGATCGGACAGCGAGGCTTTGTCTCCGTCTACGACAAGAAGACAGGCAGGCTGGTGGACCGTCTGGACATGAGCATCCCTGCAGGGCCCACGAAAGGTCAGCCGAACCATCCTGCGGCACAATACACGCCTGTGCCCTACCGCTACAGGTCGCAGGACATCACCAACCGCAACACCAAGGCCGGCACCCCCTCTGGCGTGAATGCGTGGGACACTGGCCGCTACCAACTCGACATCATCGGCGGCTTCTCTGACGGCTTCCATTTCTACCCCATCATCGCCCACGGCAGGCAACTGACCATCTATCTGCACCACAACATGCTGGAGTATGGCCACGAATACTACGTCACGATCGACAAAGGCGTGGTCGAGGGATTCGACGGCATGAAGGGGAAAAAGGCCTGGACGTTCCGCACGAAGGAGACGGCCCCAGACCGCAGCCAGCGGCTGCTGACGGTATCGGCTGACGGCAAGGGCGACTTCTCGACCGTTCAGGGAGCGATGGACTTCATACCAGACTCTGTGGCCTCGGCTCAGGACGGCTATCGCGTACTGGTGAAGAACGGCGACTACGAGGAACTGGTGTACTTCCGCAACAAGCGCTTTGTCACCATCGAGGGTGAAAGTCGCGAGGGCGTGGTGGTCCACTACCCTAACAACGAGGTGTTCAACCCACATCCTGCCGACATCAAGACCAACGAGGTGAAGGGCACATTCCCTTCGCGGCGCGCCGCCTTTGCTGCCGACAACTGCAGTGACCTGACACTCCGCAACCTGACGCTGAGGACGGACTGCAAAGGACAGGCAGAAGGGCTGCTGGTGAACGGTGAGCGCAACTACTTCGAGAATGTGCATATCATCGGCGACGGCGATGCCCTGCAGGCCAACGGCAGTTGCTACTGGATGGACTGCCGCATCGACGGTGGCGGCGATACCATCTTGGGACGAGGACCGTCGTTCTTCAACCACTGCACCATCACCAGTTATGGGGCCTTCATGTGGATTCGCAACACGGAGGAGAACCATGGCAACGTGTTTGTCGACTGCCATCTGAAAGGACTGTCAGAGTATGCAGAAATAGGGCGGCTGCCTGACAACAAGGGGAAGAACTATCCGCACGCCGAGTGCGTCTTGCTGAACTGTACGTTGGAGGATATCCCTGCACGCGGCTGGGGAACGATTGACGACGGCGCCAAGACGGCCACCATACTCGAGTTCAACAGCCATGATGCGGACGGCAAGCCCGTCGACACCTCTGGCAGAAATCCGCTGATGCGCCAACTCGATCCGATCCGCGATGCAGAACTCATCGGAAGGTATTCAGACAGCCATTGGGTCACTGGGTGGTAAACTCGGATCTTTCCTGCTTCAGACTGTCGATCTTATAGGTGTCACCATCCTTGATCACCTTCAGGAGCACGTCATACTTGTAGTTGTCATACTCGATCTCCACAAGGACATGGCTCTCGTCGCGAGGTGTGAACGTGTATGACTTACTTTCACCTACATCGCCGCCACCTTCATAGAAGAACTTCCAAGTGGCCAGGCACTCACCCTCACAATCAAACTCGTAGGCATCGGCAAGATACTGACGGAGTTTGGGAGTGATATAGGGTTTCAGCGCGTCATAGTCGTGCAGTTCCTTCTTGCCCCACTCTTCATAGAACTGCGACACGAAATACTTGATGGCGACCTTTTCATCTCCTAAAGGATCGTCACCAAAGAATGCTCCTTTACGGGTCTTGATAAGTTCAAGTTTGTTGCCGTCAGTCCACTTGTAGGTGTCGTACGTTCTCTCGTTGGCATCGCTGCGATAGTTGGCCGTGACGGTCTGGTCTTCAGGATGCACCTCAGGGTTGAACAGTTCTTTCCACTCCTCCACTTCTTCAAACTTCTGCTGGGGCGTCCAGACATAGCCAGCGTACAGATGGGCAACCTGCCCCCTGACAAAAACCGAAAGGTAAATCTGCAGGTCGGGGATGCCGTCGAAGTTGATGTCCGTCGTGTCGTTTATCCATTCCATATCAGCAGCATTCTCAACACTTACATAGTCTATCAGCTGGTGGCGACATTCAAAGGCGACCTTTCCGTCTTGATAGCCCTTCACGACGATGCTGTCACAGTTCATGTCATCGGCCATGATGAACTGATGCTCGAAACGGTACTGCTGGCGCTGTGTGGTTATGCTGGCAGAGTCTGCGTTAGGGCTTTCTCCCTGTGCTTTCTTGCCTCTGCATGCAGTTATGAACAACGCACAAGGCATCATCAGCGCCAATAACAGTATTTTTATTTTGCTTTGAATGAAGGCATTCAAATCGTAGCCATAAGGAAATTTCTCGCTCATAACATGATGATTTTTAATTATTTCGCTGCAAAATTAGGAAAAAAAAGCAAGAAAAACAAGAAGAATGTGAAATAATGCATCATTTCTCATTTCTATTTCGTATCTTTGCCCCAAAATAAACAACTAAGCCTAAGGCATTCGGATTCTCAAGATATGAAACAGATCATGCTATGGATGCTGACCACCATCCTTATATTGAGTGGACTGACAACGCTGACATCGTGTTCGAATGATGACAACGGCATTGTGGAACCCGTAGGACAAGTATTGCAGGACGGTGAGTGGACGGGCACTGGTGAGGGCCGTAGCGGAACCATCGTGGTCAAGGTGGTGGTGAAAGACCATCAAGTAGAGCAGGTGACCGTCGTCAGCCAGTCGGAATCGGTCTTTGCCCAGGAGACCATCAACAGCCTCGTGGCAGCGGCACAGGGAAGGACGGACATGATGAGCGTCGAGGTGGATGGCATCTCTGGCGCCACGCTGACATCGACAGGTGTCATCGATGCGATCAATGCGGCCTTGCAAGCAGCGATGGGAAACACGTCTGACACTGAAAAGACCTATCAAGACGGTACATGCGACATCGTGGTGGTGGGTGCTGGCGGTGCAGGTCTCTCTGCTGCTGTCGCTGCGGCTGAGACGAATGACAGGCTGAAGATTGTGGTGCTGGAGAAGCAGGGCATCCTGGGGGGCAACACCAACTACTCTACGGGTGGCATCAATGCCGCAGAGACAGACATCCAGAAAGGACTCGGCATAGAAGACACGAAGCAACTGTTCTACGACGACACCATGCGTGGCGGCAAGAATGAGAACATCCCGTCGCTGGTCTGGAATCTGGTGGACAATGCGCCCATCACCATCTCGTGGCTGACGGGACTTGGTGCCGACCTGACAGACGTGGGACTGATGGGTGGCAGTAGCGTGAAGCGCACACATCGCCCACAGGGTGGCTCGGCCATCGGTCCACACTTGATGAAGGTGCTCAAGACGGCCTGTCAGATGGAAAATGTCGAGATCAGGACATCCAACAAGGTGACGGGACTGCTGACGGCTGTTGATGGTCGTGTGACAGGTGTCTGTGTACAGAATGCCAACGGCAGCAGCTATCAACTCACGGCTCGTGCAGTCATCATCGCCACAGGCGGCTTTGGGGCCAATCTCGCTATGGTGGCTAAGTTGCAGCCTTCGCTCAGCGGCTTTGCGACGCTGAACCATCCTGGTGCTACGGGCGATGCCTTCGACTGGGTGACGGCCATCGGAGGAGCTACCATTCAGATGGCGACCATTCAGATTCACCCGACTGCAGAGGCCACCAATCATATCCTCATCACTGAGGCTGTGCGTGGCAACGGAGCTATACTAGTGAACCATGAGGGCCAGCGTTTCTGCAACGAAATGGACACGCGCGACGTGGTGTCTGCAGCCATTCTTGCACAGCCGCAAGAAGAAGCCCTGCTAGTGTTTGACCAGACGGTGCGTCAGTCGCTGGCATCCATCGAGACCTACGCCAACCAGCATCTGCTCTGCGAAGGTTCTACTCTGGAGGAGTTGGCTGGTCAGTTGGGTATCCCTGCTGATCAGTTCGCACAAGCCGTGAGCCGATATAACGCCTGGCAGAAAGCGGGGCACGACGATGACTTCGGACGCAGTGCCACAGGAATGCCTGGTGCCTTAGAGACGGCACCCTTCTATGCTGTCCGTGTAAAGCCTGCCATTCATCATACGATGGGCGGTCTGAGCGTGAATACGGAGACACAAGTGCTACGAGCCGACGGCACACCTATCGGCGGTCTCTATGCCGCTGGCGAAGTGACTGGTGGACTGCATGGTGCCAACCGACTTGGTGGAAACGGTGTGGCCGACATCGTGGTCAATGGTCGTCTGGCAGGTCTGGCGGCGAGTAAGAGGTTAGCTCGTTCAGACCACCCCTGACCCCTCCTTGCTCGAACTCACTTGATCCTGACGATATTCAGCGAGTAAGGAGGTACATCCAGCAGAATGCTGCCATTCTCGGGTGAGAGCAGTTGCTCCACAGGATGGATGGCAGTGGGTGTATCGAGCGTGTTCTCTTCCATACCGTCGTTGGCTGCCAAACGAACTACACGGGCGCTTGCCGGCTTAAAGTTCTTCAGATTAAGTCGGGCGGTGGTTGCTGCATCACTGGTATTAGCGACTTTCACGATGAGTTCTCCGCTGGCATCGTCGATGGTAGCTGAAGAGAAGATGCCCTTCGTGTCGTCGTGCTTCAGAATTGTATCGAAGACAAGTTCGTTGTCAAGCCACGCCTTCACGCTGTCGCCA
>CAMJIA010000080.1 GCA_946405695.1 uncultured Prevotellaceae bacterium | reverse complement strand
TGGCTGGGTGTCAACAACCATCCGCTGCCTTTCGATGAGAACTACAAGCCCAAGCAGGCTTACTATGCTATCAAGAACTTCGATGCTAAGCTCGACAATGCTCAGCCCAAGGAGGACTTTGTGTCCAATCCCTGCAACCAGCCCGGTCAGGAGTGGCCCAAGGTGAACAGCCAGGGTTATGCCCGTTTCCGTGTAGAGGCTCCCGATGCCAAGTCTGTCATTGTCAGTCTCGGTTTGGGTGGCCGTGGCGGTACGGTGCTGCGCAAGGACAAGGACGGTGTATGGACAGGTACTACCGAGGGTCCGATGGATCCTGGTTTCCACTACTATCACCTGACCATCGACGGTGGCGTGTTCAACGACCCCGGAACACATAACTACTTCGGCAGCTGCCGTTGGGAGAGTGGTATCGAGATTCCTGCTCCCGACCAGGACTTCTATGCTGAGCGCACTGATATTCCTCATGGTAACATGCAGAAGATCCTGTTCTATTCAAAGAGTCTGGGTAAGATGCAGGAGGCTACAGTCTATCTGCCCAATGGCTATGGCAAGCTCGTCAAGGGTAAGAACGGCAAGATGGAACAGCAGCGCTATCCCGTACTATACCTGCAGCATGGCTGGGGTGAGAACGAAACCAGCTGGCCTGTACAGGGTAAGGCCGGTCTGATTATGGACAACCTGATTGCTGATGGCAAGATCAAGCCCTTCATCATTGTGATGGCTTACGGTCTGACCAACGACTTTAAGTTTGGTACCATTGGTAAGTTCACTGCCGAAGAGTTCGAGAAGGTACTCATCGACGAGTTGATACCTTATGTTGACGCTAACTTCCTCACCAAGACTGACAAGTGGAACCGTGCTATGGCAGGTCTGTCTATGGGTGGTATGACGACAAAGCTTATCACCCTGCGTCGTCCTGAGGTCTTCGGCTACTGGGGACTGCTCAGCGGTGGTCAGTATGCTCCTGATGAGATCAAGGATCCAAAGTGCGTGAAGTATATCTTCGAAGGCTGTGGCTCTAAGGAGAATCCTGCTGGCATCAACAAGAGTGTTGCTGATTTGAAGGCTGCCGGTTTCAATGCCGAAGGTCTGATCTCTGAAGGTACTGCCCATGAGTTCCTGACATGGCGTCGTTGCTTGTATCTGATGGCTCAGAAGCTGTTTAAATGAAGAAATGAAAAGTGAATAGCATTTCATGAGAAATACATTATTATCAACTATTGTTCTGTGCTTGACGGCTTCTGCTGTGCAAGCACAGAACCCTATTATTCGCGACCAGTTCACTGCCGACCCTACGGCACGCGTATTTAATAATAAGGTGTACCTGTACCCGTCGCATGATATCAAGCCTCCTGTTGGTCAGCGACAGGATTGGTTCTGCATGGAGGACTATCATGTCTTCTCCTCAGAGAACCTGACCGACTGGACAGACCATGGTGTGATTGTCACCCAGAACAAAGTTCCCTGGGTGCGCCCTGACTCTTATTCTATGTGGGCGCCTGACTGCGTGGAGCGTAACGGCAAGTATTATTTCTACTTCCCCTCAGCTCCTAAGGATGGTCGTGGCTTTGGTATTGGCGTTGCTATTGCTGACCGTCCAGAAGGTCCGTTCATCTGTGAGCCGGAACCTATCAAGGGCATCAGTGGTATTGACCCGTGTGTGCTTCAGGCTTCTGATGGTAATGCCTATATCTTCTGGGGTGCTGGCCGTTGCGCCAAGCTTAAGCCCAATATGAAGGAACTTGCCGACGATACCCCTAAGGAGAAAGTGAAGTGGGGTAACCGTGAGTTTGAGATGTATGGTGTCAACTGTCTGAAAGACCTGCCCAATCGTCAGGCTGAAGGTCCGTTTGCCTTTGAGTATAACGGCAACTACTACCTGACCTATCCGTATGTTAGGGAGAAGACCGAGGTTCTCGGCTATGCTATGAGTAAGAACCCCATGGGACCTTATGAGTACAAGGGCATCATCATGCCGGAACATGAGAATGGCTGTTGGACGAATCACCACAGCATCGTCAACTATAAGGGCCAGTGGTATCTGTTCTACCACCAGAATGCGTTCTCTCCCAGCGATGACAAGCGTCGTAGCGTACAAATCGATAAACTGTACTTCAATGCTGACGGTACTATCAAGGAGGTAAAGAAGACCATGCGTGGCGTGGGTATCAACAAGGCTACGGAGAAGATCGAGATAGATCGCTATAGTACGGCCAGTGCCGATGTGACGACAGCCCTGATAGATACTGTCAATACCTTCCGTAGCTATCAGGCTACCCTGCCAGTGAAGGGCAGTTGGCTGCAGTATAATGATGTGGACTTCTCTAACGTTGAGAAGACTGCCTATCTCATTGTCAATGCCAAGGCTGCTGGCAATACCGCGTTCTGTATCCGTGAGAAAAGTGCCAAGGGTAAGGTCCTTGCACGCATTCCGATGAATGTCGTCACCCAGATGGGCCAGTTCCGTCGTGACCAGAGCAACCAGTGGCTCACTCAGACCGTCGCTTTGGAGTATGTACCAAAGGGCGTTACCGACCTTGTCGTCACCTGCGAGGGTGATGCCGCTGTTAGCATCAACTGGGTACAGTTCAAGAATCGTGAGAACTATTTCCACGCTGTTGCTGCCAATGCACCTGCTGCACAGCCTGATGCCAATGGTTTCATCCGTCGTTGGATGCTGTTGGAGCCTATCGACTATAATGTCCGTTCCAACACCATCTTGACAGAAACCTATCTCAATGAGCATCTCTCCAAGCAGTATTTCAAGGGACAGTTTGACGATAAGAAGCTGCCTCGCGATGGTGAGAAGGTAAGTGCTATTGGTATCGCACTAGCAGGAGGTCCTGCTGATACGAGAATGCAGATGGGACCTGCCCAAACCAAGGAGGTCAAGCAGACCCTGAAATGGCATGCTGTAGAGAGTGAGAGCTATAATGTCAAGGTGTTCCGTTTCGCTGAGGCCAACGGCTGTCAGCCCTACAACTCTCTGTTCTGGGGCGTCACCGTTATCGACTGTCCTGAGGCGATGGACGGCGTGCGTCTGGCTATCGGTTCGAATGGCGCCTCTATGTGGTGGCTCAACGGTGACCGTGTGCTGACACTCGACGGTGACCGTCGTATGGTGGAAGATGACTGCGTATCACAGCGCCTCACGCTGAAGAAGGGTCGTAACATCCTGCGCTTTGCACTGGTCAATGGTCCTGGCCTGAGTGATTTGTGCGCCCGCTTCATTGACGAGAAAGGTAACCCTGTTAAGAACTATTCAATCAAAGTACAATAAGATGAAAAGACTACATACACTCTTGGCGGCACTTGCTGTTATTGCTGCTGCCCATGCGCAAATTGGTGCACCTTATATCCATGACCCCTCGACACTCGCTGAGTGTGACGGCAAGTGGTACACCTTCGGAACGGGTGGGGGAGGCATCATCTCCGATGACGGATGGTCATGGCACAGTGGTGCCGAGCGCCCAGGCGGTGGCGCTGCTCCCGATATGATGAAGATTGGCGACCGTTACCTCTGTATCTATGGTGCTACAGGTGGTGGCCTCTTCGGTGGCCATAACGGTCGCATCCTGACGATGTGGAACAAGACGCTCGACCCGAAGTCGCCTGACTTCAAGTGGTCAACCGCTATCGAGGTGGCATCGTCCGACGGTATGGAGGACTGCGACGCCATCGACCCCTGTCTGCTCTTAGACCCCACGACGGGTCGTCTGTGGGCTACCTACGGTACCTACTTCGGTAATATCCGTCTCATCGAGCTCGATCCGAAGACGGGTGAGCGTGTGAAAGGAAATGTTGAGAAGGACGTGGCCATCGACTGTGAGGCCAGTGCCCTGATGTATCGTGACGGTTGGTACTACTTGTTGGGAACTCATGGCACCTGCTGCGATGGTGTCAACTCTACCTATAATATTGTCGTAGGTCGCTCACGTTCTGTGGAGGGACCATACGTAGACAATGTCGGTCGTGACATGTTCCATGGCGGTGGCCGTATGGTCATTGCCGCTGGCGACCGTGCTACAGGTGCCGGTCACTTTGGAAGTACTGTTATCGACGAAGGTGTCGAGGTGATGTCGTTCCACTGGGAGGCTGACTTCGACATGGGTGGTCGTAGTGTTCTCGCTGTCCGTCCCTTGTTGTGGAAGAATGGCTGGCCCTATGCTGGTGAGCGCTTCCGTGGTGGTACGTTTGCCATTGAGTCAGAGCGTCGTGGTTACTCGTTGGAGATGGCTGTCGATTTCGTACGCATGCAGCAGGAGCGTCAGCGCAGGGGCGATCGCAACCAGATGCAGCAACCTCCGAAGCCTGTTGCCAACCAGAAACTGGAGGAGGTCGTCAGCACATGGCCTGATGCTAACACACCTGTGGCTGTTCGTTGTAGCGACTATATGTTCCGTCCTCACCAGCTGTGGACCTTTACCGCCGTGCCAGAGGCTGGTGGTTACCTGAGTGCACCATATTTCAAGATTACCATCGCTGGTACTGACCGTGCCCTCACAGCTACTGCTGACAAGGAACTGGCTACCGTTGCCTATCATGGTGGTGCCGAGCAGCTATGGCGTGTTGAGCAACTCACTGATGGTACCTATCGCATCATGCCGAAGGAGATTCCTGGTATGGAGGGAGTGAACACACGCTACTGTCTCTATTCGGCTGCCGACAGTACTCCCACGCTGGCTGTCTATGACTTTAGCAGTGACAACTCAAAGTGGAATATCCGCAATCACTAATTAAAATGACATAATGAAACGACTTGGATTAGTATTATCAGTTCTCATTTATCAATTATCAATTAGCAGCGTAGCTGCGCAAAATCCGTTTGTCCAGACGTGGTTTACCAGTGATCCTGCTCCCTTGGTACACGATGGAACCATGTATGTCTATACAGGCCATGACGAGGATAATGCCGATTTCTTCTGGATGCAGGAGTGGCGCGTTTATTCCACCAAAGATATGGTCAACTGGCAGGACCATGGATCACCATTGGCACTGGAGACTTTCTCTTGGGCTGACGATCGTGCATGGGCAGGACAGACTATTGAGCGCGATGGCAAGTTCTTCTGGTATATCTGTGCCCATAGCAAACTGTCTAACGGCATGGCTATCGGTGTGGCTGTTAGCGACTCACCGACAGGTCCGTTCCGTGATGCCCTCGGCAAGCCGCTCTTCGAGAATGGCTCGTGGGATCATATCGACCCGACAGTGATGATTGACGACGACGGTCAGGCATGGCTGATGTGGGGTAACCCACAGTGCTACTACCTGAAGTTGAACCGCGACATGATATCGTATAGCGGTGAACTGGGTCGCCTCGATATGACGGAGGAGGCCTTTGGCGGCCCCATCATGAGCAAGCGTGAGAAGGGCAAGCAGTACAAGGACTCATACGTAGAGGGTCCATGGCTGACCAAGCGTAACGGTACCTACCAGTTGCTCTATGCCGCTGGTGGTGTTCCTGAGCATATCAGCTACAGCACGGCACCGCACCCCACAGGTCCTTGGAAGTATGCTGGTGAGATTATGCCGCTCTGCGATACGAAGTCGTTTACGAACCACTGTGGTGTGGCCGACTTTAAGGGTCACAGCTACTTCTTCTATCACACAGGCAAACTGCCTCATGGTGGCGGCTTTGGTCGTAGTGTGGCTGTCGAGGAGTTTAAGTACAATGCCGATGGCAGCTTCCCTACCATCATGCCTACCGACGAGGGCGTGGAGCCAATCGCTAAGTTTGACCCCTACCGCAAGGTGGAGGCTGAGACGATGGCGTTCTCGAAGGGTGTGAAGACGGAACAGAATGACGAAGTAGGTGTCTATGTTACTGACATCCATAACGGAGACTATATCAAACTACAGGCAGTACACCTCTGCTATAAGACTCCACGTACCTTCACAGCCCGTGTGGCTAGTGGTCTGCGTGGTGGACAGATAGAGATTCGTCTGGATAGTGTGGGAGGAAAACTCCTCGGCACACTGGACGTTCCTGGTACTGGCGGTTGGGAGAAATGGCAGACCATCACCACTGACTTGGCAGCCCTCGACAGTTATCCCTCTCGTCTGCATACCCGTGACTTGTATCTCGTGTTCAAGGGTCGTAAGGGTCCGAAGCTCTTCAACTTCGACTGGTGGGAGATGCGTGGACTGG
>CAMJIA010000079.1 GCA_946405695.1 uncultured Prevotellaceae bacterium | reverse complement strand
AAGACCATCCAGGTGACGGAAGGACAGATGTTGGACGACATGGATCTGGAGCGTGAGCGTGGCATCACGATTAAGAGTCATGCCATCCAGATGGAGTATATGTACAAGGGTGAAAAATATATACTGAACTTAATTGATACTCCAGGACACGTTGACTTCTCCTATGAGGTCAGCCGTTCGATTGCTGCCTGTGAAGGTGCTTTGCTGGTGGTTGACGCCACACAGGGTGTACAGGCACAGACTATCTCGAACCTCTATCTGGCCATCGATAATAACCTGGAGATTATTCCCGTTATCAATAAGATTGATATGCCTTCAGCTATGCCTGACGAGGTGGAAGACGAAATCGTAGAACTCATTGGCTGCGACCCGTCGGACATTCTGCGTGCTTCGGGTAAGACTGGTGAAGGCGTAGAAGATATTCTCAACGCTGTTGTGGAGCGTATTCCTCATCCTGTAGGCGATGAGAAGGCTCCTCTCCAGGCTCTCATCTTCGACTCTGTCTTTAACTCATTCCGTGGTATCATCGCTTATTTCAAGATTACCAACGGTTCCATCCGTCAGGGTGACAAGGTGAAGTTCTTCAATACCGGCCAGGAATATGTGGCTGATGAGGTTGGTGTGTTAAAGATGGATATGATTCCACGTAAGGAACTGCAAACAGGCGAGGTGGGCTATATCATCTCTGGTATCAAGAATGCCAAGGAAGTAAAGGTTGGTGACACCATTACTCATGTAGCCAATCCTTGCGACAAGGCCATTGAAGGATTCCAGGAGGTGAAGCCGATGGTGTTTGCCGGTGTCTATCCTATAGACCCAGTGGACTACGAGAACCTCCGTGCATCATTGGAAAAGTTACAGTTGAATGATGCGTCTCTGACCTTCGTTCCTGAAACATCGATTGCGCTGGGCTTTGGTTTCCGTTGTGGTTTCTTGGGACTGTTGCACATGGAGATTGTGCAGGAGCGTCTGGATCGTGAATTCGATATGGACGTGATTACTACGGTGCCCAACGTAACCTATATGTGCTATACCAAGCAGGGTGAGGAGAAAGAAGTGCACAACCCCTCTGGACTGCCTGACCAGACGATGATTGACCATATCGAGGAACCTTATATCAAGGCTAGCATCATCACTGCAGCTGATTATATCGGACCTATCATGACGCTTTGTCTTGACAAGCGTGGTGAGCTGATAGACCAGCAGTATGTCTCTGGTAATCGTGTGGAGTTGCGCTTCATGTTGCCCTTGGGCGAAATTGTGATAGATTTCTACGACAAGTTGAAGAGCATATCCAAAGGTTATGCCTCGTTCGACTATCATATCGATGGTTTTCGTCCCTCAAAACTTGCCAAGCTGGATATCCTCTTGAATGGTGAACCCGTTGACGCTTTGTCTACGTTGACGCATCAGGACAATGCCGTGACCTTTGGTCGCCGTATGTGCGAGAAACTGAAGGAGCTCATTCCGCGCCAGCAGTTCGACATCGCTATCCAGGCTGCTATTGGTGCGAAGATTATCGCCCGCGAGACTGTCAAACAGGTACGTAAGGATGTTACCGCTAAGTGTTATGGTGGTGACGTTAGCCGTAAGCGTAAACTGCTGGAGAAACAAAAGCGTGGTAAGAAACGTATGAAGCAGATTGGCAATGTGGAAGTGCCTCAGAAAGCATTCCTTGCCGTCTTGAAGTTAGACTAATCAAATGACCTAAGACAAATACAAAAAAATGACAACAATCGGACTGACAACACGTGATGTGGCCCGCGAACTGGCCAGACGCTACAGTACCATGACTCATGAAGAGTTGGATGTGCTGGAGAGCATCCTCGTACCCATGCGATTTCAGAAGGGTGACTTCATCCTGAAAGAAGGCGAGGTATGCACGAACATCTATTGGGTAGTAAAGGGCTTAGTACGACAGTTCTATATCAAGAATGGTAAGGAACTGACAGAGTATATGGCTGTGGAGAACAACATCTTCATGAGCATTGAGAGTCTGTTCAAGGAACAGCCTAGTCATCAGCAGATTCATGCGCTCGAACCAACCATTGTCTTTGCTCTGCCTAAGGATAAGTTAGAGCGTGAGGCTGTTCGTAATGTCAATATCCAGATGCTCTATCGTAAGATTCTGGAGGAGTCGTTGATACTCTCACAGGTCCGTGCCGACATGCTGCGCTTTGAGTCTGCTCCTGAGCGCTATGCGAAACTCGTGAAGCGTGCTCCACAGTTGGTATTGCGTGCTCCGTTGGTATATATTGCCAGCTACCTGCAGATGACACCAGAGACATTGTCGCGTGTGCGCAACTCTGCAATGCAGGACGACAAAGACTAAAGTAACGTAGAGAAAGTAAACATATCAGGGAATGCCTGACAGAGGGTGTCGGGTTGTTCCTTGAAAAGTCCGAATAGGGCGCTACCTGAGCCAGACATGGCCGCATAGGTGGCGCCCATCTTGTATAATTGCTCTTTGACAGCCCCAATTTCTGGATGCAAGGCGAATACACTCTCTTCGAAGTCGTTGACGAGGTTGTCGGACCACGTTTCAACAGGTTGCATCACCACTTCACGACAGTTCATGGAAGGGTAGTGGGGGTGGATGCGCGAGAAAGCCTCTTTGGTGGGTACAGGAATATCAGGACGTACCACAGCAATATGCCAGCCGCTAAGATTCAGAATGATAGGCTCCAATTTTTCACCGATACCTTCCGCATAACAGGGAACACTCTTGATAAAGAAAGCACAGTCTGCTCCTAGTTGGGCGGCGTATCGCTGCATCTGCTCATCTGTCAACTGTAGGTCGAAAGATTCATTCAGTATACGTATCATGTAGGCACAGTCGCTGCTGCCACCGCCCATGCCAGCCTGTGTGGGAATACCTTTCCACAGGTGTGTATGAATGCGGGGCAGAGTGGGGAAGTCCTGCTTTAGTAACTGATAGGCACGTACCACCAGGTTGCGCTGTTCGTCACCCTCGATATGGATGTTTGTCACCTTCAGGTCGCAGTCTACATCCGAGGGGAATCCTTCACTCATGGGCACTATCTCCAAGGCATCCTTGATGGGTACAGGATAGAAGACAGTTTGCAGGTTGTGATATCCGTCGGGACGTTTCTCTACGACGTTCAATCCCAGATTTATCTTGGCTATCGGAAATGTAATCATGGTATATCGTTATTTCTTTTTGAATTCCAGTTCTTTGGGCAGTTTCTGCCATTTGCCATTGCGAGGAACCTTGATGGTGTTGCCCGCATTCTGTTGGAGCACATAGATGGAGTCATTCTTGCGTATCAACGTGGCTTTCAAGTCTTCGCTGCCGAAGTCGTTAATCAACTGCATAGTGGCTTTCTTGTCACTCTTGATATCACAGTTAGTAATCACCCAGCAGAACGAGTTGTTTTTCTTGCCTAAATAGCCAGGCAATTCACCATAGAGCTCCTGACCAGGAATAGTGATATTCTGGTCGTAGAAGTTGATGCGCAGATAAACTTCGTATTCATTATTATATAGGTACGCGCGAAAAGCTGCCGAGCTGTCTTTCTGTGCAAAACCGTTCTTGGCAACGATGGCAAGCAGTATGATAATAAGAATTTTTCTCATGCTGTTTTTCTTTTTTGCTGACAAAGGTACTAAATCTAAATCAATAAAACATTTTTTTATGAAAAATATATTGATAATTATGTTAGGTTTTTATTTTTTTTAGTTATCTTTGCAGGCGTTATACATGTATTACAAATTGGAAAGAATATGCTAAAGCCTGATTACATTTTTGAATCGAGTTGGGAAGTGTGCAATAAGGTCGGTGGAATCTACACCGTACTCTCTACTCGTGCAAAGACGCTACAGGATGAGATGAAGGACCATATCATTTTTATTGGTCCTGACTGCTGGAAGGAAAATGATTGTCCCTATTTTCGTGAAGAGAAGTCTCTCTTTGCTGAATGGCAATGGAAGGCTAAGGAGCAAGGACTGAAGGTGAAGGTGGGTCGTTGGACTATTCCTGGTGAACCTATCGCTATCTTGGTAGACTTTACGCCTTATTTCGAGAAAAAGGACGGGATTTACACCTGGTTGTGGGAAAAGTACAGCGTTGACTCGTTGCATGCCTATGGCGACTACGACGAGGCCTCGATGTTCTCATATGCTGCTGCTTTGGTAACAGAGAGCCTGTACAACTTTAATGTTGAACGTGGAACGTTCAACCACAGTACAAAGGTTATCTATCATGCCAACGAGTGGATGTGTGGTCTGGGTGCTTTGTATATCAACAACAAACTGCCTCAGATTGGTACCATCTTCACGACCCATGCTACGAGTATTGGCCGTTCTATTGCTGGCAACCAGAAACCACTCTACGACTACCTCTTCGCCTATAATGGTGACCAGATGGCTGGTGAGCTGAACATGCAGTCGAAGCACTCTATCGAGAAACAGACCGCATGGAACGTAGACTGCTTTACTACTGTGAGCGATATTACAGCTAAGGAGTGTGTGGAACTGCTGGACAAACCTGTTGATGTGGTTTTGCCCAACGGTTTCGATGACAACTTTGTGCCGAAGGGTGCTCAGTTCACCAAGAAGCGTAAGGCTGCCCGTCAGCGTTTGCTGCAGGTTGCAAATGCACTGTTGGGTGAGCAGCTTGACGACGACACGCTGATTATTTCTACCAGTGGTCGCTATGAGTTCCGCAACAAGGGTATCGACGTCTTCGTAGAGGCTATGAATCGCCTGTTGCGTGATCATGACCTGAAGAAGAAGGTGCTGGCATTCATCGAGGTGCCAGGTTGGGTGGGAGAGCCTCGCAAGGACCTTCAAGAACGACTTGAGGAAACCAAGTCGCACACAGACTCTTTGGAGGTTCCTCAGCTGACTCACTGGCTGCACAATATGAGCCACGACAATGTGCTGAACATGATGAAATACTACGATATGCACAATCGCAAGGAAGACAACGTGAAGGTAATCTTCTTGCCGTGCTATCTGGATGGCAAGGATGGCATCCTGAATATGACCTACTACGACATCGTGCTGGGCAACGACCTCTGTGTCTATCCGTCCTATTATGAGCCGTGGGGCTACACACCCCTGGAGGCTGTGGCTTTCAAGGTGCCATGTATCACTACTGACCTCGCAGGTTTTGGATTGTGGGCCAATAAGGTGTTCGGACACTATGGTGAAATTTCCGATGGTGTGAAGGTTATTCATCGTACGGACTATAACTATTCCGAGGTGGCTGATGCCATCAAGGATACAGTGGCACAGTTCTCTGCTATGGACAAGAAGCAGGTGGATGCGTGTCGCAAGAAAGCCGAGACGCTGTCGAAGAAAGCTTTGTGGAGTGAGTTTATCCAGTACTACCACGAGGCCTACGACATTGCGCTGACAAAGGCTGAAGAGAGAAAGAACAAATAAATAACTTTAATATTATAATTATGAAAATTAAAGCTGATTATGCAAATGCTCCGCAGTGGAAGATGTTGACTGTCAAGGCCACGCTTCCCAAGGAATTGAAGTGTTTAGATGAGATTGCCCACAACATGTGGTGGGTGTGGAACTACAAGGCACGTGATCTGTTCCGTGAGCTTGATACTGAAATCTATCACGACGTAAGACACAATCCCGTGATGCTGTTGGAGCGTCTTAGCTTCGAGCGCAAGGAAGCCATCCTGAAGGACAAGGCCCTGATGAAGCGCATTAAGGACGTCTATGCCGATTTTAGGGCATATATGGACGTGAAGCCCGACTCAAAGCGCCCCTCTGTGGCTTACTTCTGCATGGAGTATGGTATGCACTCTGCCCTGAAGATCTACTCTGGTGGTCTGGGAATGCTTGCTGGTGACTATGTGAAGGAGGCCAGCGACTCTAATGTTGACATGTGTGCTGTTGGTTTCCTCTATCGTTTTGGCTACTTCACACAGAGTCTGTCAATGGATGGTCAGCAGATTGCCAACTACGAGACTCAGAACTTCGGTTCACTGCCCATTGAGCGTCAGCTCGACAAGGACGGTAATCCTCTGGTGATTGACGTTCCTTACAATAACTATCAGGTGCATGCTTTTGTTTGGCGTGTCAACGTGGGCCGTGTGAAGCTCTATCTGCTTGATACTGACAACGAAATGAACTCTGAGTTTGATAAGCCCATTACTCACGCCCTCTATGGTGGTGACTGGGAGAACCGTCTGAAGCAGGAGATTCTGCTGGGTATCGGTGGTATGCTGTTGCTGAAGAAGCTGGGCATCAAGAAGGATATCTACCATTGCAACGAGGGTCATGCAGCACTCTGCAACCTGCAGCGTCTTTGCGACTATATCGAGGAAGATGGTTTGAATTTCAACCAGGCTCTTGAGCTGGTTCGTGCCAGCGGACTCTATACCGTTCACACTCCCGTTCCTGCTGGTCACGACTACTTCGAGGAGGGTCTTTTCGGCAAGTATATGGGTGGCTATCCTCAGAAGCTTGGCATCACCTGGGACGAGTTCATCGGTATGGGTCGTACCAATCCTGATGACCATGGCGAGAAGT
>CAMJIA010000078.1 GCA_946405695.1 uncultured Prevotellaceae bacterium | reverse complement strand
GCCAAGGCTTACCGCATAGACCAACCATTGACAGGTGACGAACGCTATGAAATGTGCGGGCTGAGACAGAGTTATTATAAGCTGTCGGAAGCAGACTACCGACTGGCTGGCAAGTGCCACGAGTTGCTCTACTGGGACCAGAACACGAAGTTCTGCGGAGTCTGCGGAGGTACCATGCGCTTCGACACCGCCATCTCGAAAAAGTGCGAGCACTGCGGCAAGGAGATTTGGCCATTCCTGGCCCCCGCCGTCATCGTCCTGGTCCGCAAAGGCGATGAGGTACTGCTGGTTCATGCCAACAATTTCCGCGATGACCACTACGGACTGGTGGCAGGTTTCGTGGAGACTGGCGAAACGCTGGAAGAAGCCGTCTACCGCGAGGTGATGGAGGAAACGGGTCTGCATATCAACAATCTGAAGTATTTCGGCAGTCAGCCGTGGCCCTACCCTTGCGGACTGATGGTGGGTTTCACCGCCGACTACGACTCCGGCAAGATACACCTGCAGCGTTCCGAGTTGTCAAAGGGTGCCTGGTTCGATCGCAACCACCTGCCCCACATCCCAGAGAAACTGTCCATCGCCCGTCAACTCCTTGATTCATGGTTGGAGGAAGAAAAATGAAAAGAATACGTTCTATAGCTACCATTGCTGATATCCTTATCATGGCAATGGTGGCTCTTATCAATCCACTCAACCCTTTTCATAACCGCTACCCAACTACTCCGCCACACATTCCTGACAAGGTAGAAATACGCTACATTGCCAACACCACCATCGACTCTACACAGCAGGCACGCATCCAGGCGGAATTGGACGAGATGCGCTATTATTTCAAGGTACACAATGTCTCTGACGAGGGCTATCATCTTGTGGCACGCTACCATGAAGTGCTCAAACAGAAAGCAAAAAAGATTAACAAATCGACTCACGGGGACAGACCCTATGAGTCATATGTCCGCATCGCTGCCAAGGACCGTCCCATGCCCGCCGTCAAGATCAGCGGTGGCTACTGGAAGGCGGGACACTTCTTGGTCGGCTCGCTCAACGGGAAGGGTATTGCCCGTGACTGGCGGGGACGCATCGTTTCTGCCCAATGGGATGCTGACACCGTAGTCTCTGCTATCCGCGTCGACGAGCAAGGCATCTACCAAGGACAGATGAACACCTTCTTGCAGGCCTGCGGACAAGGTACGATGGACGAATGGGACGGCTGTCACAAGGAGGGGTTTTGGCAAGACGACCAGTTACAAGGTTTCGCCTTCGAATCCTCACCAAACCACCAGTTGCGCATCGGTGAATGGAAGGCTGGGAAGTTCTTAGGAGAGAAGTTAAAATACACGACAGAACGCATCTACGGCATCGATATTTCGCGCCATCAGCACGAGAAAGGACGCAAGCGCTATGGCATTGATTTCTCGAAGCTTCGAATCGCCTCACTAGGCAAGCGTCACGACACGCAAGGACGCACATTCCCCGTCTCTTTTATTTACATCAAGTCCACCGAAGGCACCACCATCCGCAACCGTTATTTCATGACCGATTATATGAAGGCCAAGAAAGCGGGCATCCATGTCGGTGCCTACCATTTCTTCTCGCTCAAGTCGTCAGCGGAGTTGCAGGCCAAATATTTCGTCAACCACACGCTGTTCCGCAAGGGCGACTTCCCGCCCGTGCTAGACGTAGAACCCACCGATGCTCAGATTAGGAAGATTGGTGGTTCTGACGCGCTCATGAAGCGCATTCGCATCTTTATGGAATATGTCGAGAAGCGCACAGGCATGCGCCCCATCCTCTATGTCAGTCAGATGTTCGTCAACAGACACATGGCAAACGCCACGGATATCAAACAGAAATACAACGTCTGGATAGCCCGTTATAGCCAGTATAAGCCCGACGTTAAGCTGGCCTACTGGCAGCTATGTCCCGACGGTCGTGTTGATGGCATCACAGGCGAAGTGGACGTCAATGTCTTCAACGGCTATCAAGACCAGTTCACGGAGTTCGTCAAGACTGGCTTTCTCACCCATTAAGGTAGAACGCTTCCGTCAGCCTGTTATACGTCTCATCACCAATGGTTATTTCTGACTTTTCGCAGGGACAGGGATGTTTCCTAAACGCCAGCAGATAACGCTTGGCAGGCTTCCTTTCAGTGGTTTTTACGCCGCATACCCTGCTGGGAAAGAAGCCCACAAAGACAGCCTCGTCCTCCATCCTGCGACGGTAGTCAAACGGAATTACCACAGAGAACTCTCCATTATCAGCCAACAAGCGGTATGCCGCCTTCATCAGTTCAGCGTAGCTCAGCGTGGCAGTATGGCGGGCCATATTCCGCTGCTCGTCGGGAGCCTGTAGCGAGTCTATAAAGAACGGTGGATTGCTCACTATCGACTCATACTCGCCCAGATGTTCCTGCACAGCCTGCTGCAGCACACTGATGCGCCCTAAGAAAGGCGACTGCGAAACGTTCTGCTCTGCCTGTCTGACAGCTCCCTCGTCAATATCTATGGCCGTCACTTGCGCCTCAGGGTAGCGCTGCGCCATCATCAGGGCAATGATGCCCGTCCCCGTACCAATATCCAAGATACGTGGTCCTCCCTTGGCCCACGCGCCCAGTAGCACACCATCAGTACCCACCTTCATGGCACACAACTCCTGCTCTATGGTAAACTGCTTGAATTGAAACATATCCTTTACGTTTACAGAGCACAAAGATACTACTTTTTAACAATATCGACAAATTTTCTCCCCATTAATGACGCCGAATAGCGTGCATTAATGTTTTTTTATAATAAGAAAAGGATTCATCGCATGGTCAGTTCATTTCTTTTATGTACTTTTGCAGTCGAAAAAACTAATTAATAAGATAATGAACAAAGTATTAACCCTGATGCTGGCCCTCACCATGATAAGCATGACGACAAGGGCCGAGATGAGAAAGGATTCGGCAAAGCCCAAAGCCGAACAAGTAAAGAAGAAAAAAGACAAGACGTCTAAAGAATTCAGCAACAAAAAGTTGTACACGTTTACAAGTAAACGGGGCACTATTGTGATGAATGCCCAAGGGACAGGGCTCACCACCCTACAACTCCGTCCTGACGCCCCAGCGAAGGACAAGACTTTTGCCTTCATCTTCTTCAACGGGAAGCACTATCTCTATAGCCCAACAGCCAAGAAATACCTGAGTGCTGACGGTACATTCGTAGACCATATCGGCGCAGCCTTTACCTTTGACAAAAGTCAGGCAGACGAAAAGTATAAATATATGCTGTCCACAACCAACAAAGAGGGACAGTCGCTATATATCAACACCAACGATTCTAACCGGATTGTCATCAACAGCCACAAGACAGCCGATGACGGCAACCGCTGGCAAATCAAACCGACAGGGAAGTTTGATCCAAAGGAGGCCATGAGCCTCGCCCAGAAGCCAGCCCCCAAATATAGTCTATACCGTAAAGGCATGTTCAATGTGCTGAAAGAGGAGAACGACTGGTTCTTCGAGATTCCCGATTCACTCATTGGATGCGACTTCCTCAACACCACGCGCTTTACCTCTACGCCTTCTGGTAGCGGTCTGTTTGGAGGCGAGATGATCAGTCAGCAGACCGTTTACTTCCAAAAGGGTGTTGACAACCAATTGCTGTTGCGTGTACGACTCTTTGTCAATGTGAGCGACTCTACACAAAGTATCAACAAAGCCATCACCGTTTCCAACGAGAATCCTATCATTGCCTCGTTCAAGATAGAGTCTCATACTAACAAGCTCTACAAGATTAAGGTGACCAGTTTCCTCACTGAGGACAATCCCAACACCGCCCTACCTCGTTCGGTGAAGTCGCAATTTCAACTTACCAACATGTTCAGGGAATTGTCTTACGTTGAGGACATCAAGTCCTTCCCCTTGAATACCGAGGTGCGCCTAGTGAAGACCTATAATTCTAATGGACGACTCGCTTCAGCACGGAGTACTGACAGGGTAACGTTCGGCATCAACCTCTCGTTTGTGTTGCTTCCCACCAATCTGATGAAACCCCGTTTCTACGACCCGCGCGTCGGTTATTTCACCCATGGTTTCAATAGCTATAATGACGGACAGCAACGTGTCAAGGCGAAGCGCTATATCAGTCGCTGGCGCCTGGAGCCACGTCCCGAGGATGTCGAAAAGATGCGTCGCGGCGAGCTGGTAGAACCTGTCAAGCCTATTGTCTACTACATCGACCCTGCCACCCCCAAGCAATGGCGTAAATACCTCATCGCCGGCGTGAACGACTGGCAGAAGGCCTTCGAGAAGGCTGGCTTCAAAAATGCCATCTACGCTCTTGAGTGGCCTGAAGGCAAGGACAGTCTGATGTCTATGGAAGACGCACGCTACTCTGTTATCCGATATCTGGCCTCACCCATAGCCAATGCTTATGGACCTCATGTCAGCGATCCTCGCACTGGCGAGATTCTGGAGAGTCACATCTGCTGGTATCACAATGTAATGTCGCTCGTTCACGACTGGTACATGGTACAGGCCTCTTCCATTGACGAGGCTGCCCGTAAGATGCATTACGACGAGGAACTGATGGGACAGCTTATCCGTTTCGTTTCCTCGCACGAGGTAGGCCACACACTCGGTCTGCGCCACAACTTCGGTGCCTCCAGTTCGGTACCTGTCGAGAAACTGCGTGACAAGGCTTGGGTCGAGGAACACGGTCACACGCCCAGCATTATGGACTATGCCCGCTTCAACTACGTGGCACAGCCCGAAGACGGCATGACCCAGCACGAAATATTCCCACGCATCAATGATTATGACATATGGGCAATCCAGTGGGGCTATACGCCTATGCTCGATGCCGAGGATGAAGATGCAGACTATCGCGCCCTACAGTCCTTGTTCACTAAAGAGGGTGTGGCTGGCAATCCGCGACTCTGGTGGGGCGATGGTGAGACCTGGCAGGACGATCCCCGTCGACAGACTGAAGACCTGGGCGACGATGCTGTCAAGGCCAGTGAATACGGTATTCTGAATCTGAAGCGTGAAATTCTGAAGTTGCCCGAATGGACCCGTTCCGAGGATGACATCTACAACGAGAATCTTAGGAGTATGTACGACGAGATTCTGGACCAGTTCCAGCGCTATAATGGCCATGTCATCAACAATATCGGTGGCCAGTTAGAAAACTTCAAGACGATCGACGAACAGGGCGACGTTTACCGTCCTCAACCTCGCGAAAAGCAGATGAAAGCCATGCAGTATGTGGAGCGTCATATCTTCAACGAGCCCGTATGGTTGCGCAACGTGCCCTATGCCAAACGTCTGGAAGCCGACCCCAATGATCTCACTCGTTCTGTTGCTACTCGCAACATCGCGCGTCTCATTGACCGTCTGTATTATCTCAACGACCTTTACAAGGCAGATGAATATCTTTCCGACCTAAGCCGTCTGATCATGAAGGACGCGACGCAAGCCAACCTCAGCATCTATCGCAAGAGGCTGCAGACACAATACGTCAACACGCTCATCAGCCACTTGAATAACAGCCAGCGACCCTATGTTCTGCAGACGCTCAAGCAACTACAAAAGAAGCTGGTCACAGGCAGCACAGCTCATGCCGTTGCTCTGAAGGATGCCATCGACCGCGCGTTAGTCATCAGGTAATGAACGTAGTCGTCATGAATTGACATTCTGCTTTAATTTCATATAGATTGAGTCCGTAGTCATCATGCTGCGGACTCTTTTTTATGACCCTCTTTCGTACATTTTCATTCGGAAGATATTAAAATATCTTATCGCGTGCGTGTTATTTCAAGAAAATGTTGTACCTTTGCACCTCATTATGGAAGATAAAATTACAATGTACATGGATAACAAGAACAGGTCGTTCTCGATGATTGCCGATGTAGAGGGCGACTACAGCGACCTGACAAACATGGAAATGCCTGACGCACTGCCTATTCTGGCCGTGCGCAATTTGGTATTGTTCCCTGGAGTAGTATCACCTATCCTCATAGGTCGTGAGTCAAGCATGTCGCTGATTCGCAAGGCCGAGAAGAAAGACGGTTTGATTGGCGTGGTATGCCAACGAGACCCAGAGGTAGAAAGTCCCATCCGTGCGGACCTCTACGACATGGGCGTCTTTGCCAAGGTGCTGAAGATACTGACCCTGCCTAATGGCAATATCACCGCTATCGTACAAGGTTTGGGTCGTATGCGCCTGATGGAACTATTGAAATACCAGCCTTACATGATTGGTCGTGCGACTGCGGCCCCTGAGGAGGAGCCTGACAAGCACGACATGGAGTTCAAGACCGCCATAGAAGACCTGCGCAACCAGGCCGCCGAATATATTCACATGAGTGACGACATACCTGAGGAGGCATCGTTTGCCATCAAGAATGTTGGTAACAACATGATGGCACTGAACTTCATCTGCTCGAACATGCCGTTTAGCGTGAAGGAGAAGATGGCGCTACTGACGATGGACAGCATCAAAGAGCGTCTGTTCAGTTGCATGCGTATCGTCAACCGCGAAATCAACCTGCAGAGTC
>CAMJIA010000077.1 GCA_946405695.1 uncultured Prevotellaceae bacterium | reverse complement strand
TCTCTATCTTATCCAGCAGTTGCTCGTGGGTTATGCCCTTGGTCTCAGTCAGTATCGCAGTCAGGTTGTGATAGTCGCCAGGCTTCACGCCCTCTATCTTGCCAGCATCCACATCTTTCTTATACTGCAGATATACCGGGTCATCTACCGACGATAGCGACTTGTAGTCCAGCATCTCGGCCGATTTCACCACCAGATTCTCAGCGCTGTACTCCAAATCTTCCTCGCCTGCCTTCATTTTCTTCATAGCCACAACAGCCTCGCAACTCTCCTTCATCGTCATGAAGTAAACCATCGCCGAAGCCTTGTACGGATAGTCTTTCAGCGTCTTCATCGTAACCTCCGACAGGAATGCCAATGTACCTTCGCTGCCTACTATCGAGTGGGCGATGATGTCGAATGGATCGTCGTAAGCCACCAATGGGCGCAGATTCAATCCTGTTACGTTCTTGATAGAGTATTTCTTGGCGATACGATCAGCCAGTTCCTCGTCGGCACGCACCTTGTCACGCAGCGCCTCAATCTTCGCCAGGAACTCTGGATGCGAACGGGCAAACTGTTCACGACTGGCAGCGTCACCAGTATCCAATACGGTGCCATCGGTCAGGATAATACGGGCTGAGATAAGCATGCGGTCGCTATTGGCATGCACACCACAGTTCATACCAGAGGCATTGTTCACCACGATACCTCCCACCATAGCCGAACCTATCGATGCAGGATCAGGTGGAAATACGCGTCCGTAGGGCTTCAGTATCTGATTAACCCTGCCACCCACGATACCTGGCTGAAGACGGATGCTCTCCTGACCTTCGCCCAGTTCAAACTTCTCCCAGTGTTTGCCTGCCACTATCAGCACAGAGTCAGTACAACTCTGGCCACTGAGCGATGTACCCGCCGCACGGAAAGTAAACGTCAACTGGTGCTTCTGGCACAACTTGACAATCTTTGAGATTTCCTCCTCGCCATCGCTACGGATGACCACCTTTGGAATCTGACGGTAAAAACTGGCATCGGTACCCCAACCGAGGGTACGGAGCTCATCGGTATAAATACGGTCGGCGCTGATTACTTGCCGCAACTCTTGTAGAAAATCATTTGGCATAGGTTCTAGTTTTTAGTTATTTGCTGGCAAATTTACAAAAAAGTTAGTAAAAAAACAAGAGAAAACGCAAAACTTTTCAAAAAAAATCGTATATTTGCAACCACAACTTATATAATAAGTACAAAAACCTATGACAGCATTAGTATCCGTAATTCCAATTCTGTTGCTCATCGTACTGATGATGGGCTTCAAAGTTTCTGGCTATAGGAGTGCCATCGTCACCCTGATTGTAACTATCCTATTAGCATTATTCGCCGTTCCTGCCATGGGCATCATCCCAGAGAAGTTTGCCGATGCCAGCATCTTTGGCATTACCCTCTGGTCAGTAATCGAAGGACTATTGAAAGCATGCTTTCCGATTATCTTGATTATCATCTGTGCCATCTTCAGCTACAATATCCTTTGCGAGACAAAGGAGATTGAGACCATTAAAACACAGTTTATCCAAATGACTAGCGACAAAGGTCTGTTAGTGTTGCTGTTGACGTGGGGTCTTGGTGGTGTACTTGAAGGTATGGCCGGTTTTGGCACTGCTGTAGCCATTCCTGCAGCTATCCTTATCGGGCTGGGATTCAAACCCATGTTCTCCGCTGTCATCTGCTTGGTTGCCAATACCGTTGCTGTCGGTTTCGGAGCCGTCGGTCTGCCTGCCACCACACTGGCTAATCAGGTTGCTGCCTGTGGAACAGCAACACCCGAAGAACTTTGTGAAGTGGCCACCTTTATTATATTACAGCTCTCACTGATGTTCTATATCACGCCATTCCTCATCCTGATGATGACAGACAAGACGAAGATTATCAAGAATCTGACTATTGCACTCTTTGTCGGCACCTGTTCTATCACCGTACAATTCTGCTGTGCTCATTTTATAGGTCCTGAGACACCCGCCATTCTCGGTTCGGTAGCCGCTATCGCCGCCATGTTACTTTACGACAAGCTTTTCCTGCGCCACGAGGCAGAAAAGGACACAGTACAAGTAGAACATCAGAAGTTTGGCGTTGCCAAAACGCTACGTGCATGGAGTGTTTATGGCCTCATCATTTTCTTTATTTTGATATCGAGCAAGATCGTACCTTCTGTTAATGAAGTATTGAACAACACGTTGGTTACCAAATTTGAGTTACCCGTCATCGGTAACACCTTTAAGTTCGGTTGGTTGTCGAATGCCGGTTTGATGATTTTCCTTGGTGCTATGATTGGCGGCCTCATTCAGGGCATGTCGTTTGGAAAACTGATGAAGTTGCTGGCCAAGACCACACTGAACCTCCAGAAGACCGTGGTCACCATCTGTTGTCTGGTAGCGATGGCTATGCTGATGAATAACACCGGCATGACAAATGACATCGCCAAGGGACTGGTACTGCTGACCGGCGCCGCCTTTCCATTCTTTGCACCGCTCATTGGTTCTATCGGTACGTTTGTTACGGGTAGTGCCACCAATGCCAATATTCTGTTCGGTAAGCTACAGGCCACTGCCGCCAGCGACCTTGGACTAGTCAATCAAAGCACGTTCTTTGGTGTGACAGGTAACGAGACCAACTGGCTAGCCGCTGCCAACTGCGCGGGTTCTGAGGGTGGAAAACTGCTCTCACCGCAGTCCATTGCCATTGCCACTGCCGCCTGCGACATGGAGGGTCAGGACGGCGACATCATGCGTAAGACTATGCCTTTCGCCATTTTCTGGATTCTGATGAACGGACTCATGGTGTTCCTTGGACTGCATGTCATCTGACGCATTCACTAATTGATAAATGATAATTGAAAACTGAGAATTAAGAATAAAAATGAAGATAGGACTATTTATCCCCTGCTATGTGGATGCAGTATATCCAGAGGTTGGTCTAGCGACATGGAAATTGCTTAAGCACCTTGGATTGGACGTAACGTATCCACAGAGGCAGACTTGCTGCGGACAGCCTATGGCGAATGCGGGATTTGAGAAACAGGCTACTCCACTGGCCGAGAAGTTTGAGGAACTGTTCAAAGGTTTCGACTACGTAGTGGCACCCAGTGTATCATGCACAGCATTCATCCGTTTGAACTATCCGCGGCTGTTGAACCATGAATGCGAAACGGCCAAGCGCTGCATAGATGTGGTAGAGTTTCTGCACGACGTGGTTAAGGTGAGCCGTCGACTAGGTACATTTCCCCATAAGGTCAGTCTGCATAACTCTTGTCATGGTGTACGTGAGTTAGGTCTCTCCTCTCCTTCCGAGCAACATGTCGACAAGTTCAACAAGATAAAGAACTTGCTCCAACTTGTTGACGGTATCGACGTTGTCGAGCCTGAGCGTCCCGACGAATGTTGCGGCTTCGGTGGTATGTTCTCCATAGAGGAAACCGCCGTCAGCGCACAGATGGGTAAGGACAAGGTAGAACGCCACATTCAGACGGGTGCCGAATACGTCACTGGCCCCGACTGCTCTTGCCTGATGCATATGGCTGGTGTGGCTAAAAAGCAAGGCCTCAACATCCAGTTTAAACACGTCGTCGAAATTTTGGCCACAGGCCTATAGTCACAATACCGAAATATCGTAATAACGTTATAACGAATATTATGTCAACATCACATAGCAAAGCTGCCAAACAGTTCTTAAAGAACCAACAGTATGCCCATTGGCACGATGCCACATTTTGGGCCGTCCGCACCAAGCGCGACAATATGGCTTATGGACTGGATGAGTGGGAACAACTGCGCGAGAAAGCAAGTGCCATCAAGCGCCATACCATTTCCCACCTCGACGAATATCTTGACCAGTTTGCAACTGCCGCTGAGAAGAACGGCGTGGAAGTACATTGGGCCAAGGATGCACAGGAGTTCAACGAGATTGTCTACGGCATCCTTAAGAATCACAACGTAAAGAAGATGGTGAAGTCGAAGTCGATGCTCACCGAAGAGTGCGGCATGAACCCGTACCTCGAGGCGCACGGCATTGAGGTCGTAGAGACAGACTTGGGCGAACGCATCATCCAGTTGAAAGGACAGGCGCCCAGCCATATCGTTATGCCAGCCATCCATCTGAACCACGATGATGTGGGCGAATTGTTTGAAGAAAAGGGTATCAGCAACGAAAAAGGCAACCACGACCCAACGTATCTGACTTATCGTGCTCGCCTGTCTTTGCGCAACGAGTTTCTGACTGCTGATGCAGGCATGACTGGCGGTAACTTTGGTATTGCCGAAACGGGCGATATTGTTGTCTGCACCAACGAAGGGAATGCCGACATGAGCACAAGTTGTCCGAAACTACACATTGCAGCCATCGGATTGGAGAAGATTATCCCCAACTACGAATGCCTTGCCGTCTTCCAACGCATGCTCTGCCGTGCCGGTACGGGGCAGCCTACGACGACGTACACAAGCCATTTCCGCAAAGCCCGTCCGACAGCTCATCACATGCATATCGTACTCGTGGACAACGGCCGAAGCGAGTGGATTGGTAATCCAGAGCATTGGGAATCACTAAAATGCATCCGATGTGGTTCTTGCATGAACACCTGTCCCGTCTACCGCCGTTCAGGCGGATACAGTTACAGCTATTTCATTCCCGGCCCCATCGGCATCAACCTTGGCATGCTTCGCGACCCGCAGAAGCACAGCGGCAACGTCTCAGCTTGCACACTCTGTTTGTCATGCCAGACCGTCTGCCCTGTTAAGTTGAACCTCGGGGACCAGATATACCAATGGCGCCAACAACTCGATGACTTCGGAACAGCCAATCCGCAGAAGAAACTGATGTGTAAGGGTATGTCTATGGTCTACGGTTCGTCCGGTCTCTACAATTTCGGCACAGCTCTCGCCCATTGGGCTAACTATATCCCGTCGCCACTGATGAACTGCGGACTAAACCCCTGGGCCGAAGGACACAACATGATGGAGTTCCCTAAGAAACCGTTCCACGAAATGATTAAAGACTATGAGTAGTAAAGAAGACATATTGAAGAAATACAGGGCAAACATCCGCGAGCAGTACGACATGCCCGATTTGAGCGACATTAAGGCTATCACCTACCCTGACCCACTATTACAGTTTATGAACATGACCAAAAATGTGGGCGGCAATGCCATCGAGGTGGAAAAAGGGCGTGACATCAATGCACTCATCCGCGAGCTATACCCCGATGCCAAAGAGATTGCGTCGAACCTACCAGAGATTACAATCGCTACACGCAATCCTGACGAGGTCGGTCGTGCCCGCGATTTGAATGGCACAGATGTCGGTGTAATACGCGGTGTGTTCGGCGTAGCTGAGAACGCTTGCGTATGGATTCCGCAGACCATGAAGGAGAAGGCCGTCATGTTTATCAGTGAGAATCTCGTTATCCTGCTGAAAAAGTCGGAGATTGTGAATAACATGCACGAGGCCTATAAGCGGATAGAGATGAACGACTATGGTTACGGAACGTTTATCAGCGGACCATCGAAGACCGCAGACATCGCACAGGTGCTAGTCATGGGAGCACAAGCAGCCCGCTCGGCGACGGTATTGCTGTTAGACGAGTAATTCTTATATAATGCTATACAAAGGAGTTGAGGAGGTCTGCCACCAGGTTGGCCTCTTCATCTGTCATAGCAGGATTGCAGGGGATGCTCAATTCCTCAGCATGAATACGCTCTGTGATGGGATATGAGCGATGGTTCCAATCTGAATAGCATGCTTGCTGATGTGGAGGAATAGGATAATGAATCTCCGTCTCAACACCATTGTCTGCAAGGTATTGCTTGAGCTGGTCGCGACGGGTGCATAGCACAGGAAAGATGTGATAGACGGAATCGCGCTGGCAATGGGGAATGGTGATGAGCTGGTTAGTCACCTTATTAATATACAAGGCAGAAATTTCTTTACGGCGCTGATTTGCGGCATCCAAGTCGCTGAGCTTGGCATCGAGGATGGCAGCTTGCAGCTCATCCATACGACTATTGCAGCCCTGATAGTCGAAAACATAGTGCCGAGCAGAGCCGTAGTTGCCAAGGGCTCGAATCATAGCAGCCAGTTCGTCGTCGTCAGTAGTGACAGCCCCCGCATCGCCGAAAGCGCCTAGATTCTTGGTGGGATAGAAGGAGTGACCGGCGGCATGGCCTAGGGAGCCTGTTTTTCTCTGCGACAAAACCACCGAGCATACTGCACCATGGGCTTGGGCATTGTCCTCAATCAGTTTCAATCCGTATATATTGCAAAGTTCCCCTATCCTATCGGTATAAGCACAGCGACCATATAAATGGACAATCATGATGGCACGGGTACGTGAGGTGATGGCCTGTTCAATAAGACTGTCATCAATTTGAAGGGTATTGATATCCGGTTCTACCAAGACGGGCACAAGGTTATTTTCCGTAACAGAGAGAATGCTGGCAATATACGTATTGGCAGGCACGATGACCTCGTCGCCATCTTTAAGAACACCCATCTCTTTATATGCTCGCAGTATCAGCGTCAGTGCATCCAACCCATTAGCACAACCCACACAGTGCTTAGTACCAATATATTCTGCATAGTGCTGTTCGAAACGCTGCGTGGCTT
>CAMJIA010000076.1 GCA_946405695.1 uncultured Prevotellaceae bacterium | reverse complement strand
TGTTTCCATGCAGGAAGAAGATAAGCTTAGACTTTGCCGTCACCTTCATGGCAATTACGTCCTGTGCGTTCTTCAAGCGCCATGAATTGTATTTTGGTCCAGGATAGTCAGCACCATATTTGTCAACGATATACTGCGTTACATGGTTGTCATCAGCCTCATTGACTACAGAAAGATCAACCTGTCCTTTGTTTGTTGCTACAGATCCGCCTGTAACATCCAAGAAATAACCATTGCCAAATAGCTTTCCTTTACCCGGTTTAGCTGATCCTGCACCATCCCAGTCATCAAAACAAAGCACATAGCTGTGCTTGCAGACTGCGATGTCATCCACTGTTTCTGCATTAGCAACACCTGCGAAGCCCACAAGGGCACAGATTAGAGTAAAAATTTTCTTCATAATTAATACGTTTTAGTTAATATAAAAGATTTGTTTGTAGCTTTTTATGCATATATTGGTGCAAATATAGGGGTTTTCCCTGTATTTACCAAATTTTTTTGTTTTTTTTCCGAAAATAGTCACGTAAATGTTTACGATGATTTTAAAATGATAATGGGAAGTGACCACATGTACTTTGTAGTCACTTCCTTTATCGTAACATTACTGCTTTGTCAGATAGGTTTGTGCAGGCGTATCACCATAATGTACAATGGTGATGACATCCTGCGTGCCGCTGACGGCTATGCCAACGAAGATGGCCTTCTTGGTGACCTGTCCCTTGTTGACCGTGCGCTGCAGAATCTGCACCTTACCTGTTGTTGCACTATAGTCATACTCGTAGAGTGGCAATTTCTCAGTGTTGGAGTCGTCGACCCATGTACCTTCTGTCGTGCCCTGACTCATCTTGACAGAGACAGAGTCGGTCGATACGAAGTTAAGACTCTCGACAAAGCCCTGAACTTCTTGCCCATAGGCATTAGTCTTGATACCTGTGCCGCGTACCCATGTGGTGCTGGCCAGCGATTCGGGATGGGCAGTCGTTGACCATGACGGATTGTTGGTGTTGGCATCCTCATACTCGTTAGCATCGCTGCACGATGCAATGGCCAGCCCCATCGTAAGGGCTGCCATTGCTATCATTGTCATTCTAAATATTTTCATAGTTATCATTTTTCAATTATCAGTTCTATTTGTTCCTCCAACGTGCGGCACCAGCATTGTTGTTCCAGATGTCGTTGTTCTTATTCTTGAAGTACAGATTTACGTTATACTGCGACGTAGCAGTACCGTCAAGAGCGTCTGCACGGTGCATGTGCTGGTCTTCAGCAGTAGCAGCGATGTGCGGTGGGCAGGGGCTGATGAGCAAGTCGGTAGCCGAAATATCAGCAACAGAAACCTCTAACGAACCGTTAAGCGTAGCTTTTTGGTTAGCCACTAGGAAACCGAAGCCGTCCTTTTGGTTGCTAAAGGCGCGCGAACTGAAGATAGAGCCATTGGTCAGGTCGTTGTTGGTCGACCAGTTGTTATGGAAGTTCAGCGTGCACTGTCCTGATGATCCATCGGGCATAGGCTCTGTGTCAGGAACGTAGGCACCATACTGCTGGAGCACGCGTTGGTCACCATTCTGCTTACAGAGGATAATGAGGTTGTTCTCAACATTGAATGTCGAACCATTGGGGATGCGGGTAAGCTTGAAGATGGCACCATCGCCACGTGTATTGTAGTTCACGAGGGTGTTGTTAGAGAACGTGATGTTCCACTTCGAGTTGCCTTCATACTTATATGCATCGTTGAGCTGCTGCTTGATGAAAGCTGGGAACGGACAATCGTAGAAAGTATTCTCGATAGCCTTGAAATCGGCTAGCATATTGGTCTTACCATTGTTGCCGGCACCGTCAATCCAGCAGTAACCACCAGCACCATTTGAGTAGTAGCCACAGTCAAAGAACATATTGTTCTTGATTAGTACGTGATTCCACAACTTGTAGTTTGGACCCTGCTCACGGACGAAACCGCGGACAATACGCTTGAAGGTACAATTTTCTATAACCAACGAGTCGAGCGTTACAGCCATACCGTCAGAGAACATGTTGAAGAAATAGTTACCTGTTGCAGAACCAATACCAGCCTTCTGGTCGCCATAGTTGAAACACTCGGGATTATCGAAGTCAATGTCGTAGAAAGCGAGCTTCTTCATGTAAATCTCACCACCTTCACCAGCTTCAGGTGAACGGCCGAAAGTGAACATAGAATAGGGGCAGCCATCCCACTGACGACCTTCTTTACCCTGGTCGAATACGGCAGAACTCTCACCAATACCGCAGATGACACGGGCACGGAGGCCTTGGGCTACATCTTCAGGACGTGTGCGGAGCACAAAGCCCTTACAGGTGATATCGTTGCCATCCAGATAATAGGTCTTTCCACCCTCCAGTTCAAAGGTCTGTCCTTCTGCATACTTCGTGTCGGAGATGAATTCATAGAGTGCCGGTGTGATAGGTGCAGCGTTATATTTTTCTGCCTTAGGACCATAAACGTCAGCACGCTTGTTATCGTTCTTGGGAATATCCAGACTGGACGCCTGAGCCATCAGTTCTTCGTGTTTCAGCAGGATTGGCTCGCCAGGCTGGCCGTCGGAACGGGCGGTACAGGTATTGTACTTGGCGTCGATGGGAACATCCACTGTGGGATCGACTACATCGATAACATAAACTGAGTTCGGTGTCAGACCTGTCACAACTACATAGCCGCGAGCACGGTCCTCATCGGTAATCTCGTACTTCTTCCATTTCTCGTCCACCTTCGAGTCGGGGTTGTTGGGAGAAGGAACTACTGTGAGATACTTGTAACCGAAATTACCGTTCTCGTCGATGTTGAAGTTCTCATGGTAGGCATCCCACTTGTCTTTATCATCCTCATCGCTCAGGTTGAGGCCCAAGTCATTGATATTTGAGTTGAAGTAGACGTGCATATCTGTTTCTGTGGTCTCTGCCTGATTGACATAGATGGCCATAGGTGTCGGATAGCGGTCGTTGGTCGTAATGCCGAGATACTCCTGCCACTGGCGTCCGTTGCCATGACCATACCAGTTAGAGGCGTGTGCAAAGGTCGACTCGTCACCCTTGATGTTCTGGTCTTCCTTCGACAATGCACGGATGGCAAAACGGTAGTTAGTAGAATACGAGAGGTCTTTCAGCAATAGGTCAAGTTGCTTGGGACCTACAATGGTGTCAAGTAGCAAATCGGAGGTGCCTTGAACTTTTGCCCAGGCCTCTGCACCGCCAGACACTTTGATTTGCAGTCCCATCTGAATCTGGTAGCCTGCACAGTCTTTCACGCCATACCAATAGAGGTGAATGGTATTACCGTGAGGATAAGCTCCGTCCAATCCGCTATTGTAGGGATAGTCATTACCCTTACCGCGAGTATTGTCGGTAATGAACATGGTCATAAACTCTCTGTTGGTACTGGCCGACGATGAATTGTCGTCATCCTTACACGACACCATCAAAACAGAGGTGCCTGCCAACAGGAGTAACATGATGCTATTCAATATCTTTTTCATAACGATATGTTTTTACTTTTTTACCTTTTTACTTTTTTACCCTTTAATATCCGTAATAGTTCTTATAGACACCTTCAGAACGCTGGATAACCTGGTTAGGATAGGGAAGAATATAGCGTACAGCAGGCAGTGTCTCGACTGCGGGGATGTAGTTGAACTGCTCCTGCACACCGTTGCGAATAATCCAGATGTTGCCGTTGTCGTCAGTACGGATGTAGCCGTAGAAACTGTACTTACATTGGTTGTTGGGCTGAGCCGTAGCATCGTTGAACCAGTTGTAGAACTTGGCATTGCTCCAACCCTCAGCCGCGAAACCGAACGTCTTAATCTGACTGGTCGTGGGCTGCGAAATACCCTTGTAGGCATTGTAGATGCGCAGGCTGGGTAGTGACTGATTGGGGTAGAGCAAGTCGAAACTGTAAGCCGCATTGACAATATAGCCATACAACTGATTCTTAATCAAACGGTGTGCCATCATTTTCTGTTGGTCGGTACCTTCTGTGGCATAGTACTTGTGATAGTATACGGTGAGGGGCTTGTAATTGAATGTGTTGTCGTCGTGCAGATTGAGTGCATCCTCGAAGCCAGAGTCACCAGCCATACCGGCAGCATGGTAGCGCAGGAAGCTGTACATTAACTCCTCAGAAAGAGTGTTGGTGCGTACAAGGTCGCGCCAACGCATATTCTCACCGGCAAACTCCCATTTGCGTTCGTCCATAATAGCTTTCTGGAAAGCATCCTTACTAGCTATGGCATTGGCAATGAAAGCAGCATCGCCATCGATGAAGGCACGTGCGTGAACTTTAGTCAGACAGTCGACAGCCTTAGCATCACTAGGACCACCATCCAGCTCGTTGGCAACTTCGGCATACATCAACAGTACGTCTGCATAGCGCATATATGGGAAGTTAATACCAGTAGAACCTGTAGAGGTGTTACCAAGGGCATTACCCTCTGAAGTCCAAAGTTTTGACCACTTGTTGTTGTGTACGCTGTAGTCGTTGCGAATCACGATAGAGTCAACCTGTGTATTAGTTGCATCAATACGGTAAGTGTAGTACCAAAGACCGTTGATGAACTCGCGGCGCTTGTCGTTGTCACGGAACAAGAAACGGTAGAAAGCGTGTAGACGACCATTGCCTTTCGTCTCACCCCAGACACCAGTGGTTTTATTCTCATAAGAGTTGTAGGTAGGTCCTTGGACGTAGCCAGTATTTCCGTTAGCCTCCTTGGCGAAAGGAATCTCGAAGATGGGGTCGTCGTTGTTGACAAGTTGGTAGTTGCACTCGTTGACGAACACATTCTGATATTCCATCTTTAAATCGTGAGAGTTGGCACTGATGATAGAGTCAGTATAGCTGCGAACGGTCTTATAGTAGTCCAGATAGTTATCGGGACGCTGCATTGTACCGTAGTTGCGGCTGTCGTTCTTGTCAGGACGGAGCGAATAACCACCGGCTGTCAGAGCGATACGTGCTATCATAGCCTGGGCGAACTCCTTGGAGCAACGCTCAACAGTAACACTGCTGGCAGGTGACATTTTCAGAGATGCCTCTTTCAGATCGGCAATCAGTGCGTCCTGAATAGTCTTGCGGTCAGTGACAGGAATAAGATATTCTTCACGTTTGGAAGCTGGCGTGAAGGTGAAAGGTACGTCGCCGAACATTACCACGAGGTCGTGATAAATCATGGCACGCAGACATTTAGCTTCGCCAACCCACTGCAGCACCTGAGCGTCCTGTTCCGATTCGGTATAGAAGGGGCTGTTCTCTGCTGAAGTAATAAATTTGTTGCAATATTCTACAAGATTGTAGGCTGCTGTCCAGAACTTCAGAATGTCACTGCCTTCATCGTCACAGTCGTAGCGAGAATAAGAGTTGTGCTCATGGCTGCCATCAGAACTAATCTGAATATCAACATCACTATTGTAATTAAAGGTCTGCTGATAGGCATTGCCGTACAGGTCACCGACCAAAGCTTGAGCATACACACCGTTGAGGGCGCGCTCAATCTCTGACTTCTGGCTGAAGACAAATTCCTCAGAGTAGGCTGATGGTGCATCGACATCCAAATAGTCGTTACAGGAAGTCAACGCCAATGCTGCCACTCCGGTCAGTAAAATATTCTTGATTTTCATATCTGTATCTTATTATTTAGAATGTGATGTTTGTACCGAACGTAAAGGTGCGGCTACGTGGATAGCGGTTGTAGTCCATACCTGGTGTCAGACCTGTCTGAATATCCACCTCAGGGTCGTAGCCTGAATAATTGGTGATGATAAACAGGTTAGAAGCTGATACGTAGAAGCGTGCCTTGCTAATACCAATTTTCTGAGTGAGTTTCTTGGGCAGCGTGTAACCCAGTGTTACGTCAGAGCAGCGCAGGAATGAGCCGTCCTCGATGAAGTATGAGTGACAGATGTCGGTAGTGACATCGGTGGGATTCCACAAGCTACGGTTCACATTGCCCTGCTTGTAAATATTAACAGGGTCAGTCAGATAGTATGCCTTGTACAGAATATCACCCTTCGTGCCAGTGATGCTACCATCAATGTCATTATACTGCCAGCCGTCGGCAAACTCGCTAAGAACATTGTAGAACTTGTTTTTGTTGCCTTTTGATGATGACAGACGATATGCCGTAGCATTGTTGACATCGAAGTCGAGCATGTAGGTGAAGTTGGCTGTAAAGTCGAAGTTCTTATAAGAACCACTCAGACCGAAACCGCCTTGGAACTTTGGATTGGTGTTACCGATGACGGTACGGTCGTTCTCAGTGATGCGACCATCGCCGTCGAGATCCTTGAACTTAATCTTACCAGGCAGGGTAGCGATACCACTGTTGCTATCTCCAGAGATGTCGTTGATAACGGTGACATAGCCGTCCTCACGAGGTGCACAGTTACTGCTGGTACCATTGTCGGCAGCGCTACTACCCCAAGGAACTGCCTGATAGTTGTTCTGTGGGTCGAAGTAGAATTCGTCGAACTGATAGAGTCCGTCATATACGAAACCGTATATCAGACCAACCTCGTCGCCTACACGAAGCAGATAGTCCTTATAGCTGGACTTCCAGCGCTTTCCTTCTTCAAATCGCTCATTTTCTGTTCCGTTCAGCTTGTCAATCTTCATTTTGTTGTGACCGAATGTCAGACTGGCACTGAGCACATAGTCCTTGCCTTGCAGGATGTCGCCGCT
>CAMJIA010000075.1 GCA_946405695.1 uncultured Prevotellaceae bacterium | reverse complement strand
TGGGGAAGGGGCGCACACCATCGTGCACACCTACCACACCTTGTGCATCGTCGGGCACCAGAGCCAGACCATTCTGTACGGAGTGGAAGCGCGTCTGTCCACCATTGGCGAGTTGATACTCAACACTGAAATGATACTCCTCGCAGAGCTGGCGCCAATAGTCTTGTTGGGCCTCGGGCAGTACGAGAATAATCTGTATATCAGCGGAATACGCCCTGAATCGCTCGAGTGTGCGCATCAGTACGGGCTTCCCACCGATGGGCAGGAACTGCTTGGGGATATCGCTCCCCATGCGCAGACCTTTACCCCCAGCTACTATAATTACATAATCCACTTTTACCTTTTTACTTTTTTACCTTTTTACTTTTCCATCAAGTGTTTGAAGCGCATGCCCTCAGCAATCTGGTCAGAGGTTCCCTGATCAACGAGTTGTGTGAGCAGTTCGTAGGCGTAAGGGAAGGCAGCTGCTGGTCCCTCACCCGTCGTGATATTACCATCAACAGTGACGAGGTCGCCTGTATAGGTGGCACCTGTTTCTTTGAGAACCTTCTCGAAACCAGGGTAGCAGGTGGCCTTCTTACCATCGAGGATACCCAACTGGGCGAGCACCACAGCAGGTGAAGCACAGATGGCGGCAATCTTCTTGCCTGCCTTGAACTGGGCCATCACAGCCTCGCACACGCCCTCGTGGGCATAGAGGTTGCTGGCACCTGGCATGCCACCAGGCAACATGAGCAGGTCAGCGTCTGAATAGTCAGCCTGATCGAACTGCAAATCAGCCTCGATGTTCACACCATGAGCCGACTCTACAAGGGGAAAGAGCGTGGTGCTGATGGTTACTACCTCCACGCCCCCACGGCGCAGTACGTCAATGGGAATCAGGGCCTCGACATCCTCGAAGCCATCTGCCAGGAATACATAAACTTTTGCCATAATCTTCAATTTTTAGGGTTTTCTGTTTGCAAAGATAACAAAAAAACTGCGATAATATGCTGATTATTACTCTTTTTTTGTATTTTTGCAGCCATAAAAGCAAAAATATGGAGCACCGTAAACTGAGATTCGCCCTTTTCGGCAACATCTACCAGACGAATAAGTCTGCTTCGATTCAGAAAGTGTTATCGACACTCTCAGAGCTTGGCGCTGAGTTGTATGTCGATGCTGAGTACTATGATTTTCTGAAAGACGACCTGCAAATCAATGTGAAGGCCGACAACGTGTTCTATGGCAACGAATTCGATGCCGACTTCGTTATTTCGATGGGTGGCGACGGTACGTTTTTGAAGGCAGCCAGTCGTGTGCGCGAGAAGAATATCCCCATCCTTGGTGTGAACATGGGGCGCCTGGGTTTCCTCTCGGACATCAGTCCTGAAAACATTGAGCACAATCTGGAGGCGCTTTACAACGATGATTTCGCCATTCAGTCGCGTGCGTTGATCAAGGTGGAAACTGATGCAGAGGCGCTTGAGGGTTACAATTGCGCTCTCAACGAGGTGGCCATCCTGAAGCGCGATACGGCTTCGATGATCTCTGTTCGTGCCAGCATTAACGGACAGTATCTGAACACTTATCAGGCTGACGGACTGGTGATCTCGACGCCTACGGGTTCTACGGCTTATTCCTTGTCGAATGGTGGTCCGATCATTGTACCTGGTACGAAGGTGTTCTCGATGACGGCTGTGGCTCCTCACTCGCTGAACGTGCGCCCCATCGTGATACCCGACTCTGCTGTGATAGAACTCGACGTGGAGAGTCGTAGCCATAACTTCTTAGTGGCCATCGACGGTCGCTCGGAGAAGTGCAAGGAGGGTACGAAGATCACCCTCCGTCGTGCCCCCTACGACATCAACGTGGTGAAGCGTGCAGAGCATCGCTACTTCGACTCCCTTCGCGAGAAAATGATGTGGGGTGCCGACCAGCGATAGTCGTGTCTGAAAGATAGATGAAAGTAATCTATAATAAATATTTCCCGTTCGGCAGTTTTTTAGCTACCAATATCTTCGGAATCATTTTTTGCAGGAGCGACAAGGGACGGTTGAGTGAGGTGGATAAGAACCACGAATACATCCACACCTTGCAGCAACGCGAAATGCTGTTTCTGGGGTTCATGCTGTGGTATAGCATCGAGTGGCTCTGGCGCTATCTCAAGTGTCGCAACGTGATGAAAGCCTATTACGACCTGTATTTTGAGCGTGAGGCTTACAAGATGGAGAGCGACTTGGCCTATCGTCAACACAGGAAGCACTTTGCCTGGTGGTATCTGTTTGTGCCCAAGGGCTCTTTGCTGCATGAGATCGGATGCTTTTTTGGCGATTTAGTCGCGTTCGTCAGGAAAGATTTCCTCTGGGCGAAATACCTGTTCGCACTGGCGTTGGCCGTACTGATTGTCGTTGCTCAGGTGAAGTTCTACTTCTACGACATCATCATGGCGCCTACTTTCGACAACGGGACTTCGATGCTATGGGTGCCCCTTATCTATATCATGGTCTATTTCCTGGTGCTGATACCCTCGTTGGCCATGCATCAGGAACTGTGGCGCTTAAGGCGATGGCAGGTGTGGGTGTTCCCCATTATTCTGCTTGCCATCGACGGGGCAGGTCAGGGCTTTTATGATTACGTGCGATGGGCTGATGAATATGGGGTGACCATCAAGGACAAGAACTACTTGCGACTGGTGGGTTCGTACTTGTTCCGATCTGTCTTTATCGTGCTGATGCTCTGCGTGTTCCGTAAACTGGCAGAGGGGCGCTTTGGTCTTTATGGTCTGAAGCGTTCTGGCAAGTATCTGCGTGTCTATGCCCTCATCTTCGTCTTGTTGGTACCCATGTTCCTCTTCGTATCGTTTACCCCTCAGTTCCTGAGCTATTACCCGAAGATGCACATCGACTTCTACGATGGTGCCATGGGGTGGGAGCGATGGCAACTGATAGGACTGTTCGAATCGTTTTATGCTTTCGACTATATTGGTGTCGAAGGGATGTTCAGAGGTGCTATGGTAATAGGTGTGGCACGATGGCTTGGGTGTAGGGCCGTATTGCCGATGGCATTGACGTATATGTGCATACACCTCGGCAAACCAGATCTTGAACTGTGTTCGTCAGTGGTCGGAGGTTATATACTTGGTGCACTTGCCTGGCGCACTCGTCATCTGTGGGGAGGTATCATTATTCACCTTGGTATCGCCCTATTTTTCGAAGTGGTGGGCATTACCCGTTTGCTGTTGCAAATGTAAGGCCTACGTCGCTCGTACGCAATAGTATATAATGTACGCACGAGGGCGTTTCCTTAAATAGTGTTAAGAAACAAAAGATTTCTTCCAAAAAGTTTGGAGGATATTGATAATAGTCTTACTTTTGCAGTGTACTATTCAAGTAGTACACTATAACAGAAGAATTTAAAAGTAAAATAGTAAGAAGGTAAAATAGTAAAAATCAAAAATAAAAAAGGTTATGATTGAGGTAAACAACATCAGTTTTAAGTATGCAGGTCAGAAGGACCTGGTATTCGATGATTTCAGTCTGAGACTGGAGGAGAACAACATCTATGGTCTGCTGGGTAAGAACGGCACAGGCAAATCAACACTCTTGTATCTGATCAGTGGTCTGCTTCGTCCGAAGAAGGGTACGGTGTGTTTCGATGGCATCGAGACCTGCAAGCGCAAGCCTGAGACACTGAGCGAGATATTCATCGTGCCAGAGGAGTTTGATCTCCCCGCCATGTCGCTCGATGAGTATGTGAAGATCAACCGTCCCTTCTATCCCATGTTTAATATGGAGGTGCTCGAGAATTGTCTGAAGGACTTTGAGCTTTCGACAAATCTGAAGTTGAACGCCCTCTCGATGGGTCAGAAGAAAAAGGTGTTTATGGCCTTCGCACTGGCCACTGGTACCAAACTGCTGTTGATGGACGAGCCTACGAATGGTCTCGATATTCCGTCGAAGAGCCAGTTCCGCAAGGTGGTGGCCCAGTATATGACGGAGGAGCGCACGCTGATTATCTCTACCCATCAGGTGCACGATGTGGAGTCGCTGCTCGATCATATCATGATCCTCTCGCAGCAGAAGCTGTTGCTCGATGCCTCAGTGGCTGACATTCAGGAGAAATACACCTTCGAGTATCGCACGCCCGACGATATGGACGACGCCCTTTATGCTGAGCCTTCACTCCAAGGCAATGCTGTGATTGCACCTCGCAAGACCAATAGTGCTGAGACGCAGGTGAACCTCGAATTGCTTTTTAACGCCGTAACCCAGGGAAAGATATGATACAGTTTAGTTTTAATAGATTCGTAAAGGTGGCACAATGGTCGCTGACAAACGACAAGAAGTATCATCTGAAGTCGTTCCTGCAGACATTCGTCATTATACTGTTGGTGTTCTTGTTCTTCACCATAGCTGAGGTCAAGATGAATGGCAACGAAGCCTTCAATGTGGCTTGCTCTATCTCGGTGATTGTATCGCTGCTTGTGACGGTTATCCTGGGCTCCTCGTTTATGTTCTACAGCATGGAAGGCAAGCACGATATGCAGGCACTTCTGTTGTTGCCGGCCTCGAACCTCGAGAAGTATCTGGTACGCTATGCCTCGTGGCTCATTCTGTTGCCGCTTCATCTGGTGGCCATCTTCGCAGCCGATCTGGTGCAGTATATCGTCAATGCGCTCCTGGGTCACGCCAATGTTGCTTTCGTCACTATAGAGTTTGTGAAGATGATTAGTAATACGTGGAATAAGATGCCAGAAGAACTTCGTAGTGGATTTGTCTCTGTACTGATACTCGTCATCGTCTGGATGCATTCGCTCTATGCCCTTGGTGCTACGTTCTTCCGTTCGCATAAGTATAATTGGATTCCCACCACGATCATCATCATATTGCTGGTGATTCTGCAGGTTGTCATCAACTCCCTGATGGGGAATCGGAGCTTGGAGATTCAAACCGAAACCAACAAGTTTATAGTCAATGTAGTCATGGTGATACTGCTGATAGTGTTCAACTTCTGGATGTCGTACAGACTCTTCTGTCGTCAGCAGGTGATTGGTAAATTGGTAAACCTATAAAAAATAAAAAAGTAAAACAATGAATAGTTTTAGTTTCAATAGATGTGGCAAGGTGCTGCGCTGGCTCATCAGCGTGAATCGCGTGAGTTTGATGGGATTCACAGTAGGCGTGGCATTCTCAATATTCCTGTTACAGTTGATATCCTTCATCTTTGGTTCGTTCCAAGCGATCGTTCCTTATATCCAGCGGTGTGCCGACTTTGGGTCATTCCTCATGCCGTTTGCATTGCTTATCATTGCCACTGCAGCCTTTACGAACTTTACCAGCATTGGTACCAAGCAGCAGCGAGGCACTTTCCTCATGATCCCTGCCACCAATCTGGAGAAGTATCTGGCGCTGATGGTCTATATTGTTGTGGTTTGCGGATTGTGTGCCATCGTGGGTTATATCCTGGGCGACTGCCTCCGCATGGCCAGTCTATGGATATGGGCAATGGCCTCAAATGATCCCAGCTTTACCGCTTGCGAGGTGTTCAATTTCAACGGCGTGGATCAGACCTATTATCTGTGGACTTCGACAGTGCCCAGTCTCTTCTCGCAGATGATCCCTCGTCTGATCACTGTGTGGAGCAGTGGTATTTACTGGGATTGGTATCAGTGGGCAAGTTTCATGATCGCTGTGATCATGGCCGTATGGACTCACTCGTTCTTTATGCTGGTTGGTACGCTGCTTCGCAAGTATGCATTCATCATCTCAGGCGCTCTCTGGATGACGATCATGTCGCTCTACATGTGGACACTCAGTCATTTCAATCTCAGCGTGTTTCAGACGGTCTGGGATGGCGACAAGTACGTAATGAATGCTGTCAATGTGATGGCTTACGTGCTGATGGTGGTACTTCCTCTCTTCACGATATTCAATTACTGGGCATCGTTCCATATCTTCAAAGGTTTTCAGTTAATAACAAACAAGTGGTTTAATTATGACATTCTCAAACGATAAACCCATCTACATCCAGATGGCAGACCGCCTCTGCGATGAGATACTTGCAGGCAAGTATCAGGACGACGACAGGATTCCGTCAGTCCGAGAGTACAGTGTGCTGCTCGAGGTGAACACCAATACGGCAGTGAAGGCTTACGAGCAGTTGGCACGCGAAGAGATTATCTACAACAAGCGTGGTCTGGGCTACTTTGTGACCAAGGGCGCCAAGAAACAGATCCTGAAGGCTCGCAAAAAGGAGTTCATGAAGGAGCGTCTGCCAGAGCTCTTCCGTCAGATGCAGCTGCTCGACATCACAATCGATGATGTGGCAGAAGCCTATAAAAAGTTGTCCGTATGATTACGATTTCCATCCATTCATCACAAATTTGTGCAAATTATCCCAAATATTTGGGAAATGATGCAACTTTTTGTACCTTTGCCTCGTCAAACGTACAGAACTAAGGTAAAAAGTTTGTTTTTATGATACATCTACAAGACATCAACAAAACCTATTTCGGTGCTCAGCCACTCCACGTGTTGAAAGGTATCAGCCTCGACATTGCGAAAGGTGAGTTTGTTTCCATCATGGGTGCCTCGGGTTCAGGCAAGTCAACACTGCTGAACATCCTTGGAATCCTCGACAACTACGACTCGGGAACCTACGAGCTGGCTGGTGTGCCCATCTGGAACCTCTCAGAGCGCAAAGCGGCCGACTACCGCAACCGGATGATAGGTTTTATCTTCCAGTCGTTTAATC
>CAMJIA010000074.1 GCA_946405695.1 uncultured Prevotellaceae bacterium | reverse complement strand
ATTCAACTTCGTTTTTTCAGTTTATAATTCTTCAACCTAATTAGAACGAGAAGAGTACACCTGCCATGAAGCTACGAGCGCTGGGGAATGAGCAGAAGTTGTAGCCAGGAGTAAAGGGGTTAGCGGTAGAGTAGTCTACGTTGTAGCCCTTATAGCTGGTAAAGGTGTAAAGGTTCTGGGCTGATACATAGACACGGGCACCGGTGATGACACCTTTGAAGACCTTGTCGGGAATGTTGTAACCCAGTTCGATATTGGCAATCTTCCAGTAGGCAGCGTTCTGAATCTTACGATCGCTGAACAGGTCGTTCCAGCCTAAAGTAGCATTATTAGTATAATAGGTACGCGGAACATCAGAGAGGTATTGCTTACCGTCTGCAGACCACTGGTTGGCACTGAGAACCTTGACGTCCTTGTTGCCAGGACCATAGCTGGAGTTCAGACTGTTATAAATTTCATCTGTTACGTGGTAGTTCAGTGCACCATAGGTAGAGATAGCCAGGTCGAAGCCCTTATACTCCAGACGAGCACTGATACCGAAGTTCACCTTTGGCATACCACTGCCCAGAACAGTCTGGTCTTCTGCGTCAACCTTACCATCGTTATTGGTGTCGTAGTACCAGCAGTCACCGATGTTGGCACCTTGCTGATAAGACCACTCACCCTCTGCATAGAGATCGGGAACGTAGGAGGGGTTTGCCTTCTGCTTCTCCATCTCGATATTGTTGTGGGTAACACGACCGGCCTCGTTCAGTGCATTCAGCTGGCCCTGATTGCGGATAATGCCACCATACTGCCAACCATAGAACTTACCTACTTCCTCGCCAACCTCTGTGATGCAGAAGCCCTGGATGAGACGCTCGGTACCGAAGCCAAGAGAGGTAACCTTGTTCTTCAGAGTGCTCAAGTTACCGCTAACCTGCCACTTCAATGGGTGGTCGTTGTTACGATAGGTTGCAGAGAACTCGAAACCGCTGTTCTCCATCGATGCAGCGTTCATGGTCACTGAGGTGTTGGCTACACCAGCATTGGCAGGAACGGGAACGTTGTAGTGCAGTTCCTCAGACTTGTTCTTATAATACTCGGCAGTGAACTCCAAGCGGTTGTTGAACATAGCGATATCGATACCAAAGTTGGTTGTCTTCTTCTTCTCCCAAGCAATGTTGGGGTTGACGAAGTTAGAGATAGCAGAACCTGTAACAGCATTGTTGCCAAATGAGTAGGTCATGTTGTTACGGGCAAGTGTTGCCAGGTTGGCATAAGGAGCAACAGCCATCACGTTACCCAGCTCACCATAGCTGGCACGCAACTTGAACATGTTGACGATGTCGCGGCTGATGGGGAAGAAATTTTCCTTATCGAAACGCCAACCTACTGATACAGAGGGGAAGGTGTCCCAGCGGATGTCCTTGGAAAGCAGTGAGCTACCATCGCGACGTACGACAACAGAGAACAGGTACTTGCCATCGTAGTCGTAGTTCAAACGACCCAGGAATGACGTGATAGCGGTCTTGTCCTCGTAAGAGCTGGAGAAGGTCTCTGCACCATTCTGCAACTGCAGATAGTAAGGCTCAGAGAAGTTGACACCCCAACCGGTAATGTTGTTGGTGTGGTTCTCCTGATAGGTAATACCACCCAAGAGGTTGATGTGGTGCTTACCGATGGTTCCGTCGTAGGTCAGCGTGTTTTCTACCAGGAACTCGGTATATTCACGTGTACCCTTGGTCAGTTTCTCGTTAGACTTGTCCAGATAGACACGGTTTGACTGAATCCATGCAGAAATCCATGTCTTGTCGGTAGCGTGTGTCTTGCTATAAGAAAGGTTCAGACGATAGGTCAGATTATGGTTCTTGTTCTCCAGACCAATCATCTTCAGCAGGTCAACATCAGCAGAACCAGTACCAGTGATACGGTCTACTGTGGTGTTACGGGTCAGCAGGTTGTTGACCAGCAAGGGGTTAGAAGCAGAGATATCACCATGGATGGTATCGTAGTAGACACCATATCCGTAGGCATCGTAGTGGTAGCTGCTGGCAGAACCTACCTTGTCGTCGAGTACCCATGTGTTGGCGTCGTAAGCCTTGATAGTAGGCTGCATCAGCAGAGTACCACGCAGCACGTTGGTGACATCACCATACAGACCCTGTACATACTCTGAAGCGTTCGACAGACCCATACCGTCCTGGTCAGAGTGCGAGTAGACAAGGCTGGTGCGGAACTTGACGAACTTCGTATCCATAGTATTATTCACGCGCGCGGTGAAACGCTGGTAGTTAGGACCTGCACCTTCCAAGGTTCCCTTCTGTTGGAAGTAGTCGAGACCTACGTTGTAGGTGCTTGATGAGCTACCACCACTCAGGTTGATGTTGTGGTTCTGACGAGTACCGGTCTTAAATACCTCGCTGAACCAGTCGGTATCGGTGTTGTCCTGGAACTGATAGCGGCCTGTGGTAGGATTCAGGCTGTAGCCACCTGCCAGAGCAGTGTTTGAGTTGGCACATGCCTGACCTAAGTACTGGCTGTACTGACTGGCATTCATCACGTCATAGACGTCGCTGGACACCTTGTCAATACCGAAGTAACCCTTATAATCCACCTTCAGAGGCTGGTCTTTCTTACCGCTCTTGGTGGTAATAATGATCACACCGTTAGCAGCACGAGAACCGTAGATGGCGCCTGCAGAAGCATCCTTCAGCACCTGGATGGTCTCAATATCGTTTGGTGAGAAGTCGCGGATGGTGGTTCCTACGGGTACACCGTCGACCACATAAAGAGGTGCGGTGCTACCGAATGATCCGACACCACGGATGCGCACCGTCGGGTCTGCACCAGGCTGACCGTCGGAAGTAATCTGTACACCAGCGACCTTACCTTCCAGCATTGAAGAAATGTTGGAGTTAGAGACACGCTTCAGTTCTTCGGCATTCACGATAGATACAGAACCTGTCAGGTCTGCTTTCTTCTGCGTACCGTAACCGACGACAACCACCTGCTCCAGCATGTTTGAGTCGTCTTCCAACTGAATCTGTCCGAGTGCAGCACGCCCGCGTACCGCTACCTCGCGATCCTTGTAGCCCACATAGCTGACGACAAGCACGCCGTCAGAAGCGACATCGATGGTAAAGTTACCGTCAAAATCAGTAACAACACCAAGCTTCGCATTCTTCACCTTGACGGTAGCGCCAATGAGTGGCTGTCCGTCCTGATCCACAATCTGGCCACTGACCTTGATGGTCTGTGACTGAGACACTGATGCCATAACTGGAGTCGGACAGGCTAAGAAGCCGCCTGTGATTCCCGCCATGAACATCATCGAGAATAACATTTTCTTTCTCATGTGTAATGTTTTTAGGTTATGTTAATTTGTTATGTAATTGATTTTCCACTGCAAAAGTACGGCACTTGATTTAAATCAAGGTGGACAAAACAATAATAAAGGTGGACAAAATCGTCCACCTGCCATTTTATACACCTTCCAGCCTTATTTATAGGTACTGGGTGCTGTGCCGTACAGTTGTGTGAAGCAGCGGGTAAAGTACTTGGGATCGTTGAAGCCAACCTTATAGGCTATCTCTGTAATATTGCGGTCGGCATAGTTCTCCAACAGCAGATCACGGGCAATGCTCAGGCGGTAGTTACGGATAAACTGGCTGGTGCTCTGTCCCGTCTCCTCCTTGATGCGCTTGGCCAACAGACTCTTGCTCATACTCATGGCATCGGCAAACTCCGTGATGTCAAACTGACTGTCCATATAGTGATGTTCCAGGATATCGGTAGCGCGTTCCATGAAACTCTTGACAGGCTTGGTCTGCTGCTTGTCGGTCTCCACACTGCGGTGGCGACTCTGCTTGATATGTTCCTGATTGTGGAGAATATTCTGAATACGTGTCTGCAAAGCCTCAGGAGCATCCGATTCCTCCAGGACTTTCTTGATGGGTATCAGCAGTTTCTCGGCTTCCTGTCGACGAAGGGCTGCCACGCGTTGCTTGTAAAAATAGAGCAAGGCAATGGTCAGCACCACAAGACACAGCAGCATGAACCACCAACTCTTCCAGAAATAGGGGGCTATCTCCACCTCGATGCTGATGGTCTCACTCTCCTGACCGGCCTCGGTACTGTTTTTCACCTCAAAGACATAGGTTCCTGGCTTCAGACTGGTGTATCTCACGGAGTGCTCACCGGGCTTCAGGGCGGTCCATTCGTCCTCAAAACCTTTCAATCTGCAGACGTAATACTGTGCCTGATTGGCATAGCTCAGCGTAGAGAAGCTCAGCGCAAACGACTTGTTTGACTCGTGGAGCCTGATTTTCTCAGCACAAGAGATGTCGCAGTCCAGGATAGCACTGTTGCTGGAATTAATCTCCTGATTGTCCACCATCAAGCCGGTGAAAGAAAGGTGTCCCGGATAGACGGCATCGGTATTCTCGCCACGCACCTCAGTGAGTCCCTTCATACTACCCAAGAAGACAGTGCCATCGGGCCCCTTGATGGCCGAGTTCCAGTAGAAGCGCTGACAGAGCAGTCCGTCACGCTCACCATAATTAATAAAGGTGTGCTGGCGAGGGTCATAGACCGACAGTCCGTTATTAGTGGTAATCCACAGTAGTCCCTGATTGTCCTCCACAATGCCCTTCACGGCGTTGTTAGCCAGTCCGTTGTCAGTGGTCAGCACTTCAAACTTCTCCACCATCTTCCCGCTTCCATCGTCCTTCTTGCATCTTTTGTATAGGCCATAGCCGTCACTGCCCAGCCAGAGGGTACCGTCCTTGGCTTCTACAACGCAGGTAATCTTGTCGACCACTGCCGATTGTGGCTTGTCCAACTTATGGCGCAGGTGGCGGACAGCAAAGTTGCCCTGCCCCATCCTACCGGAACGAAGGTCGATGTCACAGACACCCGTCAGACAACCCATCCACAAATGACCGCTGCGATCTATGCACGCACCGATGCATCCTCGGATATTACGATTGTCGGGGAAAGGGTCCTCGATGGTGCCCGTCTTCAGGTCATAGAGGAAGATGCCATCGTTGGAACCAATCCACAGTGCATCATGATATTGGTCGTATGCCAAGGCGCCTATATAATTCGTTTGTCGCTGAAAATCAGCAGGCAGGACAACACGGTTAATGGTTATTGGTTCATGGTTAATGGATATTGTATTCAAGCCTCCACCCCAGGTTCCTATCCACAGACGGCCATGATTGTCCGGCTCCAGCACCGATACGGAGTTATGCGACAACGCAGAATTGGCGGTGGTCCAATGCTCAAAATGGCCACCCGTACCACGACGGCTGAGTCCACCTTCCACATTACCCACCCAGAGTGTACCGTCAGCACTGGCGTACATGGCATTCACCGGATTGGGTGCCAGCGACTGGGGATTGTTCGACTGGTTGACGTAGTTCTGCAACAGCAAGGGTTTGGGCAACAGTCGCACGATGCCTGCCGTCTCCGTACCCACCCATAGCTGTCCCCGATAGTTCAGCAGGCAGCGGATGAAGTTGGTGGGCAACGGATAGCCTGCCGTCGAGGAGTTCCAACAGGAAAAATCAGAACGGCTGGCGTCAAACAGGCAGATTCCGCGCAGTGTACCCACCAGCAGGTTGCCGTCGGAGGTCAGCGCCAGACAAGTAGCATGATTGTGGGCCAAGGAACGCTCATCGGCCGTATGACGATAGGTCTGCAGCGTACTGTTATAGAGGTTATAGGCATAGAGTCCCTGATTGCTAGCTATCCACACGGTACTGCCCTGACGCAGCAGGTCAGTAATGAAAAGCCCTTTCAACGTCTGCAGGACGCTATGGATGGGGTTAAACTTCAGTTTGTCACCCGCAACAGTCAGTCGCGACAAACCCAGCGACGTCGACACCCACACATTACCGGTATTCTCAATGTCACGGATGGCAATATCAGGGGTGTTGCCGGTATAGCGGCAACGGCTGATGCTAGCTACATTTCCGTCGTCATCGAACGCATAGCGGTAGATGCTGTCCCTCGCCACCTGCCACAAGGCTCCCTTCGAGTCGCAATAGACCTTCACGGTGCTGCGGCCCAGCAAACCACCGATGGTTCCTTTGCCAAAAGCAGGCGTTACACTGCGCATGGTCTTCAGGTCCAAAACCACCGTACCCTCGTCGTAGGCTATCCACAGACGTTGATGACGGTCTTCGGCAAAGCCCAGACACGAGCGACTGTCGCCCTGCACAGGGGCTTTAAACGTGTAACCGTCGTATCGCACCGCTCCACCACCATAGCTCGACACCCAGACAAAGCCCTGACTGTCCACAAAAATATGGTTCACATGGTCGTGAGGCAGTCCACTGGTCAGGTCCAGACACGAGATGTTGTAGCGTTCAAGCAACGAACTTGAAAGCTGTGCGCGGACCGATGCCGACAACATCTGCAGGATAATGACCAAGAATACTACTCGCATATTCGCCGTCAAAGGTACGAAGAAAAAAGTGAAAACAGAAAAAACAACATAAAAAAATGCAAAGTCTTACCTTTTTTCACATTAAAAGATTACCTCGCCATCTCCCACCCTTTCAGCATGGCGAACCAGTCGATGCTGGTAATGCCATTTTCCTGAATGGCCATTGCGGCACCTAACGCTATCCAGCGCGCAGGGCTCTTTGAGGGGATGCCTAACGGCTCATCGGGACCTATACCCGTCAGCCTACTGACGTTCTCCACATACGCCCTCGTATTATTCTCGTTGGGCGGTGCCCACCTACTGACGATAGCGCGGATGGTGTACAGCCTATATGTGTGGTAGTAGGTACGGGTGAGCAGCTTAAATGCTGCTCTCCACCCATACGCTA
>CAMJIA010000073.1 GCA_946405695.1 uncultured Prevotellaceae bacterium | reverse complement strand
AGGCAAAGGAAAGCTATGCAGGCAAGTTCAAGGTGATGTGGAAAGCCCTTGACCAGAACTATGCCATTTGGGACTACGAACGTAGCCTGGGTGTCGACTGGGATGCCGTCTATGACGAGTACCTGCCTAAGTACGAGGCCCTCGACGAGCGTGACGATGTCACCGATGACGAACTCGAGGAACTGCTCGAAGAAACCCTGGCTCCCCTGCACGACGGTCACTTTGCCGCAGAGATGCAGAATCACCAGACGGGCAATTTCGTCATGGCCAGTCCCAGCCACGCACGCACTCAACAGCGCAGCGACTATGAGTCTGCACGGTATACCAATCACAACCTGAGTGCCTATCTTCCTGCGGTGTATGGCGGTACGGGCAACCAGATTCTGGAGTACAAGGAGGCCAGTACCCAGTCCGTAGGCATCCTTAAGACTGTGTATGATACCCCAGGCATTGGCCGTCTGTGGGCAAAGGACCACGTCAACGATCCTACTCTGAAGGACTATCAGCAGCATGCGTTGCAGGCTTTTGTCGATGACTTCGAAAATTTGTACAACCAGCTGCTCAACGGTTTAGATTTGGCGACAGGTCTTCAGATGTACGACCAGCTGGTAGCTAACAACCAGTATCTCAAGATTCCCGGACTCATACCGAGCGGCACTTTCGGCGACCGTGCCGTGACCGCCAAGTATGCCCATTTCAAGGATAACATCGCCTACTTCTACTTCAGCGGTTTCTATCTCACGCCCTGTATGAATGACGAATATTTCGAAAAGGTATTCGGCCAGGTCGACGCTGCCGCCAAGCAACTCGCCCTGGCGGTGGGCCAGGTCTGGCAGGCGTGGTTTGACAAGGTACAGGAACTCCATGCCAGCGGACAGCTCAAGGCTGTTATCATCGACGTGCGCGGCAATGGTGGTGGTATGCTTATCGACTATCAGTACGTGTTGGGCAGCATGTTGCCCAGCGGAGGCTTCGAGGTAGGTCTCTCGCGCTTCAAGCGTGGCGTGGGCCGCTACGACTACTCGCCGTTGTCACCCTTCAAGGTCCCAACTCTTGAGACAGCCCACGAGACCATCACCGAACCGATAGTCATTCTCACCAACAGTGGCTCCGTCAGCATGGCAGAGATGACCTCGCTGGGTTGCCGTCAGCTGCCCAACGGCACCCTCATCGGCAAGCGCACCCATGGCGGTCTATGCTCACTCCAGTCCGACCCCGGCGAATACTATCAGAACTATTCCGGCATTGTCGGCGAACGTGGCAAGACCCCTGTCTGGCTCTATATCCCGCAGATGGCCACCATGTCCAAGGATGAGCAACTCTTCGAGGGCATAGGCCTTACCCCTGACATCGATGTGGACTTCGACGTTGCGCTATACCTAACCACGGGTCGTGACAGCCAATTGGAGCGTGCCCTCCAGTATTGCACCACTGGCAACTGATTTTCAGAGTATGCCAGCTTGACAAAAATCGCCCATTTCATCGGGAAAAATAAGCCTGACAACTTCTGCCAGGCTTACTTTTTCCTATTTTGAGACTCTTTTTTCCTAGTATGGGACTGTTATTTCATGAATACTGTTTATCTTTGCAGTCGAAATCAAATCAATAATGCGTATGGATATAACACTTGTTCTCACAGTTGCCGTCACCGCTACACTTATCGTGGTGGCACTTGTGCTTGTGGCCATCATCATTTACCAGCGTTGGCGTATTGGTGACCAAAATGTCTTCATCGAGCGTTTCATCCGACAGAACGAAGAGCTGCGCAAGAAGATGAGGAAAGCAGGAATCGTTTAGGTGTGTTGCACTCAAAAGTGTGTGTGAATGAAGCAAAGGATTTACCTTATTATATTATGCGCCGTGCTAGCCATGGTGGCAGCTTGCACTCATAGCAGCGAGACGAAGGACGACGTGAGTAGTCCGGCAATGGCGGACTATGAGCGTGGACGCGCCTACGACCAAGGGTGGCAGATGAAGATAGCGGAGCATTACTATCGGAAGGCTTATCAAGGCTTTGCACGAAACCCGGCACAAGACTGGTATCACTATGCCGATGCGGGCTACCGCTGGGCTTGTTTGCGCTTGGGTCGGGGTGATACTGAAGGTGCCCTGAGTGTCATCACCGATCTGCTGCATCAGGCAGAAGGAAACGAAGCATTCCCCAAAGGGGTAGAATCTGCTTTGCTGATGCTCATGGCAGATGTCCATCTTCAGTTGCATCAGTACAACGAGGCAAAACTCATGGGACAGAAAGCCTACGAGGTAACAGAACAGGATCTCGAAAATGTGAAACGAAGAGGGTGGAGTATGGCCTGGGCCTGTATGAACATAGCCTCTATTCACCACACATCGGGAGACATCGAAGGGGCAATGGCATGGCTTGACCGCTGCGCACAAGGGCTTTCCCTTGCCGAGCAAGAGCATGACGACTCGCTGCTGATTGAGGAATGGAAAGGCCATGTGGCACTCCAACGGGCATTGCTCTTACAAGAATCTGGTCACGCTGCCGAAGCTCAAGCTACTTATGCTGCTATTCCCCGTAGTCGTCTGATGGAGCCCAATGGCTACACCGCAGCTGCCGAATACCTGATGGCTGCTGGTCGCTACGACGAGGCTGCCTACTGGTATGAGCAACTCGACAGCACCTACTTGACTACCGACGGCGCCAAGATGACTTTCGACAACATCGCTACCCGTCTCTCTCCCCGCTATATGGCCTACCGCAAGGCTGGCCGCAACGCCGATGCTTTGGTACTTGCCGACAGTGTCAGCGCTGCCATCGACTCTGCCCTCGTCTGGCAGAAGCAAAACGATGCTGCTGAGTTGGTGGTCATCTACCAGACCCATGAGAAGGAACTGGCGTTGAACGATGCTAAAAGCGAGACACGTATCCATCGTGTATTGCTTGCCGCTGCTATCCTGGTCATCCTACTCATCGGTTACCTGTTCTGGCGTACGCGAAAATATAATAAGGAACTCCTTGAGAAGAACCGCCGTCTGTTGGCCGAGATTGAACAGCGCGAACGCGAGGAACAGCAGGCCATCGTGCAGCTGAAAGCTGAACCTCAAGAGAAGCTGACAGCCAATCAGCAGCTCTTCTGCCGTATCTGCGACCTCATGGAAGCTCCAGACCATATCTATACCGACACCGATATGGATCGCATCCGCCTGGCCCAGCTTCTTGGAACCAACGAGCACTACGTCACCGATGCCATCAGTGCTTGTACTGACGGTAAGAGCGTCAACGCCTTCCTCAACGAGTACCGTCTGCGCTATGCCGCACATCTGCTGGCTACTACCGATGATTCTATAACGGTCATTGCCGAACTCTCCGGCTTCTCGCGCAGCTCGTTCTTCCGCATCTTCAGCGATGCCTACGGCATGTCACCCTCGGATTATCGTAGGGCAGCAAGGAAATAACTTGACAATTACCATTTATATATGAAACGAATTCTGTTACTTCTTGTCTTGGCATCTTTCACGGGACTGTGGGCGCAGGCTGCTGACATTACTCCCGAGCAGGCTTTGCAAGAGGCCCGCCAGTTCATGGTGAAAAAGATGCAGCATGGGGGAAAGGGCATGCAGGCTCCTGCTGTGGCTCCACAGATGGAGCTGGCCGGACGCGTCAGCGACCTCTATGTGTTTAACGTGCTGAAGAGTGACGGCGGCTATGTCATCGTGAGCAACGACGACTGTGCCGTACCTGTGCTGGGCTATGGAGAGCATGGTTCGTTAGACATAGAGAACATGCCAGAGAACATGCGTGCGTGGCTGCAGGGCTATGCCGACGAGATAGCATGGGCGAAAGAGCACGCGATAAAGGCAGTGCCCCGTCTGCGACGTGCAAAAAGTAATATGAAGACACCCATTGAGCCTCTGATGCAGACCCTTTGGAATCAGAATTCGCCGTATAACGACCTCTGTCCGGAATATGCGGAGGGTGCGAAGTGTGCTACGGGCTGTGTCGCTACGGGCATGGCGCAGTGTATGTATTACACAGAGATGCGTGCGGGTTCTACTACGACCTACACAACAACCGATATTCCTGGTTATACCACTGAGACTCGTAGTCTTGAAATTGATGGCATCGCTGCAGGCACCCCCATCGATTGGTATAAGATGTCACCTGTTTACAATGCCGGCGATACTGGCGAGGCCGCCGAAGCCGTTGCCCAGTTGATGAAGTACTGTGGTGTATCCCTCAAGATGGACTACGGGCCAGAGTCGAACTCAGATCCTTTTGCTGTTGCTGATGCCCTGAAGGCTTTCTTCGGCTACGACGAAACCGTTACTTGCGAAACCCGTTCCGACTATTCCTATGCAGACTGGATAGATATGATGTATCATGAGTTGAGCCTGGGCCGTGTCATCTGCTATAGAGGTGGCAAGCTGTCAGGGGCAGGACATCAGTTTGTCTGTGACGGCTACCAGGGTGAGGACTTCTTCCACATCAACTGGGGCTGGGGTGGCCTGAGCGACAACTTCTTCAAGCTCTCTGCCCTTGATCCTGATGCAGAAGGCATTGGTGGCGTCAATTCTGAAGGTGGCTATTGTATAGGCCACTATGCGATAGTGGGTATCCAAAAGACGGGCGAAGACCTTGGCGATGTGCTGCAGCTGGAGCCATATGATTTTAATAGTTTGCTGATTAGCATTGTTACCATGGATAAAAACGAGATTACTGGTGGCGAATCGGTAGAAGTGACGATACCATTCATTAATCGCTGTAGTAAATCGTTTGATGGAGAAGTAGCTCTTCTGGATGCCAGTGAAGACAGTTATGGAGTGGTTGCAAGCACAATGGCTTCGATTCCTGCAGGTCAGCTAGGAAACTGTGTGATCAAGTTTACTCCCAAAGACGAAACTCATGACTACAAGCTCTGTGTTGCTGTCGTTATGGACGAAATGTATTACTGTTGGGGCGAACAAGTCCTTGAACTTTCAGTGACTGGAAGCGGTGCCGCTACCACAGATAATATGGATTTGACATATGCTGGTGCTGTTATCAGTAATTATGAAAATGTTGACGACACGGAGGTCTTCTATTCCAGCATATTGGAGGGTGTATTAACCTTTAAGAACGAGACGGAATCCAACTATTCAGGGGATATACTGATAGATGTGTATAATGTGCATGACAAGAATTATCGTTTGATAAGAAGAACGAATAAGATATACAATATCCCTGCGAAGGGCAGTGTGAGTATTCCTTTCAGAGCAACCGGACTCACGTATGGCGAAAAATATATCGTTACCTATAGATACTTTCAGTATGGTGCATGGAATGATTGGCATGATTCTGGTCTCATGGAGTGCCGTCCGGCTATTATTGTTGCCGACGGCGAGGGTAACACAACAGTCTCCAAAGTCACTGCCACCTTCCACGTTCCTGACAATGCTACGTCGGTAAACCTGATGGGTTGTAACGTACAGACGGTTGAAAAGAACAGCAATCCTAATACACTGTATATCCTGGGAGCAGGAGAGACCGTGCCCGCAGGACTGACTAACGTCGTAAGGGGTGACGGCAATGGCAACTATACTGCCGAGAGCATCACGCTGACAGACGGTCAGAACTTCCTGCCGCCAGTGAACTTCACGGCTGAGAAGGTGGAGTTTACTTATGGCAACGTGAAGCAGGGCGACTGCACCAAAGGCTGGAACACCCTCATGCTACCCTTCAAAGCTACCAAGGTGACAGCAGATGGCGAGACGATTGACTGGCGTCACAGCAGTACCGATGACAATGGCCGATTCTGGCTGAAGCGCTTCACAGGCGACGACATCGATAAGGTGTACATCGACTACGATGCGAACGACTATGTAGCGGCCAACACACCTTATATCATTGCTATGCCTAGCGACCTGAGTGACAAGACCATCAAGTTCGTTGGCGAGAACACCACCATCCACGTGGCTGATGACGTGAGCCCATTCACTGCCGCGAACTACATTCTCAAGGGTTGCACCAGCGCTGTCAGCACGGAGAATATCTATACGCTGAACGCAGCGGGTGACAGTTTCGTGTTGGGTAATGGCTGTGGTGCCTTCCGTGCCTACTTCAAGCCTGTCGCCTTCAACCCTGCCGTGACCACTCTCAGCATCGTTAACGACGGAGCAACGGGCATTAGCGACGCTACGCTAGTGAATAGTGAAAAAGTGAATAGTGATGTCTATGACCTGCAGGGTCGTCGCGTCTCACCTCTGAAGAAGGGTATTTACATCACCAACGGACGTAAGGTCGTCTATTAATAATTCAACATTATATTTTAACCAATTAAATTCAAAAAGACAATGAAAAAGATGATGATGATCGCAGTGATGGCAGTAGCCTGCCTGACTGCAAGTGCACAGAACGAAGTGGGTCAGCTTACTCTTCAGCCCAAAATCGGTATGAACGTTACTAACATCACTGGTGCAAAGATTGTTGTTGGCACTTCTACGGAGAATGCCAATTTTATGGTTGACTTTGCCGTGGGCGTTGAGGCCGAGTATGGCTTGACAGAGAAATTCTCGTTGGCAGCAGGACTCCTCTATTCACGTCAGGGCTGTGATTATGGAGAAGTCAAGTCTACTGATGGCTTCAACACCGTCGGTTGGGACAAAAACCAGGATAAACTCGGTTACCTGAACATCCCCATCGTTGCCAACTACTATCTTGCCAAGGGTTTTGCCATCAAGGCTGGTATCCAGCCCGGCTTCCTGCTGAGTGCCACGAAAAAGGTTGACGGCATTGGCATTACTCCAAATCAAGACGATGACTTTAAAGACGCCTGCAAGTCTTTCGACCTGTCTATTCCCCTTGGCCTCTCTTACGAGACTGACAACGTCGTTATCGATGGTCGTTACAA
>CAMJIA010000072.1 GCA_946405695.1 uncultured Prevotellaceae bacterium | reverse complement strand
CTCTATAAGCTGTATCAGCAGCATCCGTGTATCACGACAGACTCGCGTAACTGTCCTGAGGGTAGCATCTTTCTGGCCTTGAAGGGTGAGTCGTTCAATGGCAACAAGTTCGCTCTCCAGGCGCTGGAGAAAGGTTGTGCCTACGCCATCGTAGATGAAGAGATAGAAGAACTTTCCTCTACCCCCTCACCCCTCACTTCTAACCTCATCAAAGTCAACGACTGCCTGCAGACCTTCAAGGACTTAGCTCGCGAACATCGTCGCCAGTTTGAGATGCCGATGGTGGGTATCACAGGTACCAATGGCAAGACCACCACAAAGGAACTGATTCGTTCCGTCTTGACAGAGTGCTACAATGTGATGGCTACGGAGGGTAACTTCAATAACGACGTGGGTGTGCCCAAAACCTTGTTCCGCTTGGACGACCAGACAGAGATTGCTGTCGTTGAAATGGGTGCCTCGCATCCTGGCGATATCAAGACGTTGGTGGAGACTGCCGAACCCACCTGTGGCCTCATCACCAACGTTGGGCGTGCTCACCTGCAGGGCTTCGGTTCCTTCGAGGGCGTCTGCAAGACAAAGGGCGAACTCTATGATTTCCTGATTGCTCACGACTGTCCCATCTTCGTCAATCGCGACAACGAGTATCTGATGAAGATGATTGCAGAAAGAGGAGGCAATCCCGACATCTATTACTACGGCCAAAGTGACAATGAGGACATCCTCATTCGTGGCGAAGTCGTCTCGTGTGCTCCTTTCCTGAAGTTCCGCTGGCGCGAGCAAGACCATGATGCAAACTACACCAGCGAATGGATGGAGGTACAGACAAACCTCATCGGTGCCTATAATCTCGACAATATGCTGGCTGCCATTACTGTTGGCTATGTCAACAACATCCCCTTTGAGCAGATTAACCATGCGTTGGCAAACTATGTGCCTACCAACAACCGTTCGCAGTTGACGGAGACAGAGAAGAACCACCTCATCGTGGATGCGTATAATGCCAACCCCACATCTATGAAGGCCGCTATCGACAACTTCCGTCTTATGGAAGTGTCGCCCAAGATGGCTATTCTGGGTATGATGGGTGAACTGGGTGATGTCTCGCAAGAGGAACACCAGAAAATCATTGCCCAACTACAGCAGGCCAGCTTCGATGAGGTCTGGCTCGTAGGTGCTGAATTCCAGAAAGTATCATCCACCTTCCGCACCTTTTCCAATGTCGAGGAGGTGAAAGCTGCTATAGCCCAGAATCAGCCCCAAGGCCGCTACATCCTCATCAAGGGCTCTAACAGCACCCACCTCTACGAACTTCCCGCCCTTTTATAAGCCTCCTTGTTGTAACACTACTACCAACTAACAACAAGAATGTCGCACGCTGACTACCGCCTCAGAGAGAGGCAGTAATCAGTGTGCGGAACTGACGGGCACCTAGGTGATTGTTGTCGAGGGCTTCGACCTCAGCGAGGAACTTCAAGGCTTTCTCCTTGTCGCCCATGCCATAGTAGCCGAGGGCGAGCATGTACTTGCAGTGGATGAGATTCATCTCGTCGAGATTGCCTTCCCAGACGAGCAGGTCGGGCAGCGAGACGGCGAAGAAGTCCATCGTAATGTGGTCGAAGATGTGTTGCTTGCCGTAGTTGATGAGCTTGTTGAACAGCGAGCGGGCCTTATCCTCCTGACCCAGTTTGCGGTAGCAGAGAGCGGCATAGAAAATCTTGTCAGGCTTGGCATCGTTGTAGTACATGGCGGCTGCGGGCTCAGTAGGTCCTACGGTACCTTCCTCATAGCGTCTGAGGAAGTAGAGGAAATCATTGTCCTGAGCGCCATACAATTTGCCTTCGCCCAAATGATGCGGGAATACGAGGCACTCCTCCAAGAGTTGCTTGGCACGAGCATCCTTGGGATTCTTCTGCAGCAGTTGCTTGGCAATCTCTAAGCGACACATCTGATACTGTCCACTCACCTTGCCTTCGCCACCCTCCCACGGATGGAAGATGCGGTTATCGATGATCTCCTTGGCCTCTTCGTAGCGACCCAGCATGTTGAGCAGGGTGGCATGTTCGAGCACGAGATCGTCGCGACGCTCAATGAGTCCAGCATGCTGCTCGTAGAAGGCCAGGCGCTCTGCATGTGAACGATGCAGACGCTTGTATAGCTGGTCGAGTTCCATGAACACACGCTCGTCGTTCTCGTCAAGATGGAAGGCATTCTCCATATATTTGAGTGCCTCATTCTGACGGTCCTGCTTATTAAATCGAGCCAAAGCGAGGTTGCGCCATACTGTTGGGAACGTAGGATTGAGACGGGCTGAGAGTTCCCAGTTCTCGATGGCGAGGTCGTATTGACGGGCGGCGTAGTAGAGACAGCCAAGATAGTAAGGCGCCTTGGCACCTTTCGGGTTCTTCTCCTTGGCAGCCTCCAAAGCGATGACATCCTCGGCACGATTGGGGAAGCAATAGGTGGAGTCTGCCTGCTCTGCTTCGTCGTAACGGCTCATATAATAATAGGTCATAGGTGAAGTAGCTCCCTCCTCGATGGCGATGTCCCAGATGGCAATAGCCTCATCTGTGAGACCTGCGGCAGCATAGTCGAGAGCCAGTTCGTCGTAGTTTTGAGCCGACTTGCGCAGCATCTCCTTCATCTCTACCAGCACGGCAGCATCCTTAGTAAGAAGATACTGCTCATAGCGGCAACCGTAGTTGAAGAGGTCAAACGACAGCGACTCTTTGATGAGTGCCAATGCCTCGTCCTTCTTATCCATATAGCGAAGGATGGACGCCTTGAGGGCACGTGCCTTATGGTTATGCCAATTGTTGTTCAAACAGCGGTTGATCTCATCGAGAGCATCCTCATAGCGACCTTGCATCACGCTGATCTTGGCGGCCTCGAAGTAGCCGGCATCAGCCCAACCCTTGCTCCATGTAGCTTTCCAAAAGAGTTCATAGGCTTCGTCCACCTTTCCCTGATACTTTAGGGCGAGAGCAAGGTTATAAAGCGGTTCGCTATCGTAGGGGTTCGGGTTGCGTTTGATAGACAACTTGTATGCCTTGTGCAGATATGTTTCGGCCTTTGCAAAACGACCCTTGCGGATGTACCACAGTCCCATCGCATTCAGGCAGCGGATGTCGTTGGGATCGCGACGTAGTGCCTCCTCGTAATAGTCGAGCGGATTCCATGTAGCGTGGCGATACTGTTCCAAATGGCGACCGGTGATAAGCAGTTGCTCATTGGTTTTGATCTGCTCAGGCAACAAGGCAGCCTCGGCACTATCGGGGATAGGACGAATGTCGTCGCTCTCGGCATGCCAGCTGAGTAGGGCGCGCTCGCCATACGGGAACTTCTTACGAATCTCGAAGGTGAGTTCCGAAAGCAAAACTTTCGGACACACTACTGTCTCTGTAAGTACGGCTTCAGGACTCAACGTGTGGTGTTTGTCGTAGAGCACCTCACCGTTGTCTTTGCGAAGCACAATACGTACGTCTTGCTTCGAGGTGGCAAAGACTTTGAAGACGACAGAACCGTCTTTCACACTGTCGATGTTGAACACAAGGTCTTTCGATGCCTCCTTCACTACGCCCAACTCGCGATACGGCATGAAGTACTGCGTGAATATCTTCTCTTCGTAAGGCATCAACCAAGTGAAGTCAGGCTGGTTCTCGGTATAGACACCAGCCATCAGCTCGATATAGGGACGGAATCCCTCTGCCTTGAAGCCCCACTTCTGACGCTCCTCTGGGGTTGACTCGTCCGTCAGGTTACGGTCCCAGGCACGTCCAAAGTCACCATTACCCCACGTCCACTGTTTCTTACCAGGCGAGAAGTGGTGACTGGCCACATGCAGCATACCTGCCTTAGTATCATTCTCGTAGCCGCCTTCGAAGTTGAAGCGAGAGTTCACACCCATGTAACTGGTCGGCACGAAGATGTTCTTGTAGTTCGAGATGTCCACACCTGCCGAATAGTCCATCTTATAATAGGTACCCGTGGCGATGGGGAACGACGAGACGGCACGCTTGCCATGATCGAACACGGCGTTGATGTCAGGCGGAAACACACTCTGATAGGCATCGTTCACCTCTACTGCAGGATTGGCCCACCATAGGAAGGTCTGTGGAATGTCGGTACGGTTGTACACGCGACCCTTGATTTCCAAGTAGGCACAACCGGGACGTAAGGTGAAGCCTGCCATACCCTTCTGATGGAACATCTTTTCCATCTCGCTCACCCATACGCTGACTGAGCCGTCGGCATTCTCCTCGATGCAAGTGTCAACAGGCATGAAGGTGGTAGGACGGTGGTGTTGTGGCCAGTTGAACTCGATACCACCAGAAATCCAAGGTCCTGCGAGTCCTACCAGGGCAGGCTTGATGACGTGGTTGTAATAGACAAAGTGGCGCTTGGCAATCTTGTCGTAAGCCATCTGTATGCGACCGCCCAGCTCTGGCAGTACCATCACCTTGATGTACTCGTTCTCAATCCAGATGGCCAGATAGTCCTTGTCCACCTTCTCGTCGCTCATCGTCTCGATGACGGGATAAGGATAAACCACACCACTACTACCCTGATATACTCTCTTTTCCAGGAACATCGGGTTCTTCTCTGGTTTTCCCACCTCATAGGTTGGGATAGTTACCAGTTCTCTCCAAGCTTTTACTGACATATTATCGTTGTTTCGTTATTACGACTTAATGAGTTCTTTCTCCAGTTCTTCAAGACTCTTTCCCTTCGTTTCAGGACAGTTGCGGAACAGGAATACAAAGGCACAACAGCAGATGGCGCTGTAAATCCAGAAGGAACCACTGCTTCCCAGAGCCGCGTTCATTGATGGGAACGAAAACGTCAGTGTACAGCAGCCCACCCAAAGGGCAAACGTACACGTCGCCATCGCAATGCCACGAATGCGGTTGGGGAAAATTTCCGCCAACAACGTCCACGTTACTGGTGCCAATGTCATGGCGTAGATTGAGATTGCCGTTACGACCAGCACCACCATCAGCACACCCTTCACTTCGAAGAAATAGCAAGTACCTAGAATCAGGTATATCAGTCCTAGACCGCCAGCGCCCATTAGCATCAGCGTCCGACGTCCCCACTTCTCGATGGTATAGAGGGCTACAAACGTAAACACCACGTTGGCTATGCCTGTAATCACAATATTGATAAACATGCCATCTACATCGAAGCCCGCACTGACAAAAATCTCTTGTGCATAGTTGAAGATGACATTAGTACCGCACCACTGCTGGAACACGGCAATGACAAGGCCCAAGAGTAGCACCTTGCTATATCGAGGAGAATTGAAAAGTTGAAAAATTGAAAGATTGAAGTTCTTGTCATCAGATTTCAATTCTTCCATTCTTCCATTCTTCAATTCTAAATACACCGGACTCTCAGGGATAAAGAAGCTCATCACAAGGAACAGTGCGGCAGGCAGCGTCTCTGCCCAGAACATCCAGCGCCATCCCCACTCCACGTTCCATGCCTGTTCCGCGGCAATCGAGGTGTCGCGAGCCAGCAACATATTGACAACCTGAGCGGCAAGGATACCCAGCACGATGGTCATCTGGTTCAGACTGACCATGCGTCCGCGAATCTCTGCGGGACTCACCTCAGCGATATACATCGGAGCGAGAGCAGAGGCGACACCGATACCCACACCGCCAATGAAGCGCGCTATATTAAATAAGGTGAAGTCGTTGAACAGTCCGGTGGCGATGGCTGACACCGTGAACAACACTGCCGATAACATCAGCAGCGGCTTGCGGCCATACTTGTCGGCAGCGCCACCAGCCACCATCGCTCCTATCAGACAACCCACGAGGGCCGTGGTCATTGCCACACCCTGCATCATCGGTGAGTCACCAATGCCGAAGTACAACTCATAGAACGGCTTTGCACCGCCAATCACCACCCAGTCGTAGCCGAAGAGCAAACCGCCCATCGCCGACACGGCACAGATGAAATAAAGAAATCCTTTATTAAACTTTTGCATATTCTAAAATGTATTGGGATATCATTTATTCTGCCCACAACTCTTGTAGCACCCCTGTACTCTTGAGTTCAGGGAACTGTGGGATGTGTAGACGATAGTAGTGGAGGAGGACGTCAACGATGCGGTTGCGATCATGGTGCGACAACTGGAACAGGTGCATCGTGGGAAAGTCCATACGCATCAGGGTATGAATGAGTTGAGAGTCTTTGCTGTCAAGGAAGTCACGATGAGTGGGGACTTGTAATGAGAAAGTGGCTGTTCGCAAGTCGAACACGCAACCATCCACGTAATCGTCAAGGTTAGGATAGAAACCTAAGAAACGGCTCATACGCATCAAAAAAGTAAGATGGAAGTTGGCGAAACCAACTTCTACTGTGTCGAGCCACTGCATGGAATCACAGACATAGGCGAAGAGCAACTTGTCCTGCTGCTCAGAACGTAGGGCGTGGTACAGAAATTCAGCGATGAAAAGCGACAGCGCCAGTTTCTCAGGTAAAAACGGTATCGACGTGTAAGCTGTCAACAGATGGGCATCCTTCAGTTTCTGCAGTTGTACGTTCTGACGCACGTCACACTCCACTTCCAACAGTGTCATGGGTTGGAAATATTGCTTTTTGATTCGTCCTTTGGAGGTCTTAGGTAAGGAGATGATAAAAGACTGTCTACCAACTTCTTCGGTAAACATATCCACAATCATTCTGGACTCGCCATACTTGAAAGAATGTAGTATTATCGCCCTTGTTTTCACTAACATCGCCCCAAAATTACACAAAAATACGGAATTATTGCATTTTTCTTTAAGAAAATTTGTCTATTTAAGAAAAATGTGCTACCTTTGCAGCCGCTTTTGAGCGAAAGGGGTCCCTTCGTCTATCGGTTAGGACGAGAGATTTTCATTCTCTAAAGAGGAGTTCGACTCTCCTAGGGACTACGAAATCTGGCATCTGCACAGCCAAGTGCTACCAGCAATGGGGACACGGTGTCAGAG
>CAMJIA010000071.1 GCA_946405695.1 uncultured Prevotellaceae bacterium | reverse complement strand
CCTTCGGCAGACTGGTGGAGCAGAACTGTCCGGACGTGAAGGTGGTGTACACCCGTAAGACCGATGTCTTCATCCCCCTGCACACCCGTGCCGACATTGCCAACAAGAACAAGGCCGACCTGTTCATCTCCATCCATACCAATGCCCTGCCCAAGGGACATATCTCCAGGGGTCTGGAGACCTATACGCTGGGTATGCACCGTGCTGCCGACAACCTTGCCGTCGCTAAGCGAGAGAACGAGGTAATCCTCTATGAGAAGGACTATAAGCAGCGCTACCAGGGCTTCGACCCCAACTCGTCGGAAAGCTATATCATGTTTGAGTTCATGCAGGACCACAACATGGCACAGAGCGTGGAACTGGCGAAGTTTGTACAGCGTCGCACGTGTGCTGCCGCCAATCGTCAGAACAAGGGCGTGAAGCAGGCAGGATTCCTGGTGCTGAGAGAGACGTCGATGCCCAGTTGTCTGATAGAACTGGGATTCATCTCTACGCCCGACGAGGAGCGTTTCCTGAATTCTAACAGTGGTGTCAGCCAGTTGGGTTATGGCATCTATCAGGCCTTTGTGGACTATAAGCGCAAGTACGATACCAATGTCAGCGTACCTTACAAGGCTGAACCCCAACCGAAGGAAGAGGTGCAGATACCTGCCGTTGTTCCTGAGCCTGTGAAGCAGGAAGTGAAGGAGGAACCGAAGAAGGAAAGCAAGAAGGACAAGAAGCGCAAGAAGAAGGAGGCTGAAAAGCAGAAAGAGGCTGAGCAGAAGCAGGATACGGTGGTAGCGGAACAGCCTGCCGTCGTTGCTGAAAAACCTGCTGTTGTGGAACAGCCTGTAGCAGTACCTGAAGAGAAACCTGTCGAGAAGCCTGTCGAGAAACCCGTTGAGAAACCTGCGGCACCTGTTGCTCAGCCTGTGAAGTCTGCTGAGAAACCTGCAACGGTGACTTCTTCAGCCCCCGTCTTCAAGGTACAGATTTTGGCCAGTGGTTCGAAGCTACCTCTCTCGTCGCCCCAGTTCAAAGGCCAGACGGGCATTGATAGCTATGAGGAAGGTGGCCTGTATAAGTTTACGGTTGGCGCCTCTACAGACTATAATGAGATTTACCAGCTACGCAAGTCGCTGCTGGCGAAGTTCCCTGAGGCCTTCATCATCGCCTTCAAGAACGGGCAGAAGACGGATGTGCGTCAGGCGATAGCAGAATTTAAGAGTAAAAAGACGAAAAAGTAAATAACAACAGATATGAAATTTACAAAGGAAATCAAGATAGCACTGGTGTCGATATTCGGTATCGTCGTGCTGTTCTTCGGACTGCAGTTCCTGAAGGGACTGAGTGTCTTCTCAAGCGACAATGCGATGTATGTGGCCTTCTCGGACGCTACGGGCCTGGCGGTGTCGTCGCCTGTCTATGCCAACGGCTATCGTGTGGGTGTGGTGAAGTCACTTGACTACAACTACGATCCTCATGGCAAGATTGTTGCTGAGATTGGTCTGAACAAGGAGATGCGTGTGCCTGTGGGCTCGCATGCTGAGCTGGCCAGCGACCTGTTGGGTAATATCAAGATTAACCTGGTGCTCTCTGACGACCCCATACACATGATAGGTGTCGGCGACACCATCAGTGGAGATATGGAACAGGGTATCATGAGTAAGGTGGGCGAGATAATGCCCGTCATCATGAATGTCGCTCCCAAACTGGACAGCATCATGAGTAGCCTGAACCTGCTGCTCTCTGACCCAGCCCTGCGCAACACCCTGCACAACGTAGAGGGAATGACGAACAACCTGAATGCGACCAGTCAGGAACTGAAGACGCTGTCGGCTTCGCTGAACCGCGAGGTGCCCACCATGATGAACAAGGCCAACGGGGTGCTGGACAATACCCAGCAGCTGACGCATAACCTGTCGCAAATCGATGTGGCTGCGATGAATGCCAAGGTGAACCAGACGCTGGCAAACGTGGAGCAGATGACACAGAAACTGAACAGCAACGAGGGTACGCTGGGACTGCTGATGCGCGACCAGACACTCTATAACAACCTGACAGCCACAGCTGCCAGTGCCGATTCGCTGTTGACAGATTTGAAGGCTCATCCGAAGCGCTACGTACACTTCTCGATTTTTGGGAAAAAAGACAAGTAAAAAAGTTTGCAATTTTTAATTTGTCTAAATAGTAAAGGCGTTGTAAGATTTTTGGCTCCATCGTTGGAAGTGCTTGATATTTCAATCGTTTAGCGTTCTCATTACACGATGCGTGTACACCCTTTAAACGATGTGCATGCATGCGCTAAAACGCTGAAAAACAAAGAGATGCATTTGTGCAAGTCCATTGGTAGATAAAAAAATCTTAAAATGCACTTAACGGTCGAAATATGAGCAATTTACAGATATTGCCCTCGCGAGGTATAAAAAATACGGATTTGGAGGATTGGAAAAAAAATGCGACCTTTGCACTCGAAAACGACAATAACCAGAGACTACAAATCGTCTTTTAGTTAAACTTAAAAAAACAGTAACGCCGCATGGTAAATAATCCAAAGGCGCTTTGGGACAACTGCCTTAGTCTGATTAAGGACAACGTCACGGAGCAGCAATACAAGACATGGTTCGCGCCCATCGTGTTCGAGAAATACGATGAGGAACGCCAGTCTGTGCTCGTACAGGTACCTAGTATGTACGTGTATGAGTATTTGGAGCAGTACTATGTGAACTTGCTGAGCAAGGTGCTGACGCGTTGCTTCGGACAGAAGGTCCAGCTGAACTATCGTGTCGTCACTGACAAGCAGCACCGCATCAATACGGTGGTGGAGGGTGAGGAGCCTACCAGCGTAGAACCCGCTCCCGCTACAAACCGTGGTAATAAGGCCCCCACGACGCTGGACGTTGTGGAGCGTGACCTGAATCCGCAGTTGGATATCCACAAAACCTTCCATAACTATATTGAGGGCGACAGCAACAAACTGCCACGTACTGTGGGTTTGTCGATTGCTGAGCATCCAGGAAAGACGACGTTCAATCCCTTCTTCGTCTATGGTCCGTCAGGCTGTGGTAAGACCCACCTGATCAACGCCATTGGTGTGCGTTGCAAGGAGATGTACCACCATAAGCGTGTGCTGTATGTGTCGGCCCGTCTCTTCCAGGTGCAGTTTACCGATGCCAGCAGGAAGAATACCGTCAATGACTTCATCAACTTCTATCAGAGCATTGATGTGCTGATTGTCGACGACGTACAGGAGTGGGCAACAGCTGAGAAGACAGTGGCTACGTTCTTCCACATCTTCGATCACCTGTCGCGTCTGGGCAAGCAGATTATCCTGGCCAGTGATCGTCCGCCAGTAGACTTGGGATGGTTGCCAGAGCGTATGCTGACCCGTTTCTCGTCAGGTCTGATAGCAGAATTGGAGAAGCCTAATGTGCAGTTGTGCATTGATATCCTTAATGCGAAGTGTCGTCGTGATGGTCTGAAGATTCCTGCTGATGTCATCCAGTTTATTGCTGAGACGGCCAACGGCTCTGTCCGTGATTTGGAGGGTGTCATCAACTCGCTGCTGACCTATTCGATAGTCTATAATACGAATGTGGATATGCGACTGGCAGAGCGTGTGGTGAAGCGTGCAGTGAAGATTGACAACAAGCCGCTGACTGTTGATGAGATCCTGGAGAAGGTCTGCAACCACTACAATGTGCAGCAGCAGAGCGTGTTCAGCAAGAGTCGCAGGCGTGACTTTGTGATGGTGCGTCAGGTATCGATGTATCTGGCCCAGAAATATACCAAGATGCCGGCATCACGTATTGGTCAGCTCATTGGTGGTCGTGACCACTCGACAGTCATCCATAGCTGTTCGACAGTGGAACAGCGCCTGAAGGTCGACAAGGAATTCTCTGCCGAACTCACCAGCATCGAAAACTCTTTTAAACTGAAGAAATAAAAAAAAGTAAGGAAGCGCAATTCCTTACTTTTTTGTTTCGATATTTCGATATTCCGATATTTCGAAATCTCGATGTTTCGATGTTTCGATGTTTCGAAGTTCTGTCTTACAGGTTGTTCTTCTCGATATCCTTGAAGTACTTGTAGGTAGCAACCTTCAGCTCGTCAGTAGCAGGCTCGTCAGCAACGATAATGCCGTGCTGGTGCATCTGCAGGGCTGAGATAGTCCACTCGTGGGTAACAGCACCCTCGACGGCAGCCTTCAGGGCACGTGCCTTGTGGTGGCCGTTGACGAGAATCATCACTTCCTTGGCATCCATCACAGTACCTACACCAACGGTGAGGGCCTGCTTGGGAACCTTGTTGACGTCGTTGTCGAAGAAACGGCTGTTGGCAATAATCGTATCTGTGGTTAGTGTCTTCACACGGGTGCGGCTGGTCAGTGAGCTGTAAGGCTCGTTGAAGGCGATGTGTCCGTCAGGACCGATACCACCAATGAACAGGTCGATACCGCCTGCTTCCTTGATCATCTCCTCATAGTGTGCGCACTCGGCAGCCAAATCCTTGGCGTTACCGTTGAGGATGTGGATGTTCTCCTTTGGGCAATCGATGTGGTTGAACAGGTTGCGGGCCATGAAAGAGTGGTAGCTCTCGGGGTGCTCCTCAGGCAGACCTACATACTCGTCCATGTTGAACGTCAGCACGTTCTTGAACGATACGCGTCCTTCCTTGTTGGCTTTCACCAGACAAGCATACATTCCTTCAGGTGACGAACCTGTGGGAAGACCCAATACAAATAGTTTTTCTTTGGTAGGCTGGAAGGCATTGATACGCTCAATGACATGTTCTGCAGCCCATTGCGACATCTTCTGATAGTCGGGTTCAATAATTAGTCTCATAAGTGTAAAAAATATTAAGTTTTTTGTCTTATCGGGTGCAAAGATAATAATTTCTGCGATAATATGAACAAAAAACGGATATTTTTTGTAACTTTGCACCGATTATGAAGGAATTTGTTATATCTGAAGCTAAAGCCGAGACTGCTGTACTCGTAGGACTGATAACACAGCAGCAGGATGAGGCGAAGACAAAAGAATATCTGGACGAGCTGGAATTCCTGGCCGACACCGCTGGAGCTGTCACTGTGAAGCGTTTTACGCAGAAGGTGCAGGGCCCCAGTCAGGTGACGTATGTCGGCAAGGGTAAGCTCGAAGAGATTAAGCAATATATCAAGCAGCAAGAAGATGCCTATTACGACTGGCTCGATGCAGGGTCGCCAGAGCCCGAAGAGGGTAGGGAGGCTCCGCAACCTGTGGGTATGGTCATCTTCGACGATGAACTTTCTGCCAAGCAGATACGAAATATCGAGAATGAGTTGAAGGTGAAGATATTAGACCGTACCTCATTGATTCTCGACATCTTTGCCATGCGTGCCCAGACTGCTGAGGCCAAGACGCAGGTGGAGCTGGCACAGTACCGCTATATGCTGCCCCGTCTGCAACGCTTGTGGACCCACCTGGAACGCCAGGGCGGTGGCTCTGGTAGCGGTGGCGGAAAGGGCTCCGTGGGTCTTCGTGGTCCTGGTGAGACGCAGTTGGAGATGGACCAGCGTATTATCCGTCAGCGTATCTCGCTGTTGAAAGAGCGTCTGGTTGAGATTGACAAGCAGAAGACTACCCAGCGAAAGAATCGTGGCCGCCTGATTCGTGTAGCACTGGTGGGTTATACCAATGTCGGTAAGTCGACGATGATGAACCTGCTCTCGAAGAGTGATGTGTTTGCAGAGAACAAGCTCTTTGCGACGTTGGATACCACCGTCAGGAAGATGACCATCGACAATCTGCCCTTCTTGTTGGCAGATACTGTCGGTTTCATCCGTAAGCTGCCCTCCGACCTTGTGGAGTCGTTTAAGTCCACGCTTGACGAGGTGCGTGAGGCCGACCTGCTGGTGCATGTGGTGGATATCTCGCATCCCGATTTTGAGGAACAGATCCGCGTGGTGGAGGAGACGTTGAAGGAACTGGGCTGTGCCGAGAAACCCGCCATGCTGGTGTTCAACAAGATTGATGCCTATTCATGGGTTGAGAAGGAGGCCGACGACCTGACTCCTTTGACGAAGGAGAATCTGACGCTCGACGACCTGAAGCAGACATGGATGGCTCGTACTGGCGAGAACCAGCACTACTTGGAGTGCCTGTTTATCTCAGCCAAACAGAAAGAGAATATCGATATGTTGCGTGAAATCCTCTATAAGCGTGTTCGTGAACTGCATGTGCAGAAATATCCGTATAATGATTTCCTGTATACGATAGAAGAATAATGAACCAAACACAATAAGATTATGAGAGACTACAGATTTTTGAATGATGATGAGATTCAAGTACTGGAAAACAATAGTTGTTGGGCTGAAGACTGGCAGCGCGTAAAGGTTGCTGAGGAGTTTTCTCCCTATAACTTCCATCGTGTCATCTTCTACGGTGACATCCGACTGGGTGTCTTCGAGAAGCAGGTGGAAGTATCGAAAGGCTTTGTAAAACATTCCGGAATCAACGATGCAACTTTGCGCAACGTCACCGTTGGCGACAACTGTCTCATCGAGAAGATTGGCAACTACATCAACAACTATACTATTGGCAACGACTGCTATATCTCAAACATCTCTACGATGGAGACCACTGAAGGTGCTTCTTTCGGTGAGGGCCACCTTATTAGTGTACTCAACGAGATGGGTGACGGTAATGTGGTGCTTTTCCACGACCTGAACTCACAGCTGGCCGCCTTTATGGTGAAGTATTTCAAGGACAAGCAGCTGAAAGACAGTCTGTCACGTCTGATTAATGAGGAGATACGCTTTACACAACCAGAGCGCGGTACCATCGGCAACGGCGTGAAAATAATCAACTCCAAGGAGATTACCAATACTGTTATCAAGGAAGACTGTGAGATTAATGGAGCTGCCCGTTTGAGCGACTGTACCATCCTCTCGTCGAAAGATGACTCCGTATTTATCGGTACGGGTGTTATCTGCGAGAACAGTATCATCTCGAACGGTTGTTCCATCACCAACTCCGTGAAGATGCAGGACTGCTTTGTTGGTGAGGCCTGTCAGATTACCAATGGTTTCACTGCTGAGGCCAGCGTGTTCTT
>CAMJIA010000070.1 GCA_946405695.1 uncultured Prevotellaceae bacterium | reverse complement strand
TTTCTTCATAATTTTACGTCGTTAAAAATTACTCGATAACTACCTTATGGTTGCCAGCATAAGAGATGTAGAGCTTATAGGTGTGCCTACCACCATCGCTGTTCAGGTTGGCACCATCCTGCTCCAGGTTGTCCTCAGAGCCACCCCAGTTGATAGCCCAGTCATGGTTAGCGCGGAACTTGTACTCGCCTGACACCTCACTTGTGGTGCACTCCCAGTAACCGCCTTCAGGATTGTAGGTCATCTCTACGTCGCCGGCCCAGTCGTTGAAGCCGCCTATAATGCTGATGTTCGTGATGGGAACGATGTTCCATGTCATCTCAACGATGTTAACATTCACCTGATAGAAGCCGGCAGGCTTTGCATCATCGGGGAAGCTCTTGCCAGGATCGTTACAATCCTCCTCACCGTCAACAACAAGCGTACCAAAAGCGCCAGCAGGATCCTGACCCCAGTCACCTTCCCAGTTGTCGGCATTGGGCTTGAACTTGAAGCCGCCATTGAGCCAGTAGAAGCCCTGGTAGATACCATCCAATGCAGGACTGCGGAGCTCGTGAGCAGTTTTCCAATCACTCTCGGCACCAATCTCATAGATGAACTCCGGATAAGTTGCAGGAGCAGCCTCCAAGTTGGGCACAACAACGATGTTCACTGTGTTAGAGTAGATGGCAACTGCACCCGTATTCTTTGTCTTTGCAGAAGCACGGACGACCATAGTCTGTGTAGCAGGTGCCTTACCCTCTTCCCAGTTGCCCATCTTGTTGAGGGCATCGGCCAGTACGCTGCAAGGAATAGTTCCATTGCCACCAGTAAAGACTGTAGGCAATACGACATAGTTTGGAACAGTAGCACCAGACTCATCGGCGTCAGCCTCTTCAACAGAAACCGTGAAGTTTCCATCGATGGAAGCCTCTAACTGGAACTCTGCCTCTACGGGGAAACCGTAGTCTGGCGAAGACCATGTGAAAGGAATCTCTTCGGATGAGGCCAGATCTACTGGCACCGTAGAATAGGCTGGTGCATTCAGAACGAATGTGTTAGGTTGTCCCAGCACGGGGTTGGAGTCATTGTCATCCTTACACGAAGTAAAGAGCGACAAGCCTACGACAGCCAACAGTATTGTGGATTTGAATATTGTCTTCATAATTTTCAATTATCAATTTTCAATTATCAATTCTCGATTAATAGCCAGGATTCTGTTCATTGCCATAGGTAGACAACTGAGAAGCCGGAATTGCATAGATGTTCTTGTAGGCATCAAAGTTACGGCCATTGTAGGTGCCGCCCTTCCACTGCCAGATATAGTCAGTGTTTCCGCCGAACTTGCCAAAGCGGATAAGATCAACACGGCGGCGTCCTTCAAAGTAGAACTCGCGAGCCCACTCGTCGAGGATTTCGTCGAGCGAATAGTTGGCCTTGGTAGAGGCGTGGGCGCGTGAACGCAGTGCATTGATAGCACTGGCACCTTCGGCATTGGTGGCACCTCCGTTGAGACGGGCCTGAGCCTCTGCATAAGTCAGGTAGGCTTCAGCTGTACGGAATAAGAAGAAGTCTGCATCCATGAACGTAGCATCGTGGCCGTTCGAACCGTCAGTCTTGAAGTTGACGAACTTGGCTACGGCATAACCGTTCTTGAAGGTAGCACGGTCAAGGTTATTAATCTCGCGGCCAACGCCGTCGAAGATGGCACGGTCGTCACCGGCGGCAAGAGTCATCTCATAGGAAGCCAACTGGGGAGCATCCAGATTCGGGAAGAACTTCTGAATCAGGTTAGGACGTGTACGGTTACCACCCCACACCTGACCGGAAAGACCGTTTGTGGCATCTGGGTCATTGGGGTTGGCGTGCATGTCACTATCGAAACTGCCGGCGCAAAGGAACAGGCTGGTACCCCAAGAAGTGGTTACAAGACCATCCTGCAGAATGGGGAAGATAGCCTCGTAGGCTGCATCGGTCTCACCATTGTCGCCCATAAACAGCATTTGGTAAGCACTCCAACCGTTGACGCCGTTAGTATTCAGCTTATAGGGAGAGTCCATCACCTTCTTGGCATACTCGGCAGCCTTAGCCCACTGGGCCGTACCTGTATATACCTCTGCATTCAGGTATAGGCGTGAGAGCAGAATCCAGGCGGCAGCCTTGTCTACACGGCCATAGCCGGCATCAGACGACTTCTTGGGTCTGGGCTCCGACAGATTCGGTTCTACATTGGTGGTAAGCTCATTCTCCAACCAGTCATAGATTTCCTGGCGGCTGTAGATGACGGGATCGCCTAATGACTCTGCAAAGGGAACACGTCCGAAGGCATCCATCAGCAGATAGTAGTTGAGTGCACGAATAAAGCGGACTTCAGCCGTCATCGTTGCATCGTGATCAGCGGCAACGGTCAGATACTGGTTGCAATAGGTAATACCTGTGGTAAGACGGGCGAAATATCCGTTGAGCATCGGGTGAGACTCATCGTAGGTGTTAAAGCATGACTGCTCAATACCATCGTCACCCCAACCGTTAATAGCCTCGTCTGTAGGAAGTTCGTTTGAATTCCACATTTGACGAATGTAACCAGATGTACCGCCATCGATACCATCGATGTCGCAGTCACCGTTAGCACCGCCATTACCCGCCATTGCTATGTTTGCATAGCACTTGTTGAAAAGGCCTTCAACGTTCATTTCTGTTGACATGTTAGGATCCAGTGGCTCAACATCCAAGTCACCTGTACAAGATGTCACACCTAACGTCAGCAGGAAGGCTGCTGCGGGAATTAAATTCTTATATATCTTTTTCATGCTTTTATATACTTAAAACTATGAATTATGAACTATGAACTATGAACTATGAACTCTTAGAAACTCAAGTTCAAACCAAAGATTACAGAGAAGGGACGAGGATACATGTTGCTGTCGAAACCGCTGGCTACCTCAGGATCCAAGCCCTTGTATTTCGTAATAGTAAACACATTGTTCACAGTTGCATATACACGTCCGCCCAGCGTATTGAACAGATTAGAGAAGCTGTAGCCAAGCGTGATGTTGTCACACTTCAGGAAAGAAGCGTTGTGAACATAGTAGTCAGAGAGTTGAGAGGTAATCTGGTAGGTCTGCCAGTTACGCTCAATAGCCTCGTATGTATAGTTGTTCATATAGAGCAATGAACTCTTCCAAACCTCTGTAGGATTGACATTGGCCATACCCTGCTCATTGTTGTTATACACGTAGTTGTCGAAGCTGGCACGGAACGACATGCCCAGATCCCAGTTCTTATACTCAACACGTGTTGAGAGACCCATAGTGACGGGTGCTGCAGGGCTCTTGTAGAAGTACTTGTCAGCCTGAGTAATCTGGCCGTCACCATTACGGTCGACCACCACATTCTCGAGCGGCTTTCCATTCTGGTCGTAAGCCTGCTGGAATACCAGGAACGAGTTGATGGGATGACCTACCTGCTGGTATTCCAGATAACGGTCGGTACCAATCTTGATGCCTGTGTTGGGAACAGGAGAACCGTCCTCGGAAACACCGCTCAGGTCAGTAATCTCATTCTTATTATAGGTAATGTTGTAATCGAGTACCCAGTACCAGTCATTGCTCTGGACAGCCTTCCAACTGAAGCTTGCCTCAATACCCTTGTTCACCAGTTCACCGATGTTCTGCCAAGCTTGGTTACGGAAGGCAGACAGGGCCTTTGTCGGAGCATAGTTTAACAAGTCGGTGGTCTTGCGATAGTAGTAGTCGATAGATCCAGACAGACGCTGGTTCATGATACCCCAGTCAAATCCAATGTTGGTGGTGGTAGTAGTCTCCCATTTCAGATTTGGCGTGTAGTTGTCCGGACGATAGAGTACACCATTGCCTACAATGGGATAGAAGCCGTTGGTACCCGTATTCTTAGAATAGGTGGGAATCCAGCTGTAGTCAGGCACGGCACCTGCCTGCTGACCAGTCTTACCCCAGCCAAGGCGGAGTTTCAGGTCAGAGAACACCTTAGAATCCTTAAGGAATCCTTCCTCGTTGATTTTCCATGCGAAAGCAAAAGAGGGGAATGTAGCCCAATGCTCCTTGAAACGGCTCGAACCATCACGACGTACGGTAGCTGTCAGATAGTAACGGTCAAGCAATGTGTAATTGGCACGTCCGAAGAATGATACCAGATAGCTGTCGGTACGGAAGTTGTAGGGCGTGTGAGGACGCTCCTTGCCTGCATTGGGGTTGGTAGAGGGATAATAGGCAACGTAGTCGTTCTTGACATCTCTCCAGAAGTGCTGCCACTCATAACCGGCCATGACGTCAACATGGTGCATCTCGGCAAAGTCCTTCATATACTGTGCATAAGCAGAGAACTGCAGATTGCGCTTAAGGATCTTCTCATCACCCCAGCTTCCATAATACATGGAACCCGTGTACCAAGGCTCGTTATTGGTGTACTGCTTACCTTCAGAGATGTCTGCACCCAATGTCATATGCAGACGCAGGTCTTCGAAGCCGTGAATCTTATAATCGACGTCGGCACTTCCTACGAACGAACGGCTCTTGGCGTATTCATTACGGGCGTTGAGCAATGCAAGCGGGTTTGCACTGTTTGCAACACTATTATAAGTAAATGGCCAGGTGGTGTCACCGTCATAGTTGGCTCCTACCGGCCACTGGAAATAGCCGCCGAAGTTCTTCAGCGTCTGCTGAAGGTTGTCGCCCAACAATTCTTTGTGATAGGCAGATGTGAAGTTGTATGGATCCTGTGTGGGATCATAGTAGACAGCAGCGCCGACAGCTCCACCGTCTGCATATTGGGTCTTGGCATACATGCCCTTTCCGTTGAGGTTCAGTGTCAGATGATCATCTAAGAACGAAGGATTCAGATTCAATGCAGCTGTTACACGCTTGAAGTCTGAAGTCTTCAGAATACCCTGCTGGTCTGTATAACCTACAGAGACACGGTAAGGCAGATTCTTGAAAGCTCCGGCAACCGTCACGTTATGATCATGGCTGAAAGCAGTGCGGTAGATCTCGTCCTGCCAGTTTGTGTTGGCAGTTCCAAGTGCTCTGTAAGGAATGCTTTCTGTTCCATACATATTCTTAATAAAGGCGCGGTATTCGTCACCATTCATCACTTCAAGTGACTTCTGGCGCATACTGATAGTGGCGCTACCTGCATAAGAGATGGTGGGCTTGGTGTTCTTACGGCCTTTCTTGGTGGTAATAATAATAACACCATTAGAACCACGGCTACCATAGATGGCGGTAGCAGAAGCATCCTTCAAAACGTTGAAAGACTCGATGTCCTGCGGATTAATCATTGAAAGGGGGTTGGAAAGACCCTTCACACCTTCGTTATCCATTGCCAGACCATCAATCACAATCAACGGGTCGTTAGAGGCATTCAGCGACGAACCGCCACGAATGCGGATCTGTGCACCACTGCCTGGAGCACCGTCGTTGCTGATAATATTAACACCGGCAACCTTACCTGCCAACATGTCTTGGGGATTGACCACAAGACCCTTGTTCTTAGAGTCTGGCTTCAGGGCCGTAACCGATCCTGTCAGGTCGCTTTTCTTAACCTGACCGTAACCGATGACCACCACCTCGTTCAGTAAAGCTGCATCGTCTTGCAACGTTACTTCCACGCTGGGAGCAGCCTTGACGGTAGCATCCTGATAACCGATGTAGCTGACAGTGATGTCAGCACCTTCATTAGCTTTCAGCGTGAAATTACCATCGAAGTCCGTAATGGTAGCAGTCTGCGTGTCCGCTACACGTACGGTGGCACCAATGATAGGTTCACCCTGAGCATCTTTAACATGGCCGTTGACAGTGATTTGCTGCGCAAAGGCACTTGCTGAGAGGATCAGCCCGCATATCAGTGCGAGCATCCTGATCGGCATAGTAAATTTTACCTGCTTCATCATTGTAAATTTTAGTTAGCGTTATTTGTTTTCAGTTATTATTTCATGTTGCAAAATTAGTTGTATTTATGTAATGTTGTTCAAATTTTTGAGTTAAATCAAGTGTTTTGTATATGCAAACGTTTGCACTTGCAATTTTTTATTATTAATTTTGTACGCGATACAATTAAATGAACTTTTGTTTAATTTTGCACTCAGAAGGCTAACTACCACAGGTGATGAAAGATAAATCAACCTATACAATGAAAGACATTGCCCGCGAACTGGGTGTGAGCGTGGCAACTGTGTCGAGAGCGTTGAAGGACTCGCCGCGCATTTCTGCCGAGCAGCGTGAGCGCATCAAGTCCTTTGCGCGCGAACATAATTTTTATCCTAATGCCATTGCCGAATCGCTGCGCCGTAGCAAGACTCGTCCCAGCACGCTTATCGGGGTCATCATCCCCCAAATCAATCATTTCTACTTTTCCAGCATTCTTGCCGGCATCGAGGAACAGGCCAATGTGCGGGGCTATTCTGTGGTGGTGGCTCAGAGCGGCGAGAAGTACGAGCGCGAAGTGCGTATCTGTGAGTCGTTCCAGCACAACAGGGTGTGTGGCGTAATCGTGTCGCAGGCAAAAGACACCAAGCAGTATGGCCATTTCCAGCAGCTTTTCGACAAGAACATCCCGCTGGTGTTCTACGACCGCATCTGTACGGGCATGAATACCAATCGCGTGGTGGTCGACGACTATATGGGAGCCTTCACAGCAGTGAGCCATCTCATCGATACCGGTTGCAGGCGCATAGCCTTCTACGGTTCTCCGATGACGATGGAGATTTCGAAGAACCGCTATAACGGCTATCGCGATGCCATTTTGAAGCACGGACTGGCCATCGACGACTCGCTTCGTTACACCTGCGACTGCCGTGTGGATGCTGAGGCACTGACGCCCGAGGTGATGGCCCGTGATGACCGTCCCGATTCTTTTTTTGCCGTCAACGACGATACGGCCATCGGCATTCTTTACACCGTCAAGCGCCTGGGCTTCCAGGTGCCAAAAGATATCAGCATCTGCGGTTTCACCAACGGTGAGCGAGCCATTGCCTGCGAACCGATGCTCACCACCGTTGAACAGCGTGGCTACATGGTGGGCGAGGAGGCCGTGGATATCCTTGTGAATAAGGTGGAGGGCATCACGCCCATGGATAAGATAGAGAAAAAGGT
>CAMJIA010000069.1 GCA_946405695.1 uncultured Prevotellaceae bacterium | reverse complement strand
CGTTGGTTGTCTTAATCTCATATTTTGTTGTCAGAATCTTACAAAGTGCCTTCCCACGCCATTTCCCGACAACTACCCTCTCCCATCCGCTAACGTCAACCACCTCCATTCGCCAACGCCGACCACCTCCATTCCCAACGCCACCCTATCCCTTTCCACCACCTATATTATAATAGGCATCTACAAATAATTCCCAAAATGCTTGCAAGTTTCAAGAATTAATCGTATATTTGGGCCATCAAACAATTATTAATGTCTAACCCTATAATATAAATAAGGTATGGTGACATAACAAAGACATAATAAAGACAAAAGACTGGAACGTCCACTTTTGATTCTTGTTCTCGAAATTCGCCAAAATTTCAAAACTACAATCAAGAACTTAAGTAGATTGTTCACGCCGCTTGGCGTGGGCATTTGCTCGTTTAGGATTGTTAGGTGTTTGGCGATACCTCGAGAACGTAGACGAAGTAAATAGTCCACGTTTTTATTTGGGCAAATATACATAATAACAATTAATAAATGATTATGAAGAAAGGAATTACAGTTTTATTACTCTTGACATGTTTCTTGGGCGCAAAGGCTGAAGAGGTGGTCGACGTGGAAGTTGACTACTCTACTGTTGCTTCATGGACTCATGGTTGGATTAGTGATGATGCAGCTTCACGCATTGAATTCAAGGATGGCTGCCTTCACTTCAAGAGTAACGTAGCTACGACAAATTATTATGACGTCCAGTTCCAGCCGTTCCCTGCCGTTGGTTCCTTGGATTATGATGCGTCTTACACCATCACAATTAAGATTAAGGGTTCTGTCAAGCAAAAAAATAAGAGGTTATTTCTCGGGTTCCGACAAACCTGGTGAAATTTCAGTTACAACAGACTGGCAGACTTTGACATTCAGTGGATGCCAGAACAATGCTCAGGCAAATTACTTTGCCAATACGGGTTCTGTACTCATCATGTGCGGTGACTATGTAGGTGAATGGTGGATTTCGTATGTTAAGATTTCCCACAATGATGTAGTAGATCGCCAAGCCTTATGTTACAACTATATTACTAAAGCTAAAATTGCTGAAGTTATCAGTAATCCAATTAAAAAATATAAAGGGGTAGTCGAGATCCCAGCAACAGTAACCCATGAGGGGGAAACATATACTGTTACGAAAATTGGAGATAACGCTTTCAGTGATTGCAGTGCCCTGACATCCGTGACAATCCCCAATGGTGTAACATCTATAGGAAATAGCGCCTTCGTTGGATGCAGCGGTCTGACCTCAGCAACCATCTCCAACAGCGTTTCCACCATCGGCGATTGTGCTTTCTCTGGCTGCAGTAGCCTAAAATCAATAACTATTCCAAACAAATTAACCTCCATCGGTATTTCTGCTTTCGCAAACTGTAGCGGTCTGACATCTGTAACCATTCCCAACAGCGTGACTACCATCGGATATAGTGCTTTCTCTGGTTGCAGTGGCTTGAGCTCAATTACAATTTCTAACAGCGTGACCTCCATCGGCAACACTACCTTTTCAAACTGCATAAACCTTACCTCTGTGAATATCCCCTATAGCGTGAATTCCATCGACAATAATGCTTTCTATAATTGTACAGGCCTGACCTCTGTGACCATTCCCAACAGCGTGACCTCCATCGGCAGTAACGTTTTCCAAAATTGCAGCAGTCTGGAATCAATATCTATTGGTAGCGGCATGAAGAGTATTGGTAGTGGAGCTTTTGCCAATTGCTCTAAATTGACAGATGTTTATTGTTTGGCAGAGAAACTTGGTGGCTTTGAAGGATTAAATACTGCTACTGATGCTTTCAATGGCTCGTATATCGAATATGCGACTCTTCATGTACCTGCGGCATCATTGAACAACTATATGAATACTGATCCTTGGAAGAAATTCCAAAGTAAAGTAGCAATAAGTAATGGTGAAATCCCTGAAACTCCTAAGTGCGCAAAGCCAGAGATCAGTTTTGTCAACGGTAAAGTGTCATTCAGTTGTGCGACTGAAGGCGTGGAATATATTTCGGAGGTGACTTTAGCTGACACCCATAAGTATTATGATTCAGAGATTCAGCTGTCGCAGAAATACAAGGTGAGCGTCTATGCCACTAAGACGAATTACATCAACTCCGACGTGACCACCCGTGAGATTATCATCACAGGCACCGGCAAGGCGATTGTCGTTGGTGACGTGGATGGCGATGGCAAGGTGAATGCCGCTGACCATGTAAAGCTCTCTGACATCATTATGGAGAAATAAAAAGACTCAGTCCGAAAAGCCTGTAACAGCGGGACGGTTCTTTTGTTACATACCTAGTGCGGACGGCTTTGGCTGTCCGCATTTTTTTTCTGCACTATTTGGGGCAAATTCCTGCACGAAGTTGAAATTACCTCACATACCTGACATACCTAACATGCGGTGCTGATTATCAGCGGGTTACGCGAAATGTTACCTAACATTTACCTGACATGGACCTCTCATTACCTCACATTTACCTGACATGAAATTCGCTTAAAACAGGCATTTTAACGGCTGAAAAATACCAAAAATTTAGGCACTTTTCTTTACACATCTATCTGATAACACCATTAATCGTAACTCCTTCATATAAAGGGGATTAGACCTTACTTTATAAATTCACTGAATTTGCATTGTAATTTCACTGAATTTACTGACCAAATTCACTGAATTTACTGACCAAAATCGCCGATTTTGGTCAGAAAGGGATATGTAGTCACAGGGACTGGCTCCTGGGTGTCACAAGTTCCTGTAGAGACCTGGTACAATGAGCAACTGGAGATTGTTGGTGGTGATGGCAACACCATAGAGCAGAAACGTATGGTGATGCTTTGGAACTGATCTGTTATAATAACGACGATGAGGATAATCCCGACTTCTGTCCGTCAATCAATGATGACTGCTTTAGCTCGCAACAAATACATCTGTGAGATAGCTGACTATTGGAAAGAGTATTATGTTATGAATTATCATCAAAGTTGGCAAGAAGTCAGGCAACAAAGATGTCAAGCGCCGCAATCTGAAAGATTATTGGAATCCAACTGCCAACAACCTTAAGATATAAATACGAGATATAATGAACAAAGTCGACAAGAACAGACCCTTTTCAAGTATCATAATAACGACGATGAGGATAATCCTGACTATTTGCCCAAAAAAGACGCAGAATGTTTGAAAAATAAAAAATAATGTTTATCTTTGCAAAGTGATTCTAATTATTATAATATGAAGGATGATTCTGAGAAAATAGTTCAGTCGCCCGAACAGATAGCCGACCATCTGCGTGTGACTTATGTTCCCACCTATCTGTTGGCTGCGGCAGCAGCGTTGCTACTGGCAGCATTCATCGTATGGGGCTTTTTGGGTAATGTGAGCGACAAGGCCTATTATTCGGGAGTGGTCTTTCCCGTGCAGGGAACCACCGACATCACGCTGCCCAACAAGGGTATTGTGCGTACGATGCTGGTACATAATGGCGACAGCGTGCGTCAGGGTCAGACAGTGGCGATGGTATCCATCGGCGACAGCCATAGTTTCCTGACGAGCACGGTGAATGGACTTGTCATCAGCACGAAGACAGACAATGAGCCATTTGAGGCCTTCGATCCTATTGTCAGCGTGGTTGACGGTAATGCATCCGACGGACAGTCGCAGCACACCCAACTCATCGCCTATGCCGACAATGAGGCCCAGCGTGACCTGCTCATAAGCATGGAGGCCCAGGTATGGCCCGCCGACGAGAAGCGCGACGAGATAGGCTATGTGCGAGGCCGCATAAGTCAGGTTGTGCGCTATCCTGCCGATGCCGACGATGTGCGCCAGACATTGAAGTCGAACATCTTGGCCAAGCGATTGCTGGAACAGGGCGATGTGGTCTACGAGGTGCGCATCGACTTGCTACGCTCACCTGAGGACTCCACGCAATACGACTGGTCGTTTGGCGAGCCAGAAAATGTGAGCATGGGCATCGGCACCTACTGTTCAGTGCTCACCGAGACCCACCGACGCAGCATGTTCCAGTATCTGTTCGAGTCGTCGCGTACACGTTTCCGTAACCTAAAGCAAAAGTTTGAATGATGGCAGAGAAGACGCGCAACCGAAAAGCCGCGTTGTCGATGGTATCGGCATTACGCTATTTCCTAAAGGGCAATATGCTTTTTGCCTTCAATGGTATTATTGTCCTTGCCATTAATTCCATAGTCAACATATTTCCGTCACTGTTTCAGCAGGTTTATACCGACAACATCATCACACAGAAGAACCCGGAATGGTTTACCCCCCTGATAGTGCTGTATATCCTGCTGTTCGTGCTTGAACTGGTGGTCTGGATAGGGTTCTCTATTTTACGCCGGAAGAGTCAGGCAAGAGTCAACATCACCACTTCGTCGAATTTCCTGTGGACAGTATTTAGACTACCGATGACGCTGCTCACCCAATTTTCACCAGGTGAACTGGCGGCACGCTACACCACCATCGCAAAGACCTCCAGGCTGATAGACTACTCCCTGGCGGCCGTAAGCTTGCTCATTCTGCCCATTCTCTGCTGTTATTTTGTCATGCTTTTCAACTGGAAACTGGGATTGCTGGAAATATTCTCCATCCTGTTGCTCGTTTACGTGATGCGCAGCACTGCCAACAAGCAGAAGGAACTCGCCATGAACCTGGAAGTGACGGAGACGCGGCTACAAAACGTCACCATGACGGGAATGGGTAATCTGGACACCATCAAGGCCTTGGGCGGTGAGCGACACTTCTATGCACAATGGGAGAAAACCTATGCACAGTCTATGAATGCCCGCGTGAACACCTTCACCAATAATATTTATTTGAGCGCCCTGCCGGAGTTTATATTGGAGGTTACCAATGGTGTCATACTATGTATGGGCACCTGGTTCATCCTGCAAGGTGAGATGACACCTGGCATGATACTGGCCTCACAAGGACTTATCAACGAGTCCATCAATCCCATCATCAGGACTATTGCCAGCGTACAGACCGCTTTGAGAATCAACTCGTCTATCCAGCGCATCAAGGAGGTGACCGACTGTAAGCCGGAATGCGCTGAACTGCGTTTGCCGACCGATGACGAACTGCCAGATGTGGCCAAACTGGCAGGTGAGATAGAACTGCGCGACGTCACCTTCGGCTACGACCGTAACCTGCCGCCCATCATCAGTCACTTCTCGCTGAAAATCAAGGCTGGCGAGCGCATCGCTCTGGTAGGCCCCTCGGGTTGCGGCAAGAGCACCATCCTGAGCCTCGTGTCGGGGCTGTATGAGCCATGGGAGGGTGAAGTGCTGTTCGACGGCAAGCCCCGTAAGGCCATCGACCGTATGACATTCGTCAACTCTGTTTCGGTGGTCAATCAGGACGTAACCCTCTTTGAAGGCACTATTGCAGACAATGTCAAGATGTGGGACGATTCGATAGAAGACTTCGCTATGGTGCTGGCCTGCAACGATGCGCAGATACACCATGAGATCATGGAACGTCCTGGAGCCTATCGGGGAGTCGTTGCTGAGCGTGGCAAGAACTTCAGCGGCGGCCAGCGACAGCGCATCGAGATAGCCACCGCACTGGCCAAGGAGCCTACCGTGCTGCTCATGGACGAGGGCACCTCGGCACTGGATCCTGAGACGGAAGCCAAGGTGATGGGACATCTTTATGACATGGGCATAACAACCATCATGATTGCCCATCGCCTCGAGACCATTGCCAAGTGCGAGCAGATCTATGTTGTAGAACACGGCCACATCACCCAGCACGGCACGCACGACGAGCTGAGTCAGATGGACGGTCTTTACAGCAACCTGTTAAAATACGCGTGACACGATGAGAACGAATCTATTCCACCAGCAGTTAGCCCACCGCATGGATGGTGACCGCAAGGCGATGAGCCAGACACGGGACATTCTGCGATCCATAATAGACCGGAAGCTATGGAAGCAGATGCAGTCGGCTGTAGATTTGCCATCGGACATCGAGAAGATAGAGACGTTGTTAGACAGCTATAACGTTTTCTTCCGCTACATTACGCTGACCGACCGTTGGTGGTCGCGCTGTACGGGCCACATGATGGGATTTATGGCCGACGACGACACGCCCGTCATACTTGTTCCCGGCTTTACAGATTATACGTTCACTCATCCGAAGACAGGTAAACTTATGATGGCCAGCAAAAGTGCAGACCTGCTGAAGAGGGAGGCACTGATTACCTGTCAGCCTCTTACAGACGAGAAACTGACTGCCAGGAAAATAATGCGCTATGCCTTGAGCTGCCTCTGCATGTATGACTGGCTTTACTGCCTGATGGCCTGCGTAAGCGTTGCTCTGCTGACGATGTTTACGCCATACGTGTGCAAGCTGATTTTTTCGGAGGTGATTCCATCGGGTGATGCCAGTCAGCTTGTTCCCATTGCCACACTGCTTTTCAGTGCTGCCGCCGGACTGACGATGGTGCAGATAGCTCGCAACCTGGTGGTGGTACGCATCAAGGACAAGGTGGAATATGCGCTGCAGACGGCTACCATGTCGCGCCTGCTGCTACTGCCTGCCACGTTTGCCAAGACATTTACGCCAGGCGACCTCGCCAACCGTCTGCTGTCGTTGTCGCGCGTCAGTTCAAGTCTTACGGCCGATTTCCTGTCGACCATATTGACTTTTCTGTTTTCAGCAGTCATGTTCATACAGTTCTTCATCTATGGTGGCCCGTTGCTTTTCACTGGCTTGGTTGTTATAATGATACAATTGGCGGCTATCATGCTGGAGTACTACTATGCAAAGATCGTGCAGTTAAGCGTGAATTCCAGCGGCTCACACCTCATAGGCACGCTGTTTTCCTTGTTCTCAGGTATCCAGAAAATCAAGACCAGCGGGGCTGAGTTCCGGGCTTTCTATCAATGGGCAAAGGCTTATGCACCCACAGAGGCGTACAGCAGCCGCCAGCCTTTGGCCAGTTTCTATATCACTGGCGTCAGCTATTGTCTCAAGTTCCTGCCCATGATTGTGACGATGTGGGCAGCTTGGCACTATGGCCTGGCACTCTCCGACTATATCGCCTATTGTGCCGTTTTAGGGATCGTCGGCAAGGCCGTGTTTCAATTGCAGACCATCACGAAAACGTTGTCACGCATGCTACCGGAGATACGGCTCTGCCGTCCTATATTTGCTGCAAGGACTGAAGTGAAGGAGGAAGCCCATGTCGTGAAGAGCATATCAGGGCGGGTGGACATACGCGGTCTGAAGTTCCGCTATGCCGATGACATGCCTATGCTCTTCGACGGTCTGAACCTGAGCATCAATAGCGGTGACTATGTTGCCCTTGTCGGAAGCTCGGGCTGCGGAAAAAGTACCCTAATGCGACTGATGATGGGCCTGGAGCATCCGTTAGCAGGATCCATTTTCTACGACCAGTACGACTTGAGTGACATCAATCTGCGCAGCCTGCGACAATTCTGTATTGGCATTTGCATGCAGGACGGCCAGCTCGTTGAGGGCACCATCCGCGACAATATCATTTTCAACGACCCGCACCTGACCGACGAGGATGCCTGGGAGGCGGCACGCCTGGCGGCACTCGACAAAGACATCCGCAAGTTCCCCTTAGGCATGGACACGCCCATCACGGTTGATGGCAAGGGCGTGTCGGGCGGACAGCGCCAGCGAATACTCATTGCCCGTGCACTGGTAAGAAAACCCAAGGTACTCTTCCTCGACGAGGCCACATCGGCACTCGACAACATCAGCCAGCACATTG